>NZ_JARJDD010000030.1:0-71217 GCF_029269935.1 Gordonia sp. N1V
AATCCACCAATACACTATCGAGTTCTCAAAGAACACACACCCACCAACACCACCCCACAGGGCGACCTTCGATGAGTTGTCGTTCAGGATTCGCCACCCAATCGCGGGCAACTCGTCCAGTGTGCCAGATCCTCGCGGTGTTCGCAACTCGCTGGTCGCGGCCGTTCGGTTCTGGCGACCCCGGGTCCTCGTCCTGGCACATGACTGTGCCCGGATCGATTTGTCTGGGGCGGTCAACGTCTACCCGGTTTCCTCTCCCCTACCGAACTCCTCTCGGAGCCCTCCGGGGCGGCGCCGCGGCGCGCTGACTTCGAATAAGTTACGCACCACGGCGCGAAGTTCCAAATCCGCTGGTCAGATGCCCGCCTGCGCAGCATGTGGTCATTCGGCACGGGTGGATGCATCGCCGATTCAGGACAGCTCAGACGGCACACGATCCGGTACGGACGTACCCGTCGTCCATCGGTGTGCACCTGCGATGCTGCGCTCAGGGGGGATTCGGACCGATCACCCCCGTCGGACAGACGACACGCAGAGCGGACAAGGAATCCCGTTGCGATTGGGTCGCAGTGGAGCTCGGCCGGCGTCCCACGCGATAGCGTATGTAGGACCAGCGTCCGGTTCGCCCGGATGCACTGGTCAACCGGGAGCACTGTCGCCTCGAGACCGCGGGCCGCTCTTGGTCATCATCCCGGCCGTGCGTACGCGCGACCGGACATCCACAGAGAGGTGGACACCATGCTCTGGACAATCATCAGCGCAATCGTCGTCGGTCTGATCGTCGGCGCACTCGCGCGACTGCTGATGCCGGGCAAGCAGGACATCGGCGTGATCATGACCATCGTGCTCGGCATCGTCGGGTCACTGGTCGGATCGTGGCTGACCTACCAGCTTGGCTACAACAACAGCAACGGCGGCTGGGAGGTCATCCCGTTCATCGTCGGCATCGTCGTGGCGATCGTGTTGATCGCCGGCTACCTGGCGATCCGCGGGCGTGCCGTGCGGCAATAGCTCCCAGAGACCAGTAGGCGTCCACAGCGCTGGACGTCCGACAACGCAGATGACCGCGTCCGGCCGAGGAGGCCGACGCGGTCATCTGTCTGTCCTGAGGTGTTTGACGTGGGCTTGTTGCCCCACGCACAACTACTTGAAGACGTCGAGCTTGCCGAACTTGTCGGCGAGCAGGTAGTACACCGCCAGGCGCGGATTGGACTTGCCGTCCTTCATGCCGGCCAGGACGTCGGCGATGGCCTTGTCGAGTTCGGCGTCACTCTGGGTGAGTCCGAGCTTCTTCTTCAGGAAGTTCTCGCGGACCGTCTTGAGTTCCGCGGGGTCACTGGCCGAGACCAGCGCGGCGTCGCGGTTACGCAGCGCGAGGGCGTAGGTCGACGCCATCTTGTCGATCACCGCGGTATCGGCGTTCGGTGCGTAAGCGAGAACGGTGTCACGTGCATCGGACATCGGGAGCCTCCATTGGTTGATGTCGGATTTCTTCACGGCCGTGGGTCACGTTACGCGCGTGAGCCTCCCCGGGAGGCCGACTCGAAATGAATTCTCACCTGCGTGCGTAGCATCGACGGTGATGCTGTACATCGGTACCTCCGGCTGGCAATACCGGGATTGGCGCGGACATTTCTATCCGCGTCGAATCCCGCAGCGAGAGTGGTTGGCATACTTCGCTTCCCAGCTCTGCACCGTCGAGGTAAACAACACCTTCTATCGACTGCCCGACAGGGCGACTTTCGAGTCGTGGCGCGGCCAGCTACCGACAGACTTCCGCATGGCGGTCAAGATGAGTCGCTATCTGACCCATGTCAAGCGACTCAAGGAGCCCGAGGAACCGGTCGAGCGTTTTCTCGATCGCGCAGCGGGTCTGGGCTCCCGGCTCGGACCGGTGCTGTTGCAGCTACCGCCGAACCTGCACGCCGAGCCGACGCAACTCTACGAGGTCCTGGGCCTCATCGGGAACCGAGCGCGCATCGTCGTCGAACCTCGCCACGACTCGTGGTGGTGCGACGAGGTTCGTGACGTGCTGGGCGAACACGACGCCGCGCTGTGCTGGGCGGATCGGCGCAGCAGCACTCTCACACCGCTCTGGGCGACAACCGATTTCGGGTATCTGCGCCTGCACGAAGGTCGGTCGTCGCGGTCGGTCGCCTACGGGCATGGCGCCATCGACTCCTGGCTGCGGCGAATCGCGGAGCACTTCGACGACTCCCACGACGTGTACGTGTACTTCAACAACGACACCGGCGGCGCGGCAGTCGACAACGCGCTGACCATGATCCGCCGCGCCCGGGCCGCCGGGATGTCGGTGGCGAGCCCGGCGCGGCGGTGAGTCCTTCGCTATTCCCTCAGCTGTCGCTACTCCCTCAGCTGTGCGCGGGGCTCACTTCGAGGAGGTGCGGCGCAAACGGGTGTTGACGAATTCGCCCATCCCCCATCGGCCGAGTTCACGCCCGAAGCCGGACCGCTTGACCCCGCCGAACGGCAGACCCGGCAGCGTCGTCCCGTGCTCGTTGACATAGGCCATGCCGACGTCGAGCCGGTCGGCGACCTGCGCGGCCTTCTCGAGATCGGTGCCCCAGACCGAACCGCTGAGCCCGAACTGCACGTCGTTGGCCAGGGTCACCGCCTCGTCCACCGACCGGTAGCGGTAGACCATCGCCACCGGGCCGAAGATCTCCTCGGAGTAGGCGTCCATATCCGGGGTGATGTCGGTGAGCACGGCGGGCTGCAGGAATGCACCGTCCCGATCGAGCGGAGTGCCCCCGGTGCGCAGCGTCGCGCCCTGGCTGACCGCGGTCTGCACTTGTTCGGCGACGGTATCGCGCGCCTCGACCGACGACAGCGGCCCGACACGGGTATCGGTATCGGTCGGATCACCGACCACCGCGTCGTCGAATGCCGTGACCAGCCCGTTGACGAAGTCGTCGTAGAGCGCATCGGGCACGATGAATCGCTTGGGCGAATTACATGCCTGTCCGGTATTCGACAGTCGCGCACGGGAGGCCACCTTGATGGTGCGGCCCAGGTCGGCGGTGTCGAGGAGGATGAACGGGTCTGATCCGCCGAGTTCGAGGACCGATTTCTTCAGGTTCTTCGCCGCCACCTCGGCCACCGCCGCACCGGCCTTCTCGCTCCCGGTCAGCGACACGCCGCGAACCGCGTTGTGCTCCAAGAGCTTCGCCACCTGATCGCTGTTGGCGTAGGCGTTGATGTAGGCGTCCTCGAGGACTCCCGCCTCGTGCAGGATCTCGGCCATGAGTGCCGACGAGGCCGCGCAGATCGATGCGTGCTTGAGGATGATGCTGTTGCCCAGCATCAGGTTCGGCGCAACGAAACGCGCCACCTGGTAGTAGGGATAGTTCCAGGGCATCACACCCACGAGCGGGCCTATCGGCTTGTGCTGCACCAAGGATTCGGCAGCACCCTGCGGATCCAGTGGTTCGTCGACGAGCAGGTCGGGGCCGTGCTCGGCGTACCAGCGGTAGATGTCGGCGGCGAGCTGCACCTCCCCGGCGGCTTCCTTGGTGACCTTGCCCATCTCGGTCGTGATGGCAGCGGCGAGCTCGTCGGACCGCTTCTCGTACAGATCCGCGGTGCGGGCCAACGCTTCTGCGCGTTCGGTGACGGGCACGTCGCGCCAGCGTTCGTATCCGCCGAGGCTGCGTCGGGCGAGTTCGTCGATCTGATCATCGGAGAGCATGGCGAACTCGCGTTCGGTGATTCCCGTTGTCGGGTTGGTCGTCACATATGCACTCATGACCCGACGCTACGCGCGCCAACCGCGACCCTGTGGGCGATATGTCCGCTTTGTGGTTGCCGTGGCCCGCAGGGGCCGGAGGGGCGCGCGTCGACGATGCACAGATTTCTCCGTGTCCACAGGTCGGGTGCCTCATCGGTCACCGGGGCGCGCAGCGGTCGGCACTCCGCCTACCGTGCGAAGCGAGCCGGCCGGAGTCGGCGCCGCCACCGATGAAGGGAAAGCGCATGTACGACAGCATCTTCGGGGAGTTCGAACGGCACGGCCACGTCGACACCCCGTCACCGCCGCCACCCGAGGCGGTCATCGACGGGGCGGAGCGGACAAGGAGCGCAGCGCATCTGCGGGCGCTGGTGATCGGGTCGCTGGAGGTCCTCGGGTCGCTCGACGAGGAGACCGGCCCGACATTCGAGTTCGATCCCGAGGGCGTGCTGACCATCCCCACCGAACCCTTGTCCCTCCGACTCGTGGTCAATCCGTCCGTGCCGGTGATCGAATTATTAACAACGCTCGCCGACGGTATTCGCCCCTCGAGCGCCGTAGCCGAACTGATCTGCCGCCCGCTGTCGAATCCGTTCGTGACCCTGACGCTGCACGAACAGACCGTCCGGGCACGATTGTCGCTGGAGTCCACGGTCTTCCACATCGAGAACTTCGAGTCTGCGCTGGGCAATTGGGCGGTTTTCCTGCGAGAGGAGGCACCTGCGTTGGCAGAGGCGCTCGCGGCGTACTCGACCCCGCACTCGGATCGGGTCGCGTCGGCCCCACCCATGCCCCGGGCCTCATGACAAAATGGTCGGTCATGGACCACCGGGCGTTGACGGCCTTACCGAAGGCCGAGTTGCACGTGCACATCGAGGGCACGCTCGAACCCGAGATGGTGTTCGCGCTCGCCCAACGTAACTCGGTGACACTGCCGTACGCCGACGTCGCCGCACTGCGAGCGGCACACGCGTTCACCGATCTGCCGCACTTTCTCGATCTGTACTACGCGTGCATGGCCGTGTTGCGAACCGAGCAGGACTTCGCCGACCTCGCGCAGGCCTACATACGCACAGCGGCGTCGCAGGGTGTGCGCCACGCCGAGGTCTTCTTCGATCCGCAGGCGCACATCGTGCGCGGGGTGCCGGTGGACGTCGTGGTCACCGGGTTGCGACGCGGCCTGGACGCCGGCGAGGCCGAAACCGGCCTGTACGCAGACCTCATCGCATGCTTCCTGCGCGACCGCCCGGTCCGGGAGGCGCACGAGACGCTCGACGCGCTCACCCCCCATCTCGGCTCGATCATCGGGGTGGGCCTCGACTCGGCCGAAGTGGGGTTCCCGCCCGGCCAGTTCGCTCCGGTCTTCGACCGCGCCCGCGAGGCCGGACTGCATGTGGTCGCACACGCCGGGGAGGAAGGACCTCCGGACTACATCTGGGAGGCCCTGGACACTCTCGGCATCGAACGGGTCGATCACGGCATCCGCGCCCTGGAGAGTCCCGAACTCGTTCGGCGCCTGTGCGCCGATCGCATGCCGTTGACCGCCTGCCCGCTGTCGAACGTGCGCTTGCGATGCGTGCCGACACTTGCCGAGCATCCGCTGCCGCGAATGCTGGCCGAAGGTCTGACCGTCACCATCAATTCCGACGATCCGGCGTATTTCGGCGGGTATGCCGGAGATACGTTCATCGCAATCGCCGATGCATTGGATCTCTTGAGCGCCGATCTGATCACCCTGGCTCGCAACTCTTTTGCCGCCTCGTTCATCAGCGAGGAGGACCGGAATCGCTGGTCGGACGAGCTGGCGGACCCGCCGGCCTGACGCGTCCTACCCTGGAGATCATGCGAGTTGTGATCTACGGGGCGGGCGCGATCGGTGGGGTCATCGGCGCACACCTGCATGCGAACCGAACCCCGACGACGTTGGTCGCGCGGGGTGCGCATCTGGCGGCGATGCGCGAGCACGGACTCGTCCTCGACACCGCCGAGGGCCGTCAGGTACATCGGATTCCGTTGGCAGCCAACGCCGGTGAGATCGAATGGACCGACGACACCATGGTGTTGCTGTGCGTCAAGAGTCAGCAGAGTGCCGACGCCCTCGACGACCTTCGGGCGCATGCGCCTGCGGACACACCGATCGCGTCGGCGCAGAACGGGGTCGCCAACGAGCCGGCGATTCTGCGTCGGTTCGCCCGGACGTACTCGGTGTGCGTGATGCTGCCGGCGTTGCACCTCGAACCGGGCGTGGTGGTGCAGGGGTCTGCGGCGCGTCCCGGCATCCTCGATGTGGGCCGCTTTCCGGCCGGCACCGATGAGGTGACCGAGCAGATGACGGAGCGTTTTCGTGCGGCCGGATTCCCCTCCGAACCCCGCGCGCAGATCATGGCGTGGAAATACCGCAAGCTGATCATGAACCTCGTGAACGGGATCGACGCCTGCTACCGCAATGACGTTGCAGCACATCGGGAATTGGTGACACGCGCACGCGCCGAGGGCGAGGCGGCACTCGCTGCAGCGAGGATCGAAACGGTAAGCGTCGAGACCGATCGCGAGCGCCGCGCCGACCACATCGTGCGCCGCGACACCGGGGAGGACAGCTACGGAAGCTCGACCTGGCAGAGCATCGCGCGTGGTGCCAGCAACGTCGAAATCGATTACCTGGCAGGAGAAATCGTCCTGTTGGGACGTCTGCACGGTGTGGCAACCCCGGTCAACGAACTCGTACAGGCGGCCACGACGCGCCTGGCTCGTGAACGCCTTCCGGCCGGGAGCCTGGATCCGGTGGAGGCGTTGGCGGGGCTACTCCCAGGCTAAGCTTCGGACTGAGCCGTGCCCGACGACGAGTGCAGGTGATCGGACTCGTTGACCGCCAGGATCTCCCGATATCCGTCGGGCTCGGCAAGCACCCGGGTGACCAAGGTGTAGTTCGTTTGGACGAACATCCAGCCGCGCGAGTCCGAGCACATGGGTGAGGTAGGCGTTGATGACCCCGCCGTGGCACACGACGGCCACTCTGAATTGCGCTGCCGACGCCGAGATCACCCCCTCGATACCCGGCTGGTCTCGGGCACCGTCGACCACGGGAACGGCATCGCGCTCGAACCCGAGGACATCGACGACGGCTACCTCCTGGCGTGTCAGGCAACGCCTCGCTCGGCCGAGGTGGAGATCGAGATCGAGTAATCGGCGTCAGCCGTTGTAGGCCCAGACCGACACCCAATCGACCTGCAGGTGCCCGGAGCTGGTGCCGTTGCCGTTGGTCTCGGCCTGCAGTTGCCAGCGCATTGGGCCCGAGGGCACCCAGGCGGTGGTGTCGAGGACGACGGTGTTGTCGAGCAGGTAGCGGATGCGGCCGGGACTCCATTCCATGGTGTAGGTGTGCCAGCTGGTGAACGTGGCCCCTATGTCGGTGGCGACGGCCTGACAGCTGACGCACGAACCGAGGCCGGAGTAGTGGTGATAGCCCTTGGCGGTGCCCGCGAGGGAACCCTCGGGGAAGTCGAATTCACCGCCGGCGGGCCATTGTTCGGACTGCGGCCAGAGCAGGAAGGCCACATAGTATTCGGACAGTCCCGGACGGTCGACGCGCATTCGCACCGAATAACGCCCGTAGGTCTGGTATTGGCTCGATCCGGTGATCAGCGGCGACGGATTCGCACCGGCGGGTTTTCCATCGACCTGATGGAGAAAGAAATCGAGCATGCCGCCGTCGACCGAGAGCACCGCGTCGGGGCGATAGGGCCGTTTCTGATACGTGTCGAGATAGCACTGGGGATAGGTGCGCCATTTCTGGCCCTGCGAGCCGGTGTAGACGATCTTGTCGGGCTCGCACGAATTGGCCCACGAGCCGAGTGCCGCGTTCTTGGTGAACTCGTCGGCGAAGATGTGGCGCCATCCGGCGAGGTCCACGGTGGGGGCCGCCTGGCCGGACGGGCTGGTCACCGCGGCGGGAGCGCTCGTCGTGGTGGTGGGTGGCGTGGTCGTGGGTGGCGTGGTCGTGGCAGGAGTGGTTGTGGTGGGTGTTGCCGCGGCCGAGGCCAGCGTCCATCGTTGTGCCGTCGTCCCAGCACAGGTCCGCAGCGAGACGGCGCCGTTTGCGGCGGTCAGGCAGTAGCTGCCGTAGTTGGGGCGTAGCGAGTCGTTGGCGCCTTGACCCCAGACCTGGGCCGGCGAGGTCGTGCAGGTCGCGATCTCGAGGTTGCGGCCGTTGGCGATGACCGCCCCGACCGGTTGCAAGCAGAAGCCCTGCACGCGAGCCCGGCCGTCGGCGCCGACCGTCCACTGCTGATTGATCCCGTCGTGGCATTCGTACAGCAGTACCCGGTTGCCGGAACGGGCCGCGGCATCGGAGTTGTCCAGGCATTGGCCGTTCAGCACGGATTTGACCGCGAATGTCGAATCGGCGGCCGATGCGGGTCCGTTGGCGAGCACCATTCCCGCAATGCCGAGAATGCTGCAGACAACAACGCACACCGCTTTTCGCACTGGCCCGCTCCTGATTCCTTGTTTCATACCTGATGATTATTTGGCATTGCTGCCGTGGGAATGATTGCATTTGGGAAAACAGTACGAAACCGACAGAATGCGCGAGCGGGCCCGGCGACGCGTGTGTCGTGCTGCGGGTGGGCCGAGACGGTGTCGGCGAGAGCCCGTCGGACCCATGCCCTACCGTGGTGGCGTGACTGGGGCACGTCAGCCGCTCCGTGCGGGACAGATCATCGTCGGCGACACCGGGTATCGCTACCGGATCGACGGGCTCCTCGACGGCGGCGGCTTCGGCCACGTCTATCGCGCATCACGGCTGGCGTCGTCGAGCGATCGGGTGACGCGCAAGGTCTGCGTCAAGGTGTGTGCGAGCGCCGCGGACTGGCACGGTGAGGCGCACATGGGGCATCTGCTCGCCGGCCGGCGGGAGGTGGTCGCGCTGCTCGACGCCTTCGCCTTCGGTTCCGGTCCCGGCCGCATGACGCGCTATGTCATCGTCACCGAGTGGATGCGCGAGGGTACGGTCGGCGATCTCGTGGCCGACGGCGTGTGGGCGGGATGGCGTCCGGCACGGGTCCGTCGTGAGATCCGCGGCCTGCTCGGTCTGATCACCGTGATGCACGCGGCCGGCGTCACCCACCGCGACATCAAGCCCGACAACGTCTTCCTGCGCGACGGCCGGCTGGCCCTCGGAGACTTCGGGATCGCCAAACATGCACTGACACCCCGGCATTCACCACTGGACGCCTACACACCGGCATACATGCCCGCCGATGTCGACGACTACCGTCACTGGGCGACGTGGTTCGACATCTATCAGCTCGGCCTGCTCACCTGCACCCTGTTGACCGGGGCGGACTGGACCAACGACGACATCTCCCGCATCCGCGACCTCGACGCGCCCGAGGATCTCAAGTGCTGGATCTGGCACGCGACCGCGGCCAAGGGCACCCGCTACGTCGACGGCACACAGGCTCTGCGCGCGCTGACCGATCTCCACAAGGTCGACATGAGTCCGGCACGCGGGCCGGCACGACTGGCCGGACACCGCGTGGTGATCACCGGCCGGTTCAGCACCGGCACCCAACAGGAACTGACCACGCTCATCGAGGAATCCGGGGCGGCGGTGCAGTCGATGGTCGGCGACGACACCACCGTCCTCGTGCGCGCCCATCAGATCGACCGCGGCCTCGGGGCGCACGAGGGCCGCAAGCTGTTTGCCGCGCGGGAACGCAAACGGCGCGGCCAGGCACTGCACGTGATCGACGAGGACCGTCTGTGTCGGCTGATCGGGCTGACTCCCGTCTGAGTCCCCTGTGGGGTCCTGTAACGCGGGGCGGTGTCGCGCCGATCACACCGGCACCGGACTGTGTCGGGCCGTGCTGAAACAGTGGGTGTCGCGGTGGCGACGAGTCGTCGACATCGCGGTACAGCGACGGTGTGCGCCCGGGTCCTACGAATGGGGGGATCCTCGTGCGCGATGCGGCACTCGGTGGTGGGGATCCGTAACCTCGCAAGCAGATCATGATGCAAGCCCGGTCATGATGCAGCCGGTCAGAATTGGTCGGGCCGTAGAGGAGCCGGATCGCCGAACGTGGGCCAGCAGAGGGTTTCAGCCGGATGAGAGGTGTGCCATGGGCGCAGACGACATGCGTGGGGACGTCGACTTCGACACGGCCGTCAACGAGGCCTGGGCCCGGTACCGGCACCTGCTCGCCGCTCTTCTGTCCGACCTCGACGACGGGCAGGAACTCATCGTCGAACAGAACCTGGAGATCCCCGAGGGTTCCCACGGGGTGCTGAGCTTCTCTGCCTGCGAGGACCGCATCGTGTGCACGATCGTCGAGGGCGATCTGCATCCGCATCCCGACGTGCTGCGAGAGAACATCGCCGATCTCGAACTGCTCGGCTGGGATCGCGACGATGGTGACGGATCGTTCACCTCCGAGGCCGACCGCGCGCAGGTCGATGCTCTCGCCGCGCTGGCCACCACCACACTGATCGAGATCTGGGGAGTCGGGCATCCGGCCTTCCTCACCGGGGATGTGCCGGACCGGCACGAGCCGGCGCTCGAGGTGATCGCCCTACCCGCACGGCACAGTGACCTGCGGGCGATGGTGCTCGAGGCGCTCGAAACGATGTCGGGGCATCCGGTGCTGGTCGACGACGACGGTGACATTCCGTTGCCGACCGGTGAGGTCAAGTCGTGGCTGCGGATCCTGCCCGCGCGCCCGACCTTGGAGTTCTTCGGCACTGTCGTCGACCACGTCACGGATCTGCCTGCGGCCTACCGCTTCGTGGCGACCGAGACGCTGCCCTACACCGGGATCAAACTCGTCGTGCACGACACCTGCATCGTCGCCGTGCTGACGGTGGAGGCCACGGCGTTCTCACGACACAACGTCGCGGCCGGCATCGGCCAGTGGTTGCAGTTCGTCGAGGAGGTGCGCCCGGAGATCGTCGCGGCACTCACCCACGACGCCTGCGGGCCGGATCTCTGAGGCCCGTCTCGACCTACCGCGCCCACTGCAGCGTGTCGGCCCACCTGAGTGCCGCGGTCTCGGAGTATGCGCCGAGTCCGTGCTGATCGTTGTAGGTCTGATAGTCGATGCGGGCGCCGCTGGCGCGAGCACGGTCGACCCACGCCGACGTCAGCGGGGCCGGCGCGACCACGTCGAGCGTGCCCTGCTGGATGAGCATCGGAGCGCGGTAGCCGGCGTCGGGGACGGCAGAGAGCTCATGCACCACGCCGATCAGCGGCCCCTCGGCCAGTGGTTTGGTCACCATCTGGCCGACGTTGTACTGCCGCGTCGAGGGACTGAACTCCGGATAGCACTGTGTCGCAGCATCTTCGACGAGTTCCTTACCCAGCGGCGTGAGGTAGGAGTCGACGTCGACGTCGGGTCGCGCGGCCTTCACACCGGCGAGCACGTAGGAGACGTAGGTGACGTAGTCGGGAATCGAGACGGGCGGGACGCCTGGTGCGACGACCTTCAACAGTTGCGAGGTGTCGACGGGCACCGAGCTGGCGGCAACCCCCACGTTGTGGAGTTCGGGTGCGTAGGTGGGTGCGAGATGTCCGGCCCAAACCGCGCTCTGGCCGCCCTGGGAGCCGCCGGAGGTGAGATAGTCGGTGCCGGCTCGGGTATCGGAGTACTGGGCGACGACGGTCCGCGCGGCGCGTACCGAGTCGATCACGTTCTTGCCCTGCATCTCTCCGTCGGCGTAGGGATGCACGCCCGGTCCGCCGACACCCGCGTACTCGGTGGCGGTGATGACGTAGCCGTCGTCGAGCCAGGGGCCCATCCAGTCGTGCCAGCGTTCCTTGCCGTCGACGCGGACGCCCATCCGGTCGGTGACCGTGCAGCCGTCGCCGAGTCCGGCGGTTCCGTGCGCCCACGCAAAGATGCGGTAATCACCGCCGTGCGGGTTCTTCTCGGGGATGGAGACGGTGCCGCGGACGGGGATCAGCTCACCCTGGGCGTTCTCCGACAGGTAGGTCATGGCGATCACCTGCCGGGCGCCGGTCATGCGGGCGTCCTTCTGATCGGTGATGTCGGTGGAACTGATCACCGTGCCCGCGCCGGCCTTGGACGTGAGACTCGGCGCCGCCTGTGCAGTTGGTGACCCGGGCAGGGGCGACCACAACAGGGCGACCACTCCGATCAGTAGTGCACCCAGCACCAGTCCTCGTCGACGCACTGCAGCAGTCCCCTCTTCCTCTTCGCTCGCGGGCCGCGGCCCGCAGCACACCGGACTTCCCCAATGTCGGTTAGCTTAACCTAAGCGGCCGCGGGTCCGGTCGGGCGGGATGGACCAGAGCAGGTTGTTGCAGATGAGAGCGTCTCCACGGCCGATCGGGGTGACTGCGCCCCCTCGATCCGGCACCCTGGTCGTGTGCCGGACGACCTGCTGATCGCGCGCAATCCCGAGGAGGGCACGTCGCTGCCCTACCTCGTGCGTTTGCCCCTGGGCGCGGACGGGATCGTGTTGAAGACCCGGGAGACGTGGCCGCGCACCACCAAGGTGTATTGCCAGCGCGTCGCCGAGTGGCCGGACGACCCCGAGATCGTCGAATGCCTGGCGGTGCGTTCGATCAGCCGGCGCGGCGCGGCCATCGACCTGGTGCTCGAACGCGGACGGGAGAACCGCTCGCAGTTCGTGCTCACCCGCGCCCGCGGGCGCGAGATGGTGTTCTGGCAGTCGCGACGCACCGCCAAACAGGCTCGACCGAACGTGACGGTCCCCAAGGCGCGGGCGCACGGTCGCGTGGTCGACATCGTCGTCGACACCCGAGAACGCTACGGCTACAAGTTCTCTGCGCAGCAGGCGCAGACCAGCAAGCGGGGCCTGCCGGTCGGCGACTACGCGGTCTTCGACGGCGACGACCTGGTGGCCACCGCCGAACGCAAGAGCATCGAGGACCTCGCGTCGAGCCTGTTGTCGGGCAAGATGACCTACCTGCTGGCCGATCTCGCCGCACAGCCGCGCGGCGCGGTGATCGTCGACTCCGGGTACTCGAAGATCTTCAAACTCGAACACGCCCCGACCTCCTCGGTGGCCGACGCCGTCGCCGAGGCGCAGGCCCGGTTCCCGACGGTGCCGATCGTGTTCTGCGAAACGCGTGCACTCGCACAGGAGTGGTTGTACCGCTGGTTCGGTGCCTGCCTGGCCGAGTGGGATCTCGACCGGGCGGGAAAGAGTTCGCCGACGCAGCTCAGTGGTGGGGACGTGAGCGCGTCGACGTCGATCGAATGAATCTCGGTCGGACATTTGCCGCAAAGCGGTTCGATTGATCGCCGCGCGCCGCACCCGCGACTAGATTCGCAACGGATCACGTCCGCTTCTGCACCCGAAGTGGTCGCAAACCGTTGCTGCGCAACCGTCATCGCGTAGATTGACTGCCAGCCACGATGGCCCGACGCCGCGCGGCTCGCACGATCGAGGGGGAAATGGTGAACACTCCGAACCCGCCCTACGGGCAACCCGGCCCGTACGGGCAACAGCAGCCGGGCCAACCCCGGTACGGGCAACCCCACTACGGGCAGCCGCCTGGCCCGGGTCAACCGTCGTACGGCCAGCAGCCCCAGTATCGACAGCCGCCCGGCCCGGGGTACGGCGCGCCCCCGGCGGGCCCACCCCAGTACGGTGCTCCCCCATCTGCTCCGCCCCCATCTGCTCCGCCCCCGTCTGCTCCATCCCAGTACGGCCGGCCGCCGGCGCCGCAACCCCCGAATCCGGCTCCACTGCAGAAGAATCCGGCTCCGGGCGCCTATCATCCGGGCGGTGGGCAGGGCGCGCCGCCGGTGCAGGCGGGTCAGCAGCAGGGTGTCGCCATCGACGCGAAGTTCTTCCCCCTGATGTGGTTGCTGTTCTTCATCAAGCCGAAGATCGTCGTCGACGGCCACGAGCTTCCCGGCACGTGGGGCCGCAACGAGATCCCGCTGCCGCCGGGACAGCATCACGTGCACGTCCACGTTCCGTACTTCCTGCCCCCGCGGATCGGGCCCGCCGATTTCCCGGTGCTCGTGCAGCCCGGACAGGGCGTCGAGCTGGAGTATCGCGCGCCGGTGTGGGCGTACTCCCGCGGTTCGCTCGGCCCTGCGCCGCAGCAGTACAACGGCGTTGGTCTGGCGATCGCGATCTCGGTCATCCCGATCGTGCTGATTGTGCTCATCGTCATCCTGAACGTGGCGATCGCCACGAGTTGATCGTGCCCGCAGACACACGCGAACAACCCCGCCCGGCGTCGGTGGGCGGGGTTGTTCGTGTCGCGCACGGCTCAGCGCGCAGAGCGCTGTCTCACTGCCACACCCAGAGCCACCGACGCGAACGCGGGTCGTAGCGACGGACGCGGCGGCGACGCTGGACCGGGGCGGGGTTGTTGTTGCGACGGGGTTCGGCCATGATCGGCTCCTCTTTCGTTGACACTTCCGAGATCCGCTGTGTGCGTTTCTCTCTGACGTGTTCCACGATGCACGGCCAGGCTTGACGCACGATGCCCGTCGGCTTGGGGGTTGCTGTCTCCCATGAAATGTGGCGTGGGTCACCATGATCCGGGTGGTTGCGAGCACAGTGCGCGAATCTTGACGACATCTTGGCGCCGGTATCCCTGTTGCCGCGCCGCAGAGCCGGGTAGACCGAAGAGGTGAGCTTGTTCGAGCTGCTGCCCTCTCTGAAAGGCGTTCTGGTGTCCCGATCTTTCGATCCCACGCTCTGGCCGGTCCCCATTCACTCGTCGGGGAACGATCTCTTCATCGGTGAGACCGACCTGCGCGCCGAATCACTGCGTCACACAACGGGATTCTTCGTCGACGCCGCAGGCGAGCCGCGCTGCCCGTCGACCGATGAGTGCGGTGCTGTAACACACTCGGTTCTGGTCACCAGGATCATCGCGGCGCACGTCACGGGTGGACGGGCGGTGGTGCGTGTCGATGCGGCGTTACCGCTGACCACCGCGATCGCCGATGTGGCGTTCGTCGGTGTCGGTCTGGCCGGAGCCACCATGGCCGACATCACCGTCGTCGACACCGCCGGGCATCGACGAACGGTGCATGCCGAGTTGCCGGCCGGCGTCATCGCCACCGGGACGCTGGTGATCGCATTGCGTCCGGTCGCCGACCGGGCCGCCGTCGTCGCCCGATAGCCGATAGACGGTCGCCGTCCGACGGGGACCGCCCTCAGACCGCCGAATCCGGGAACGCGATGACCGACAGAAAGCGGATCGGCAGTTCGATGAGCGCGACCGGCCCGTGGGGGGCCTCACCGTCGAGTTGCATGGAATCACCGGGCGCGAGGCGGTACACGCTGCGCCCGTGCGCGTAGTCCATGACGCCGTCGAGCATGTAGAGGAACTCGGTGCCGGGGTGCTGGAACAGCGGCTGGGTGATCGAGTCCTCGTTGAGCGTCACGAGTAGGCATTCGAGACGTTTGTGCTCACCGCGCAACGACCCGAGTAGCTCGTACTCGTGGCCCTCCTTGGACCCCGATCGCACGATCCGCGAACCCTCCCCCGCCTTGACGTACACCGCCGATCGCTCGACGTCGGCGCCCCGGAACAGCGAGGTCACGGCGACGTCGAAGGCTGTCGCCAGCCGCGCGAGAGTGCTGAGACTGCACGAGGTCTGGGCGTTCTCGATCTTCGAGAGCATCGCCTTGGAGATGCCGACGCGTAACGCCATGTCGCCGACGGTGAGACCCTGCTGCTGACGCAGGCGCCGGACGTTGGCGGCAATCGCGGTCTCGAGCTCGAGTTCCTCGACGGACTGATCGGTGGGCCGGTCACGGGCGATGCCGGACTGGTTACGAATCAGCGGATCGTCACCGACTCCTGCCGGTTGCACCGCCACTGCCTGATCGATCCCCGTCGATTCGTCGGACTCCGCCACCGGGCCAGCATATCGGGAGACGTCGTCCACTGTGGGGAACCGTGGCAGCTCGGCGATGAGTCCCGACCGCCGGTCCTCGGGCAGCTCGGCGACGCGGACTCCGCCGTTCAGGGCGCACATGGTGTACCCCGCACGACAGGTCTCACCGCATCTCCCCCGCGCCCACGTAGGGGAAGCGGGTCTTGAGCAGGTCGCCCTCGGCGAACCGGGACAACCGGAAGTCCGACTCCGGGATACGCGGGTCGTTGCTGTGACCATCGACGACGAGGTCGGCGACGAGCCGCCCGACGGCCGGCGAGATCTTGAAACCGTGCCCGCTGAAGCCCGCGGCGATCACCAATCCCTCGAGCGGACCGGTGGAGATGATCGGATTCCAGTCCGGGGTCACGTCGTAACACCCGGCGTAACTACTGGTGATGGCCGCGTCGGTGAACTGCGGGAAGCGGGTACCGACCTTGTCGACGGTCAGATCCAGGAACGCCTCGTCGGCACGATTGAGGTAGTTGTCGGGGTCGGCGATCTCCAGCTCGGCGAGATCGCTGTTGCCGAACAGGATCTCACCGCGGACATCGGGCCGCACGTATTGCAGTGAGACGAGGTCGGAGAACACCGGCACCTTGCCGAGTTCCATTCCGGGGTGGATCATCACGATCTGCTCGCGGTGGACCTCGATGGGGACATCGATGCCGTGGGCTGCGAGGAACGGGCGCGTCCAGGCGCCGGTCGCGACGACGACGGTCTCGGCCGAGATCGTCGATCCGTCAACCAGTCTCACGCCGGTGACGGCGTCGCCGTCGACGATGAGACCGGCAACCGGCGTGCTCTGGCGGATGCGGATTCCACCGGAACGCGCCGATGCGGCGAAGGCCTGCGCGGTCTGATACGCATCGCCGTACCCGCCGCGTTCCTCCCAGCCGAACGCCGCGAACGGCTCGAGATCGGCGGCCGGCCACATCGCGGCGACCTCGTCGACCCCGATCTCCTCGGTCTGCACACCGACCTCACGTTGCGCGGCAAGGCTTTTGCGGAGATTGCCCACATTGGCCTCACCGACTCCGACGACGTAGCCGGTCTGCCGGAACCCGATGTCGGTGCCGAAGATCTCCTCGGCCTTCTCGAACACCTCGAGCCCGACGGCTGCCATCGCCGCCAGCGAACTGACGCCGTAGTGGCAGCGGACGATGCCCGATGACTTGCCCGTCATACCCGCGCCCACGGTATCGCGTTCGCAGACAACCACATCGGTGACGCCACGTTGCGCGAGCGCCCAGGCGGTGGCCGCGCCCTCAAGGCCGCCACCGATGATGACGATGGATGCGGTCTCGGTACTCACAACGCCGCCCCTGCTCCGGGAATCCAGCTGGTGCCGGCCAGCGGGACGCGCGCCATCGCTGCGGCCTCGATCGAGATCGCCACCAGGTCTTCGGGTTCGAGGTGCTGCAGGTGTGCCTTGCCGCAGGCGCGGGCGATGGTCTGGGCTTCCATCGTCGTCACCCGCAGGAAGTTGGCCAGGCGCTTTCCGCCGACGATCGGATCGAACCGGGCGGACAGTTCGGGATCCTGGGTGCTGATGCCGGCCGGGTCGCGGCCGTCCTGGAAGTCGTCGTAGAAGCCGGCCGCCGAGCCGATCTTCTCGTACTCGTCGGCATACCGCGGATCGTTGTCGCCCAGGGCGATCAGCGCGGCGGTGCCGATGGCGACGGCGTCGGCACCGAGCGCCATGGCCTTGGCCACGTCGGCACCGTTACGAATCCCACCGGAGACGATGAGTTGGACCTCGCGATGCACACCGAGCTCCTGAAGTGCCTGCACGGCTTGCGGAATCGCGGCGAGTGTCGGGATGCCGACGTGCTCGATGAACACTTCCTGCGTGGCTGCGGTACCGCCCTGCATGCCGTCGACGACCACCACGTCGGCACCGGAGTGCACGGCGAGCTTGACGTCGTAGTAGGTGCGGGTCGCACCGACCTTGACGTAGATCGGCTTCTCCCAGTCGGTGATCTCACGCAGCTCGTTGATCTTGATGGCGAGATCGTCGGGGCCGGTCCAGTCGGGGTGGCGGCAGGCGCTGCGCTGATCGATACCCTCCGGCAGGGTGCGCATGTGAGCGACCCGCTCGGAGATCTTCTGCCCCAGCAGCATTCCTCCGCCGCCGGGCTTGGCGCCCTGGCCGAGGACGATCTCGATGGCGTCGGCCTTGCGCAGGTCGTCGGGGTTCATGCCGTAACGCGACGGCAGGTACTGGTAGACCAGGTTCTTCGACTGCCCCCGCTCCTCCGGTGTCATTCCGCCGTCGCCGGTGGTGGTGGACGTGCCGACCTCCGACGCACCACGCCCGAGTGCCTCCTTGGCGCCGGCCGACAGCGCACCGAAGCTCATGCCCGCGATCGTGACCGGGGTGTCGAGGTGCAAGGGGTACTTGGCATTTCGGCTGCCGAGCACGACGTCGGTGTCGCAGCGCTCGCGATAGCCCTCCAGGGGGTACCGCGACATCGACGCGCCCAGGAAGAGCAGGTCGTCGAAGTGCGGCAGCTTGCGCTTGGCGCCCCACCCACGGATGTCGTAGACGCCGGTGTCGGCGGCACGCTGGATGGCGGCGATGGTGGTGCGGTCGAAGGTCGCGGATTCGCGTAGACCGCGCTGTTCGTTGCTGAGGTTCATGATGTCTCCGGGTGCGGCGCTGGGTCGTCGGACGAGGGGCCGAGGGGTGGGTTCGCCGGGGGTCAGTACGCCGACGTGTTGTCGACGTGGAAGTGGTAGAGCTCGCGGGCCGATCCGTATCGCGAGTACTCGGTCGGGTCGTCGTCCTTGAAGCCCGCGGCCTTGAGCAGGCCGGCGAGCTCGTCGAGGTGCTCGGCGCGCATGGGTTTGGCGATGCAGTCGGCGCCGAGGGAGGCGACCTCACCGCGAACGTAGAGACGGGTCTCGTAGATCGAGTCACCCAGGCCTGCACCGGCGTTGCCGCGGATCACCATGCGGCCCGCCTGGGCCATGAAAGCGCTGTTGTGACCGACGTTTCCGCCGACGACGATGTCGATACCCTTCATCGAGATCCCGCAGCGCGCGGCGGCGTCGCCCTCGATGACGAGCAGGCCGCCGTGTGCGGTGGCACCGGCCGACTGGGAGGCGTTGCCCTTGACGACGACGGTGCCGCTCATCATGTTCTCGGCGACACCGGTGCCGGCGTTGCCGTTGATGGTGATCTCGGCCTGCTGGTTCATGCCGGCGGCGTAATAGCCGACGTGACCGTTGACGGTGATCTTCACCGGGGCGTTGACCCCGGCGGCGACGCTGTGCGCACCGGCCGGTGAGTTGATCTCGATCTCTCCGGCGATCTCCCCGTGCAGCACCGAATTGACTTCGCGCAGCGAGGTTTCGGACAGATCGAAGACGGTGCGATCGGTGTTCAGCGGGTCCATGCGTAGACCACCTCCGGTTCTGGTTCCCAGATTCGTGCGTTCTCCACGCCCGGCAGGTGCGCCAGGGCTCGGTATTCACTGGCCATCGCCACCCAGTCGTCGGTCTCGGCGATCACGGCGGGTTTGCAGGCGATGGCGTCGCGGACCACCGCGAACGAGTCGCGGTTGGACACGACGAGGGTGTAGAAGCCGTCGAAGGTGGCACAGACCTCTTTGAGTGCGGTCTCGACGTCCTTGCCCTGCGCGAGCTGGTGGGCGACGAAGCGTGCGCCGACCTCGGTGTCATTCTCGGAATCGAATTCAACGCCCTCCGCGCACAATTCGCGGCGGATGGTGGCGTGGTTGGAGAACGATCCGTTGTGCACCAGGCACTGTTCGGGTCCGACGGCGTACGGGTGTGCTCCGGCCGGGGTCACCGCGGACTCGGTCGCCATGCGGGTGTGCCCGACGCCCTGCCAGCCCTGTGCGGCGGCCAGGCCCCACTGGTCGGTCAGATCACGGGGTGCGCCAACACCTTTGAGGACGGTCAGGTCGCTACCGAAACCGGCGACGAGGGCGCCGGGGTAGGTGGTGCGGGCGGCGCCGAGCAGCTCCTCGGCGGGTACGGGCGCCGACAGCACGAGGGTGGTGTCGACATACTGGGCGACGACCGGACTGCCGAGTGCCTCGGTGACGGCAGCCTGGGCGTCGTCGGCGGCGACGTCGATCTCGAGAAGGGAGACGCAGGCGTGGTCGGCGGGCACCCAGCTGGGGTTGCCGTAGACGGCGATGCCCGCCGAATCGGCGCCGCGGTCCTGCATTTCACCGAGCATGCCGGTGAGCAGTTCCCCGAGGCGGGGATACAGATCGGGGTTGCGTAGATGCAACCCGACGATTCCGCACATGGTGTGGGCCTTTCGTGGTTCTGGGGTGGACGGATCAGGGATGTGAACCGGGTGTGTGGTCAGAAAGCGGTGAGATACTGATCGACCTCCCACGGGGAGACGGCCGAGTGCCAGGCGAAGAATTCTTCGCGCTTGAGCTTGCTGAAGTAGTCCGAGACCGATTGCTTGTCGGCGGGCCACTCCTCGGTCATCGCGGCGTCGAGGGTGCCGGCCACGACCGGGTCTGCCTCGAGCGCGTCGACCGCGTGCAGCAGTGTCAGCGGCAGGGTGCCGACGTGCTCGGGGCAGGTGCCCAGGGCGCCCGGATCGAGGCTGCGCTTGATGCCGTCGAGGCCGGCGCCCAGCGCGGCGGCGATCGCGAGGTACGGGTTGGCCGATCCGTCGCCGCCGCGCAGCTCGACACGCTGGTCGTCGGGGATGCGGATGTAGTGGGTGCGGTCGTTGCCGCCGTAGGTGGGCACGCGCGGTGCCCAGGAGGCGCCCGAGCGGGTGGCGGTGGCGCCGGTCCGCTTGTAGGAGTTGACCGTCGGAGCCATCACCGACTGCAGCGCGCAGGCGTGCTCGAGGACGCCTGCGACGAATCCGTAGGCGGTGGGCGAGATGCCGAGCCCGCGGTCGTCGCCGAACTCTGCGGGGAAGACCGGCTGGCCGTTGGAAGTCAACGAAAGGTGCAGGTGCAGGCCACTTCCGGTGCGCTCGGCGAACGGCTTGGGCATGAAGGTGGCCACCATGCCGCGTTCGGCGGCGATCGTGGAGAGCAGATAGCGCAGGGTGATGACGCGGTCGGCGGTGGTGAGCGCGTCGGAGTAGGCGAAGTTCTGCTCGAACTGGCCGTTGCCGTCCTCGTGGTCGTTGGCGTAGTTGCTCCAGCCCAGTTGATTCATCGCGGTGGACACTGCGGTGAGGTGCTCGTACATCCGGGTCAGACCGCGGACGTCGTAGCAGGGCTGATCGGAGTCGTCGGCGTCGTCGGCGGTCACGAGCGAACCGTCGGCGGCGCGCTTGAGCAGGAAGTACTCGACCTCTGCGCCCACCCACGGCTCGAAGCCGGCGTCCTCGGCCTGGGCGATGAGGGCCCGCAGGATGTTGCGTGGGGCGAACGGCCACGGCTTGCCCTCGACGTGCGGGTCGCAGTGCACGATCGCCAGCCCTTCCTTGATGAAGGGGATCGGCAGGAACGACGAGGTGTCGGGGATGGCCATGAGGTCGGGGTCGCGCGGCTCCTGCCCGATCGCACCGACCGCGTAGCCGGCGAAACCCACACCGTCGGTGGCGAGTTCGTCGACGGCCTCGACGGGAACGAGCTTGGCGCAGGGCTTGCCGCGCAAGTCGACGAACATGGCGAGGATGAACTTGGTCCCCGACTTCGCGCAGAGTTCGGCGAGATCGTTGGTGGTGTCAGTCATGGCAGGGCTCCGGTGGTTGTGTTGGCTCTAGTATGTCCACTCCGATGAACTTTTGTCTACCTGTAGTAGACCCTTGTTGTGTTGCGATCACGTTTCGGGGCTGTGAGGTGCAGGTATCGGGTTGGGTGGGTCGTCGCCGGTGGGCGCGATGTGCCCGCTGGAGGCCGCACCGCCCTACCCCTCCGCCACCCCACCCGATGGTCGAGGTGTGACGACCGGTGGCCGCACCACCTACTCCTCCGCCACCCCACCCGGTGGTCGAGGTGTGACGAGCCCCCTGGGGCGAGGAGCCTCGAGACCCCCGCAGATGACGCTGGAACCCGAAACCAGCACCGGTGCAAGGGGACTCGAGGCTCGGCCATCGGTCAAATGGGGCCGGCCATCGAGGGAAGTGCACGACCATCGATCAAAATGGCACCGGGGGCGCACCACGGTGTGATGCGCCCCCGGTGTCGTGCACAGCGATCAGGTGCCGACGGGCTGAGCGGTCTCGGAGAGCCCGTTCTCCACGCTCTGGGTGGCCAGTGCCGGCGACATACCCGAGAGGCCACCGTGACCGACGCCGGCCGCGGGGATCTCGTAGGCGGTCTCGGCGTGGATCGAGGAGTCGAGTCCCTGGGTCTCGGTCTCGGCGTCGACGCGCAGGCCGATCGTCTTGTCGAGGGCCTTGGCGATCAGCCAGGTCATCACGAAGGAGAAGGTGCAGGTGATGACGATGCCGGCGAGTTCGCGCCACAGGATGTCGATCGGTCCACCGAACAGGAGACCGGTGACACCGGCCGGGGCACTGCCCGCGGCGAACAGCACGATGCACAGGGTGCCGACGATGCCGCCGATTCCGTGGACGATGAATGCGTCGAGACTGTCATCGACCTTGAACTTGGGCTTGAAGCTCAGGAAGAACGCGACGACACCCGCGGCGAGGATGCCGACCATCAGTGCGCCGATCGGCGTCACGGTGTTGGCCGACGGGGTGATGCCGACGAGCCCGGCGATCGCGCCGGTGATCGAACCCAGAGCGGTGACATGACCTTCCCGCCACTTCTCGATCGCCCAGAAGCCGAGCATGCCGGCACCGCCGGCGAGCAGGGTGTTGAGGACGACGAACTGGGTGACGAAATTGGCCCCGCCGGCGCAACTTCCGTTGAATCCGAACCAGCCGAACCAGAGGATGCCGCCACCGAGGAGCACGATGGGCACGTTGTGCGGCCGCTCGGCACGGCGACGCCGGGCACCGAGGACCAATGCCAGGGCGAGCGCGGCCACACCGGAGTTCATGTGCACCGCCGTACCACCGGCGAAGTCGTGGATGTGGATCTTGTTGAGCAGGAAGCCTCCTGCGCCCTCGTCGGAGTCGGCGGCGAACACCCAGTGCGCGACCGGGAAGTACACCAGGGTCAGCCAGATCGGAACGAACACCAGCCACGCGCTGAACTTCATCCGACCGGCCGCACCACTGGCCACGATCGCCACGGTGATGGCGGCGAACAGAATGAACCACGCCGCGATGTAGAGCACCTGGATACCGCCGGACTGATCGTCGGTGAGGTGCTCACCGAGCCCGAGGTAGTGCACGGGATTGCCGATGATCCCCCAGCCGTGGATCGACGGCCCGGACACCAGGCCATAACCGTAGAGAACATAGATGACACAGGTGATTCCGAGGGTGGCGAACACCATTGACATCATGTTCAGGACGTTGCGTCCGCCGAGCATGCCCCCGTAGTAGAGACCCAGGCCGGGGATCATGAGTACCAGAAAGGCGAATGCGGCCAGCATCCATGACAGATCCGCGTGTGCGGCAACTACTTCCATGACAGTCCTTGGTAGAGAGGGATATGGAGGGTGATGGGGCGGTCAGTGCCCGCGGAGGTAGGCGACGACGTTGTCGCGGTAGTCGAGGAAGCCCTTGTACGCGGCGATGCGCTCGTCGAGGGTTTCGATGACGGTGGCCAACTGCTCGGCCCACGCCGGGATGCGCCGGACCTCGTCGAGCGAGGCCATGAACGTGCGGATATTGAACGTCACCGCACCGGAGGTCGGCAACCGGACGAAGTGCTCGAGTTCGATCCGAAGCCGCGCGCGACCGTAGTCGCCGTCGGCGATCATCGTGGGTATGTCGCGACCCCACTCGGGCAGTTGTTCGAGGCTGACGTCGAGCTTGTGTGAATCCGATGCCGACAGCGTCCAGTTGACCCGCCGATAGACCGCGTCGGCGGGTAGCCGACGGAGGAACTGTTCGGCGCGCGCGACGATCCCGTCGCGGATCAAACCCGGTACCGGAGCGTGGATTTCATACATGTCCATGCCGACGTCGAAGGCCACCGACCAGGCGGCTGCGAAGGTGACGATCCCGGCGTCGAAGTAGAGCCGGCCGTCGCGTTCGACGACGAGGAGCAAGTCGTCGGGGACCTCGCGCGCGAGGAACTCCAGCGGATGGCACGGGAGGCTCTCGAGGTCACCGAGAACGAATTCGGCGTCGGTGCCGAGTAACTCGTTGCGCCAGTGGAACCACCGGTCGGCGCCTTCGGTGAGATGCATCACGGTGGGGTAGGCCAGTGCCAGATCGCGGAGGTAGTACAGCAACAGATCCCAGCAGGCGACGTCCATTCCGGGCATGATCCGCACACGCGACGGATCCTCGTCGAGGATGCGACGTCGTTCGCGCATGTAGTCGAGATATTCGGCACCACCGAGGTCGACGAGGTGGCGTCCCCATTCCCCACCGCGCGTACGCCGCGGGACGCGGGCGGGCTCGACGTTGACGGTGTAGGAGAACTCGGAAGCGTCGTCGGGAAACGGCCACGGGATGTTGGCGCAATGGTCAACGGGCTGCGAAAGATACTCGCGGGCCGCGGGAGTCAGTGAGTCGAGACTCGACAGATCAGGGGTCGGCGAATCAGGGCTCGGCGAATCAGGGCTCGGCGGAGTGGATGTCGATGCGGTCAGGGGCGGGGTGAGGGTCACAGGTCCACCTCGATCTCAGGGCTGTCGGGCAGGGCACGCGATACGCAGCACATCATCGCGGTGTTCGCGGTCTTTTCCTCGTCGTCGAGGACGAAATCACGGTGCAGCACGGCACCTGCCCGCACCGGGATGCGGCATTCGCCGCACACTCCTTGCCGGCACAGGTTGGGCACCGCGACGCCGTGATCGAGAAGGCGCTCGAGCAGTGAGACCCCGGAGGGGACGTCGAGGCGCTCGCCTGTGGAGGCGAGCCGAACCAAGAACGGGTCCCCCGGGTCTTGTTCGGGTGCGGCGAAGCGCTCGAGATGGACGCGCGCCGCGGGCCACCCGGCGTCGGCGGCCAATTGGGTGTAGGTGTCGAGGAGCGCAGCAGGCCCGCACGCATACGCATGGGTACCGAACGGTTGCACCGCCATTCGCGATCGGATGGCGGAAATGGTTTCCTCCACCCCGCAGGCCTCCAGGACGGTGATGCCGTCGTGGGACGCCATCGCACGCAGGTCATCGAGGTGCGCGCCATGCCCGGGCCGATAGGAGTAGATGACCTCGGCGGTCACCCGAGAATCGCGCGCCAGCGCCCGGACGTGGGAGAGGATGGGGGTGATCCCGATGCCGCCGGCGATCAACAGCGCGTGCCGCTGGTCGAGGACGGGCGCGAACATCGAACGGGGACCCTCGATCTCGACCGTCGACCCCTCGGTGAGTGTGTCGTGCAACCAATCCGATCCGCCGCCTTCACCGCGTCGCAGGACCGAGATACCGTAACTGGTCGGCCACAGCCCGTCGTCGACGAGGGAATAGGCGTTGCGCACAGTGCTTCCGGGCGCACCGATCGTGACGATGAGGTGGCTGCCCGGCTGATACGGCACCAGCGACGGACCGTCATCGTCGGCCGGAACGAATCGGAAGTGGGTGACCGACTCGGTGAGTGCGCGTTTCTCGACGACACGCATCAATCGGGGTCCGGTGTGATAACCCGGGTGCAGATGTGTGCCCGCCGCGGATACGTCGGCGTCGTCGACCCCGTTCGAAGCAGCTCGGGTCACCACAGCTCCGGTCATGACAGCTCCCCGGCGTCGGCGGCGGAGGCGAGGAAACTTCCACGCGTGGCCGAATGATGCTCGTGGATCTCGATTCTCATCGAGCATCCCGGGCAGTCCACGGTCTCGCCTGGGCGGGCGAGAATGCGGCTGGTGGTGTGGCAGTGGGCGCAGTAGACCGGCAGATCGTCGGTAGAGGTGACATGGGCGGACAGTTCGTCCGCGATTGCCCCGGCCGCTCGTGCGACGGCGAGTGCGATCATCACATCGAACTGACCACCGGTGATCATCACCCTGGTTCCGGTGACGGACTCGTCGAGTGCGCGCCGCAGCGTCGCGACATCGTCCGCGTCGGTGAGTGTATCGAGGACCACCAGTCGGGTGGCCCCGGATTCGCTGGCCTTGGCGACCCAGGTGCGCGCGGTCTGTGCAGCCGACGGATCACCGCCGATCGATACGATGAGGAAGGCGGCGGCCTCGAGGTTCACCTCGGGTGGCGTGGCCGGCCACCGCGGCAGCCCGGGGTGCGGCTCGGGACTCGGTGGCGTCGGCGCGGCATCCCGCAACCATTGGGCGGCACGGTCTTTGTACTTGATGATGCCCTTGTAGTCGGCCATGTCTGCGGGCAGTTCGGCGAGCACGTCGGCGGCGCGCCGACGCCAGGGCTCGACGCCGGCGAGTTGTTCCAACGGAAGCATGTATGTGCGGATGAGGAACATCAGCGCACCCGAGTCGGGCAGCCGGATCAGGTGCTGGACCTCGACGCGAAGATGCACCAGGGCGCCGAATTCGGTGTCGTCGACATGCGCGATCGTCTCGCGGTCGGGACCCCATTCGGGGTAGATCTCGGTGGAGACGTCGAGTCGGCGGCCGATGGTCAGCGTCCAGTTGGTGCGGCGGTAGGGCTGATGTGGCTGAAGGCGTTTGAGGAATTCGTGGGCGCGGGTGATGACGCCCATCTTCTTCACGCGCGGGACCGGCCCGTGGATCTCCAGGAAGCTCATGCCGACGTCGAATCCGAAGCTCCAGTCGGCGGCGAAGGTGATGACTCCGGCGTCGACGAAGAGTTGCTCGTCACGCTGATCAAGCAGGGCCACATCCTCCTGGACCTGAGAGGTGATGTAGCGCAACGGTTCCTCACCCAGCGTGGCCTGGTCGCCGTAGCGGAAGTCGGCCTCGACACCGAGCAGGTCGTTACGCCACTGCCAGGTGTCGGGGCCGGTGGCGGTCAGGTGCATGTGGTCGGGGTAGGCGAGGGCGAGCTCGCGCATCAGTGTGAGCATCGCGTCCCAGGCGGCGGGCACCATGTGCGGCAGGACGGCGTGGCGGGTTGGATCGGACGCGAGAACCGCTGCGCGAGCGTCGAGTTCGTGATGGTACTCGGCGTCGATGTCGACCACGGCGGCACCCCACTGGCCGGCCGCGGTCACGCTGGGTGTGCCCGCAGGCTCGACGTTGGTGCTGTAGCGGTAGCGATCCTCGGGGAAGGGGAACGGGAAGCCGGTGACGAGGTCACCGGCGGCGTCGGGGGCCGGGGCAGGTGGCAGATCGATGGTCACAGTGGTATCTCCAGGGTGCATCCGTCGGCGGCGCGGGAAACGCAGGGCATCACTGCGTCTCCCGCGTTCTTCTCCTCGGCACTGAGGTAGAGGTCTCGGTGGATCGGGGTGCCTGCGGTGACGGGGATGCGGCATTCACCGCACACACCCTGACGGCACCGGTTGGGTACGGCCACGCCGGCCGCTTCGATGGCCTCGAGCATGCTGGTGCCCGACGGGACGTCGAGTGTGATCTCGCTACCGGTCAGGTGCACCTGGAAGGGATCGCCGGCATCGAGGGCGTCGATCCCGAAGCGCTCGAAGTGGATTCGTGACTCCGGCCAGCCTGCGGCCTTCGCGGAGTCGACGACGTGGTCGATGAGCCCGCCGGGTCCGCAGACGTACAGGTGGGTTCCCAGCGGTTGCGTGGTCAGGACCTCGGCCAGCCTGGTCACGAAATCGGCACGGACGGTGTAGAGTTCGGCCCGGCCGTCGGTGAGGGTGGTGACCTCGTCGACGTGCGCGGCGTTCTCCGGCCGGAAGGTGTAGAGCACTTGGGTGTCACGGTGCCAGCGGCGGGCCGCCCGCAGGTGCGAGAGGATCGGCGTGACACCGATACCACCGGCGATCAGCAGGTGTTTGGTGGCGCGAGCGATCGGCGGAAAGGCGCTGCGCGGCAACCACACCCGGATCTCATCGCCCACCTGTAGTCGGCTGTGCATCCAGCGTGAGCCGCCCGCGCCGTCGGCGACGCGCAGAACCGAGATCGAATACTCGGTGGGCGCGGTGCCGTCGGACACAAGACTGTAGGCGTTGGTGTACGGGCCGGCCCGCACCACCAGGTGGCTGCCCGGGACGAAGCCGGGTAGCGGCACGCCGTCGGCGCAGCCGGATCCTCGTGCACCGTCGGCGAAGGTGAAGGTGCGGATGTCGCGGCCGCTCTTCACGATCGAGGTGACGCGCAACGTCATCGTGCCGTCCTCGGGGACAGAACGGGCGGGCCGACTGGTCGTGAGGGTCATGCGGTGTCCTCTCGATTCGGGGTCTCGGCGTCGGCCATGAACCCGAGGAACGCGCCGCGTCTGCGGGAGACGTGGTAGTACACGAGAAGTCCACGGCCGCAACCGGTGCAGTCGACGATGTCGTCGATATCGGCAAGCGCCGAGGTGACCGTCCGACAATGCGAACAGAACACGTCGATCGGGCCGGCACCGACGGGTTCGACCACGAGTTCGTCGTCCTCGATCCCGGCGGTGACCGCCGCCGCTCGCACCGTCAGACAGGCACCGACCGGTCCGGCCACGTACACGCGCACACCGACCGTCGCCGAGGCCAGCGCATCCCGCAGCGCGTCGGTGGCCTCGGCGGGCGTCTCGACGCAGATGAGTGTGCTCGGCCTGCCCGACGGCAGGGTGGCGACCCGCTCGGTAGCCCACGCGTGCGCGGCCTCACCGATTCCGATGACGAGGTACGACGCGCCGTCGGGCGTGCGGTCGGCGCTCGGCGGGGTGACCTCGCCGAGCCCGGCGGGGCGTGCCCACGCCGGGATGCTGCTGAACGGGATCTGGGCGGCGGTCTCCGCCGAGATCTCAGAGGTGGTCATGGCAGAACTGGTCCGTTCCGGAGGGTCGGGCGGTTCAGAGCAGGGTGGAGTCGCGATGCCCGGCGTAGAACGCGAGCGCGTAGCTCGGGGTGCTGAAGTAGATCTTGGAGCCCTTCGGGAAGAAGATCGCGTCCTTGGCCTTGGCCACCGTCTTCTGTCCGGTCTCCTTGTTCTCCAGCAGGAACTCGCCCTCGAGGACGACCTTCATCTCGTCATAGGCATATTCGTAGTACAGCGGCGCGTCGGTGTGACGGAGCTCGAAGTAGCCCGAGCACATCTCGCTGCCGTCAGGGTTTTCATAGACGTCACCGATGAAGCCTTCGGTTCCGGGATACTCGGACTCGGGCATCTTCGGCAGGTTCTCCCACGCTCCGCTGGTGACCCGGAACTCGAGTGCGCTGTTGGTTTCGACGGTCATATCTACTCCTTCTGGTCGGTCGGTTCTCCAGGGAACTGGATCACCGTAGGAAACTTGTTGCCTGTGATTAGACTCTCGGACTGTTTCGAGAGTGTGACGACTGTGTTGAATGACAGGCAACATGTCCAGCGGTGGGAAATTCGGGCAGTTCTGCCCGGGTTGTCCACCACGTGTGCCCGGGTCCGACAACTGTCGGACCCGGGCACACATAGGCGTTGCACTGTCTACTCACCGTGAGGCGGCAGACCTCATGAACGATGCGCAGCTTCCCTGTCGGCCGCACGCTGGAATCCGACCTCGTCTGATGCACACGCCAAACAGATCAGCTGATGACCAGCCGACGGATCGCGGTCCATCTCATAGGCGATGTAGCTGTCACCGCACGCGTGGCAACGCATACGCGCCTCCCACATGTCCTCGACCTCGTCGCGAGGATCGTGCGGACGCTCCATCGTGAACCAGCCCGGCTTGCTGAACCTCAGCGCCAGCCCGTAGATCACGGCGGCGAGCACGAAGGACACCGGTGGCGCCCACACGGCACCGGCCGAACCACCTGCGGCCACCATGGCGATACCCACCACGGCCGAGACACCCCACGCGGTGACGCCACCGGGATTGATCGCGGGCACACGGCCGGGCCGGAATTCGAGCGACTCCGCCTTCATACCCCGCACCCGCATCCAGCCGATGTGGGTCAATGCGATCGCCACCCAGCCGACGATGAGCACGCCCTGATACTGCAGCGAGACCGTGATCCAGCTCAGCACGTTGGTGAGCATCATGAGATAGACGACCACAGCTACCACGATCACCCAGAATGTGCGCGGCATCGAGAACTTGACGGTGCGGGCGAAGAAGTTCTGGAAGTTCGTCGATGCGAGATAGAAGTTGCCGCTGTTGACCCGCGTCTGACTGACGAGCACCCAGAGCAGGCCCCAGATACCCATCATCGAGATGATCCCGAGGATCGCCGACTCCTCGCTCAGGGCGCCGGCGATCGAGATCGTCTGCGCGAGGAAGATTCCCACGGCCGCATTGACGAGCAGGGCCGCGACGTAGAAGGGCGTGCCGAAAGTGATGTGCGAGTTGAACCTCACATCGGCGGGACGACCGAAACGGGCGTAGTCCCACGCCATCATCGTCACCACCCACACCCCCATGTAGATGACGAAGGCATACCACCAGCCGGGCACGCCGAGATCGGCACTCGAAGACGGTGTGTAGGTGAGCCACTCGTCGCTGTAGCCGTACTCGACGATGGCCCACACCACCGAACCCACGAGTCCCAGCACGTAGAGCGGTAGGAGTAGGCCGTTGAGCCGGTCCAGCCAGGTCGCCACCCCGCGCCACGCCAACGGTGCCTGATAGAGGACCACGATCAACGCCCAGAACGCGATCGGCAACCCGCCGAAATAGGCATGCAGCGCCGAGACGACGATCGAACCCTCGGCGACCACGTAGTAGGTGATCGTGATGCCGAACAATGCCGCGGCGAAAGCCGAGCCAGCTCGGCCGAAAAGCACCCGGGAGAACAGCGACACGCTCGTCCCCGTCGTGTTGGCCACCCGCGCGGCGACGGCGTTGATGAGCCCGTAGGCAATGACCGACAGACCGATCCCGATGAGGGAGTTGATCGTTCCAACGGCCAGGGCGACTGTCGCGCCGACCACCACGAAGAACATCGCGCTCATCAGACCGAACCAGGCCATGGCGACCGACACGCGGCCGGTGCGCCACGAGAGCGGCACGATGTGCAGTGAATAGTCCTCTGCAGCAGCTTTTTCGAGAACATGGGGATCATCGGTGTAGGTGATCTCCGCCGGCGGCAGACTGCCTGAGGCAAGTGGTTGGGCGTCTGTTGACATTAGTACTCCTCTGTGCCGAAAGGTTTGACGAAAGTCGATGGCGGGCCACGGCGTCATTGCCGCGACCCGCCATTGGGTTGTTGTGGAAAGGGTTTGGTGTGGAAAGCGTTTGGTGTGGGAAGGCACCGACCGATACGGGCCGGCGCGTCACTGCGCGCGAGTCGGCCTCACACGGTGGCGGACTGCTCGATGCGCAGGGTGTCCTTGACGAAATCCGTTGCGGGGTCGTCAGTCCAGTGCGTGATGGTTCGACGCTGCAACATCGCGCGGAACTGTGTGGTGGTGTTCTCGAGCACCACACCGGTACCCCAGTTGAGGATGACGCCGTACTGGCGTACACAATCCATCTCGTTGATCAGGCCCGCCCGATACTCGTCGGCGACCTCTTTCGGGTCCCGGCGCATCCACTCGTGCCGATGCGATCGGATGTAGGACCGCGCGAGGTCAGTCGCCGCCTCGTCGATCTCGTACTCGAAGACCTCGGGATCGATCTCGCGGATCACCACGCCGTAGTCCTTCTCCGCGCGGCCGATACTGACGTAACCATCGATGACGTCCTCGAGGACCGCGGCGGGATCACGCTGCAGGGCATCGCCGAGACCGCCTCCGCCGGCCGAGGGACGGGTGAACTCGTCGCCCGACTTGATTGGCAGGGCCGCGAAGATCGAACCGAGATACTGCTCGTCCGGCGTGCCCTTGTTGAGCCAGACACCATGCGGAATCGACGGCAACCCGCCCCACAGCCCCCAGGTCACCGAGCGTTCCCGGTCACAGCAGTACGACATGACGGTGTTGTCGCTCGCCCACAGTCGACCGCCCTTCTCCGCTCCGAGGCCGCCACGGAACTTCCCGGGGCCACCCGAATCCGGAACGAGCTCATGGCAGGACGTGAGAACCGGGGCCAAGCGTTCCTGACCTTCGAAAGGCTGTGTGCCGTACTGCACTCCGAAGACGGCGGCCGATCCGTTGTAGCCGTCGGCGCCGTTGCGGGCACCCCAGCCGCCCATCATCCAGTCGTACCACATGAAATTCGGACTTCCGTCCTCCCTGCTGTCGCGGCCTCCCACGAGCAGATACTCGAGATTGAAAGTGCACGCCATCGCACGCTCCGGTTGAATATCCGACCAGATCTCGAAGACCGAACTCATGATCTTCTCGAAGGGACCCGAGCAGAATCCCGCACAGGGAGAAGGCCAATCGGCGTTGACGACCGAGCCCGCCGGACCGAGATCAGCGGTCACCACCCGATAGAAGCCGGAATTCAGTGGAATATCCGGGAATTGCATCTTCGTACCGGCCACGATGCCGGCGAACGACCCACCGAAACCCGCATTGAGCATCGAGGAGATGGAGGCATGTGACCCGCTGAGGTCGTAGTGCACGCGGTCACCCTCGATGGTCATCTTCATCGTCACCGGGATGAGCCCCTCACCGCGCGCCGGGTCCTGGTCGATGTAATCCTCGGTATACCAGACACCGTCGGGCAGGGCGGCGATCTTGGCGCGGGTCAGGTCTTCGACGTAATCCTGGACCTCGGCCATCGCCGTCTTGATCGTTTCGACACCGTACTTGTCGCACAGTCGTTGGATCTCGCGCTCGGCGACCCGTGTCGCCTCCGCCTGGGCTTGCATGTCGCCGATGATGTCGCGCGGGTTGCGGGTGTTCTTCGCGATGAGATAGGCGACGTCGGTGAGGAATTCGTCCTTGCTCCACAGGCGCGTCGGCGGAATCCGCAGACCCTCGCCCATGTGATCGAGTGCCTTGACGTTGAACGATCCCGGCGTTGCCCCACCCACGTCGGCCCAGTGCCCATTGGCCTGTGCATAGCCGAGCAGTTCGCCTTCGTAGTAGATGGGTCGGATGATGCGGGTGTCGTTGAAATGGCTGCCGCCCTCGTAGACGTCGTTGATGACGAAGACGTCACCGGGGTGGATGTCACCGTCGAACTGACGGATGACCGCCTTGGCGGTGTAGTGCAACGTGCCGACGTGCGCGGCGATGTCGCCGGTGCCCTGCATGACCGTGTTTCCCTCGGTGTCGCAGATGGCCGAAGAGAAGTCGCGGGAATAGATGACGAATGAGTAGCAGGTCCGCAGGATCTGCTCAGCCATCTGGTCGACGGTGTTGATGAAAGCGTTCTTGAGGACCTCGAAGGTCACCGGATCGAGCGAGGTTGGCATGGGTTTTTCCTGTTCAGTAGGGCGGCAATGTATTTCGGGAACAGATCAGGAGGCGAAGGTCAGGATGAGGTTTCCCCACTCGTCCACGGTCGCCGTCGTCTGTGGCGGAACTACCGTCGTCGAGTCGAGTTGGTCGATGATGCACGGACCTTGCAGTACTGCTCCCGCGGGCAGCTCGCCGCGGTCGTACACCGGCGTCTCGAGTCGGGTGGCCTCGTCGGGAAACAGGACCGAGCGCAGTTCGGTCGGCGTCGGGGCGAAGGTGGCCGGATCGATGAGCTCGGCGCGCGGAGCGTCGGTCCGCGGGGTCAATCCGATGGCGCGCACCGAGATCCGATAGATCTCCACCCCGCCGTCCTCGGCAGAGAAGTTGTGCTCCTTGAGATGGTTGGCGTGGAAGGTCGCGACCACGTCGTCGAGACTCGTCAGCGGCATGCTCACCGGCACCGCGATCGCGCGCCACTGACCCATATACCGCATGTCGAGGTAGTACTCGAAGACCATGTCCTCGGCTGCCACGTGCTCGGCCTCGAGTCGGGCCCGCCCCTGTTCACGGAGGTCCTCGAACGAGCTGACGAGATGGTCGAGATCGGCTTCGCTCGCATCGGTGAGGTACATCGTGGTGATGTCGTGCTGGATGTCGACCAGCATGCACCCCATCGCCGAGGTGACACCGGGATGGGGCGGAATGATCACCGTTGGAATGCCGAGATCCTTTGCCAGATAAGCAACATGGAGTGGACCGGCACCACCGAAGCCGACCAGGGCGAAGTCCCGGGGGTCGTGTCCCTTGCGGATGGAGATGAGTCGAATCGCATCGGCCATGTTGGCGTTGGCGACCTTGATGATCGACTGCGCTGCGGCCTCGGTGTCGAGCCCCAACGGGGCGGCGATCGTGGCGACGGCGGCGTGCGCGAGCTCGTCGTCGAGCTCCTTGACCCCACCGGCGAGCTTCTTGCCGACGGTTCCGAGGATGAGATTGGCGTCGGTGTTCGTGGCGAGGTCACCACCACCGCCGTAGCACGCCGGCCCGGGTTCCGAACCCGCGGACTGCGGCCCGTTGCGCAGCGAGCCCGCATCGTCGAGCCAGGCGATCGAGCCCCCGCCGGCGCCGATGGTCAACACCTCGATGCTGGGAAAGCAGATGGGATAACCGAACTCGACGCTCCACATGTTGGTGGTACCGAGGACCCCGTTGTCGGTCAGGGACACATCGGTGGACGTCCCGCCCATGTCGAACCCGATCGAGTTCTCGTAGCCGCACATCCGGGCGATGTGCCGACTGGCGAGCGCTCCGGCCGCGATACCCGAAGCGGCAAGGCGCGCACCGTACTTCTCGGCCATCGCCGGTGTCATCACACCGCCGCCCGAATGAAGGAGCAGCACGTCGTTGTCGTAGCCGCTCTCGGCCAGGCGCGACTCAAGGGTCCGGGCATACGGACCGATGATCGGGACCAGGGCGGCATTGGCGACGGTCGTGGAGAACCTCTCGTACTCGAAGATCTCCGGGAGCACGTCGCTCGAGGTGGTGATGGCCACGCCCGGCAGCTCCTCTGCCAAGATCTCGGCCATCACCTCCTCATGCTCGGGATTGGTGAACGAGTTCACGAAACATACTGCCACCGTTTCGATTCCGCGGCGTCGCAGAACTCTGGCCACCTCGCGGGCCTCGTCCTGATCGATCGGCTCGAGGACCTTGCCGTCGTAGCCGATGCGCTCGGTGACGGTGAGCCGATTGCGTCGCGCGACGAAGGGCTTGGCCACCTCCTGGTACGGATCCCACGACTCGCGATCGCCGCGTCGGATTTCGGTTACGTCCCGGAACCCCTTGGTGGTGACGATCGCGATCTTGGGAAAGTTGCGTGTGATGAGCGCATTGGTCGCGATTGTCGTTCCGTGCGAGAAGAACTCGACGTCCCTCCAGTCGATTCCGGCCTGCTTCATCCCGGCGAGGACACCCTCGATCGGATTCGCCTGCGTCGGATACTTGGCGGTGACGATCCGGCCGTCGCCGCGCTGGACGAAGACGTCGGTGAACGTCCCGCCGATGTCGACGGCCGTGCGGATCGTGGGACTGCTGATGGCCTCGGTCATGGGTGCCTCCTGAACGGTGTCGCTGTCGCACACAGACAACAGCCCGAAGGCCCACGGCCACAATTGGTTCAACACCCAACTCGGATGACCGCGAGGCTGGAGAATACGACACGCCCGTCCCTCGGCACCTCGCTGATCTGCGCGAATCGTCCACCGACCCGCGTTACATCGAGATGACGACACGCCGGCGTAATCCGTCGTCACCCGACCGCAACATCGCAGGGCCGCCGATCCGCCCGCGCCGACACCCCGAGTCGGCATCGCGGTGGCATAGTGGGGTCAATCACGAAGCCGGTAAAGGGGTGCGACGTTGAAGATCGGGATGCTCTTCTCGCTGTCCGGTCCGGATGCCCAAACAGGCCAGTCCATCCTCGACGGGGCGCTGCTCGCCGTCAGCGAGGTCAACGACCGCGGCGGGGTCGGTGGACGACCGGTCGAGGCGGTGGTCGTCGACGACCGCTCAGAGGTCTCGGCGCTGACGCGTGGGGTCGGCGAACTGTGTGAGACGCATGCGGTCGATCTCGTCGTCGGCGGATACACCTCGGCGAGCCGGGTTGCCATGATCCCGCTGATCCACCAGTTCCGGTCGCTGTTGATGTACCCGACCTATTTCGAAGGCGAAGAGAACGATTCACGGGTGTACTACTGCGGAGCAGCACCCAACCAGTACATCGCCGACTACCTTCGCTGGATCGCCGGCCACCTCGGCCGGCGTGTCTACATCGTCGGGTCGGACTACATCTATCCGCGTATCCTCACCGAGGCGATCCGCCGTCTGGGCGCGCAGCTCGACATCGAGATCGTGGCAAGCAGGTTCGTTCCCCTGGGGGAGACCAGGTTCGGCGCGATCGTCGCCGACCTCTCCGAGCGGCAACCCGACGTCGTCCTGTGCAACCTGGTCGGCGTGCACTCGACGTCCAGCTTCTACCAGCAGTTTGCGGCGGCCGGACTCACGGCCGACCGCGTACCCATCGCCGCCACCGTCACCACCGAGATCGACCTGGCACACATGCCGACCTCGATCAGCGATGGTCACTACATGGTCGGTACCTACTTCTCGGCACTGGACTCACCGATCAATGCCGCCTACCGCGGAGGTCTGTCGGCCGTTCGCGGACAGCGGTGGGCCCATCCGGCGCAGGTCGGCGCCTACAACGCCGTCCACGCCGCATGCCTGGCCGCAGACCAGATCGATCTGACCGGTGCCGACTCACTGAACGCGGCCATGACCGGCGTGCGCTTCGACGGAAACCCGGAAGGGGCACCGTTCTATTTCCGCAGCGATCACTACAGCGTCCACCCGTCTTACCTGGTGCAGGCGCGCGACGGCGCGTACGTCATCCTCGAGGAATTCGGCACCCGCGTGCCGGAGCCCTGGTGGTCGGGCAGCTCACCCTCAGCCGCGATTCGGTGACTCCGGCTGCATCGACTCCCGTAGACACAGGGCCAGGTAGTAGTCGCTGCGGTCCCCGGTGGTGGCGAGTCCCCGACCGCTGAGGTTCTCGATCCTCGACAACCGATAGCGCAGGGTATTGATGTGGATGCCCAATTCATTTGCAGTGGCACCGAAGTGGCCGTCGAGCGCCAGAAAGGTGCGCAGGGTCCCGAGGTACTGCGTACCGCGACGTGCGTCGTAGTCCTCGACCGGGACCAGCAGCGTTCGGATCAAGGTGTCGCGCGCGGTGGGGTCTCCGGCGAGTAGTGCCCCCGCGGTCGTCGGCGGTAACGGCAACCGATCCAGCGGGGCGTTGACCTTGCGCGCGGTTCGTTCCGCGAGCTGTCGCCCGCTGATGAATCCACGCACGAGATCGTCGGCGCTCTGCAGGACACACGAGCTGAACCCGACGTTCACGGTGAGTCCGTCCCGGGCGGCGAACAAGCGCGCCAACCCTGCCAGGCTGTCCTCGAATGCTTCCCCGGCATCGGCGGTGTCCGACGCTTCCCATTCGACAAGGGCATAGGCGCACGGGCCGTGAGCTCCTGCCACACATCGGGTTCCCGCATTCACCGCCACGTCGTGCAGCGCGTCGACGAGAAACGCCGGCGCGGAATCGTGCTCGTCGACCACCAGCACGATCGCCCGTACCCGTGCGCCGGTGGTGAACCCGAACGATCGGACCCAGGGGTCGAGTGTGGCCGACGGGGCGTTCGCCTGCGCCAATTCGCGGATCAGCGCCGCTTCTATCGAGGCCCGTGCCGATCGCCGTACCTGCAACGCGTGGCGCCACGCCGCCACCGCGCGGACCAGCGAGTCGACGGAACGTCGACTCAGCTTGCGGCGATGCGGATTCAGGATCACCACCGAGGTGCCCGGCGCCACCTCGATCCGCAACGACACACCCTGCAGGGCGGCACCGGAGAGCTTCGAGGGTTCACTGCCGAGGACGTCGATGACCCGTGCCGCCGGACGCATACCCGGGGTGCCCGGGATCAGGCAACCCGACAATGCCAGCCACACCTCGGTCCCGGTGTCCTCGGCATGACGGCCCAGCAGCTTCTGGATCTCCGACACGTCGGTGGCGTCCTGAACCGCGCGATCCGACGGTGCCGGCCCTACAGCTGAACGGATCTCGTCGACGGTTGTGGTTCGCGGAAGCACGAACACCGGCAGGGACGACCGCAGACAATCATGGACAAACTCGGGCGGTAGTCCGAGATCGTCGTTGTCGACGAGCACCGCCACCCCGCCACCGGATCGGATGCGCTGGGCAAGGGTTGCCGGGGTCACCACATCCGGCCACTGATGGCGCGCGACATACACCAGCGCACCACGGGCGACCTGCGGTTCGCCCCGTCTGGTCACCTCACTGATCCCGTGCACCTCGTGCTCGCGGCTTCGCTCCACCAATCCCGGCGTCAGGGTTATCAGACCGTGCCGCGCAAGGATGTCGTCGACGGTTGTCACCACATCTCCTCCGAGCGAACGAACCCTCAGTATCGCCGCGAAAGAGACATATCTCGACCCGAGCGCACCCGGTGACGGCACCGGAGGATTGTCGTGGTCGAACCATGTGTCGCGACTCGCCCGATTCCCCGACCCAGCCTTTTCCCAGATTTGTCGCCTAGCCTCGGGCACATGAGTGTCCTGGCAACGACGCCGCCCGGCGACGTGACGCCGCGCCGCGAGGTTCGTCGGCCGACGGGCCTCGGCGCGGCGGTGGTCACCACGATCCTCGCGCTGCTGCTTGCGGCGGCGGTCTACGGCATTGCGGTCCGCACATCATGGGGCCAGCTCGTCGACCAGTACGTCCTCGATGCGGCGCGGCGCGCTTCCGCTGTCGCCCATGTGCCGCACATCCTCACCGTGCAGGCGGTCACCGATCCGCGAATCTGGGTGATCGCGGCGATGCTTGCCGTCGGCGGGTCGGTGATCCCAGCGGTGACCGGACGTACACCAGTGGGCATCGCGCTCGTCAAAACCGCTGCGCTGCTGGTTTTTCCGGTGATCATCGTGGTGCTCACCCGTTACCTGCGCGATGGTGTGCTGGTCCGGCCGCGGTTGCATTCCTGGATCGCCGAGACCTCCAACTCGGCGCCGTCGGGTCATGCCGCCGCGGTCACCTCGTGCGTGCTGGTGTTGATCGCGGCGGCACCGAAGTGGCTGCGGCCCTTCGTCGTCGCCGTCGGTGCGACGTGGGCGTCGGTCATCGAGTTCGGTCTGGTCGCCGACGGCTGGCATCGGCCCAGCGATGTGGTGATCTCCGTGCTCATCGTCATCGGTCTCGGCGCGCTGCTGCCCGATCCGTGGCCGGACTCACCGACCCCCCGGGGTTCGTTCTTGATGCGCAGCCTGGCATTTCTCATCACCGTCATCGCCACACCGCTGATCGTCGGCACGTCTTACGGCGACCCGCGACAGATCGCGACGGCGGTCGGTATCGCGACGGTCATGGGTATCGCGCTGGGTGGATATCGCCCGTGCGCGTATCGCTCGCGGCTGGGCTGACCGCGGCTCGATTGTCTCCGTCCGGGCAGACCCTTCGCCCCAAAGATGCCATTGACTAATGTCACGGTTGATGCTGTCATGGACTCATGACCGTGGCTCCCCTCACATCCACCGTCGATTCGGGTCCCGACGAGGTCTCGGCCCGTCTCCTCGAATCCGCGGCGCGCCTGTCCCGCAACGCCATGACCGAGATCGATTGGGACGCCCCGATGGATCCGACGAAGTACGGTTGCAGTCCCGAATGGTCAACGCTCTACGGAACTCCGTACTGGGAGGAGATGACCGAGGAGCAGCGGATCAAGCTCACTCGGCACGAGTTCGCGTCGATCATGTGCATCGGGATCTGGTTCGAGATGATGCTGCAGGGCGTGGTCATCCGTGATCAGTACCTCGCCGACTATCACCGACCAGAATTCCAGTTCGCGCTCACCGAGATCGCCGACGAGTGCCGCCACTCGATCATGTTCGCCAAGGCCAGCGAGAAGATGGTCGGCACGTCTTATAAACCGCATCCGCGGCTCGGACGCTTCGGCAAATTCTTCATGGCCACGGTCAAGGACGAGGTGGCCTACGCGGGCATCCTCGTCGCCGAGGAGATCCTCGACGTGTTCCAGCGCGGCTGCATGCGTGATGAGCGAGTGCTGCCGTTCATCCGGACGGTCAACGAGATCCACGTCCTCGAGGAATCGCGGCACATGAAGTTCGCCCGCGAGGAGGTGCGGAAGTCGGTGCGCGACATCGGCTTCATCAAGCGACAGTGGAGCGCTTTCTACCTCGCCACCGCCGCCTCGTACATCTTCACCAGCCTCGTGCGCCCGCAGGCCTACATCGACGCCGGCCTCGACCACCACCGGGCCATCGGCGAGATGCGGCGCAACCATCACTTCCAGTCGATGGTGCGCACCGGGTGCGCGCACCTCATGGAGTTCCTCGACGACGTGGGGCTGCTCACCCCCGCCGCCGCCCGCGTGTACCGCAAGGTGCACATGCTCTGAGTGGTGATGGGGTTGGGATCGTTTGTGGCTCAGGGGGTCTCGAGGCTCCTCGCCCCAGGGGGCTCGTCGCACCTCGACCATCGGTCGAAGAAGACCCGGCGGGGCAAACCCGACCAACGATCAAAGTACACCCGCGGGGGCGGGCGCGACCAACGGTTGAAGAAGGCACTCAGCGGGAGCGAACCCGACCACCGATCGGTGAGGACCCGGAACAGCGGGAGATACGAATACAACTTCCACCGATCCGGGGCGACACGCCGTGAAATCACGGGTGCCGGCCCGCTCACGTGGAAGCTGTATTCGTATTCCGCGGAAACGACGGCTACGCGGGCTGGACGGGCGCCTTCTTCAGTTCCCGTAATGCCGTGCGCAGACCTCGGCGCTTGCCGGTGTCGGGATCGACGCCGAAGTGGTTCGACATACCGCCACGAATGGCGAACCGCAGTTCCGACGCGGTCTCCGGCGCATCGTCGGAGGTCGCCTTCAAGAGCGCGTTCGGCAGGGCCAGCTTGAGGATCGTGCGGAACGACTGCGCGTACTGATTCAGGAGGCTGCCGGTGGTGTAGGGCAGGTCGTACTTGTCGCAGAGTTCGCGGACGCGGACGCCGATCTCCTCGTACCTGTTGCTGGGCAGGTCCGGGAACAGGTGGTGCTCGATCTGGTGACTGAGATTGCCGCTCATGAAACGCATGATCGGTCCGGCCCGGAAGTTGGCCGATCCCAGCATCTGTCGCAGATACCAGCGCGGCTGATCTTCTTCCTCGTACTCGGCGACGGTGAACTTCTCCGCACCGTCGGGGAAGTGACCGCAGAAGATCACCATGTACGACCAATAGTTCCGGATGAAGTTGGCGGTCAGGTTCGCGGTGATCGTGGTGCGCCAGTTGGGACCAGAGAGCGCCGGGAAGATCAGGTAGTCCTTGGCGGCCTGCTTGCCGACCTTGCGGCCGATGATCTGCAGATCCTTGGCCGCCTGACGGTAGGTCTTCTCCTTCTTGCGGAGCTTCTCGGTCTCGAGATGGTGCAGCGCCACACCGTATTCGAAGAACGTGCCGAGTGTCAGGTTGTAGATCGGGTTACCGACGTTCCACCACTCCCACGGCTGGTCACGGGTGACGCGCAGGATTCCGTAGCCCACGTCGTCGTCCATTCCGACGATGTTGGTGTATTTGTGGTGCACGAAGTTGTGTGAGTGTTTCCACTGCACGCTCGGGCACGTGGTGTCCCACTCCCATGACGACGAATGGACCTCGGGATCGTTCATCCAATCCCATTGGCCGTGCATCACGTTGTGGCCGAGCTCCATGTTCTCGATGATCTTGGCCGCGCCGAGCAGTCCGGCGCCGAGTAGCCATGCGGGTTTGCGGTTGCTGAACAGCAACACCACCCGCCCACCGGCGGCCAGTGCGCGCTGAAAGGTGATGGTGCGCTTGATGTATCGTGCGTCGGCCGCTCCGCGCGATTCTTCGATGTCGCGCCGGATGGCGTCGAGTTCGGCGCCGAGCGCCTCGACGTCGACCTCGGTCAGATGGGCATAGGTGTCGATGTCGGTGATCGCCATGAGCATCGTCCTCCCGATGATCGGACTGGTGTGCGGCGATGTGCCGCGTGGCGGGATGCGGCCGCGGGCTGGACCGCGATCCCGATTCTTCTACAGGTCGAGCGTGCATTCCCCGGATACGGCGCTGATACACGTCTGGATACGTTCGCCCTCGCGACGTTCCTCTCCGGTGCGCAGGTCACGCGCATATCCCTGGGCCAGTGGGACCACACAGGTCTGGCAGATGCCCATCCGGCAGCCGAACGGCATCTGGATTCCCAGGTTCTCACCGGCCTCGAGAAGTGTGGTGGCACCGTCGAGTTCGGCGGTCTTCTGGGATCTGGCGAAGGTGACGGTGCCGCCCTCACCACCGAAATCGGTCCGCGCGATGGCGAAACGTTCGATGTGCAGTTGATCGCGGAGGTCCGCCGCCGAGTACGCCGACTCGATGTCATCGAGGAAGGCGACCGGCCCGCATGCCCAGCAGGACCGTTCCCGCCAATCGGGGACCTTCGCGTCGATGTCGTCGATGGAGAACTTACCGTCGGACCTGGTCAGTTGCAGCGCAAGCGAATACGTCGGCACCTGCTCGTCGAGGGACTCGAGTTCGTCCAGGAAGATGACCTCGTCGCGGGTGGGCGCAGAGTGAACGTGGACGGTGTCGGGGATCTCGCCGCGTGCACTCATCGAGCGCAACATGCCCATGACCGGGGTGATCCCGCTGCCCGCGGTGAGGAACAGGATCGACTCGGGCAGCGGCTCCGGTAGATGGAAATCGCCCTTGGGCGCGGCAAGGCGGATCACCGTGCCCGGGGCGACACCGTCGACGAGGTGCGTCGACAGGAAGCCGTCGGGATTGGCCTTGACGGTGATGGAGATGGTGTCGTCGGTGTTCTCCCCGAACGACGTCAGCGAGTACGAGCGCCAGTGCCAGCGTCCGTCGACCTGCAGACCGATGCCGACGTACTGGCCGGCCTTGTAGTCCGAGGGGAATCCCCAGCCCGTCTTGATGACGACCGTCGCCGAGACGTCGGTCTCCTTACGGACCTCGACGATGCGTCCGCGCAACTCGCGCGCCGACCACAGCGGATTGATCAGGTGCAGGTAGTCGTCGGGCAGTAGCGGTGTGGTGGCCCGTGCGACGAGTCCGCGCACGACGTTGGCCTGCGGGTTCTTTGCGTTGACCCCCGCGGCTGGGCGTTTGCTCCAGCGAAGAAGATTCATCGGCCTCCCTCCGGCAATGTGTGTGCACGACTGTACACCCAATTGGTGGTGCGCATCACAGACTCCGTGCGGTCCGCATCACGGATGGATGTGGACGTCCAGCAGATGTGCACCCCAGCCGGGCAGCATGACGAAGACGTACTCGTCGGGGTCGGCAGGCCGGTGATGGTCGATGCCGGTGAGCAGGTCGGTGAGGGTGGCGGTGGACCCGGTCAGCGCAGGCCATGGAGTCTGTACACGACCGGCGGCCGCGGCGTCGTCGAGGTTGACCACGATCAGGTGGCGGCCCCCGCCGTCCGATGCGTCACACGCATCGGTCCACGCCCAGGCAACCAATCCCCCGGTGGGCCGATCCGGCCAGCCGTGAATGTGCAGCGGATCGAAATCCCCTGTGCGCATCGGGCTTTCATTGAGGGCGCGCAGAAGGGTGCGGTAGAAGTCGCGGAGGTCGGGGTCCACCGGTTCAACGGGCTCGCGCCGCAACTGCACCGGCAGCCGGGTGGTCCGGCCGTCGGCCTGGCCGTCGTGAACGAGGCGGGCGCCCGGCTGGGTGAGTGCCGTCAGCGCCGCCGTCCGATGGCGGTGGCCGAATACCGATTGCGCGCGCGGCTCGTCGTGATTCTCGAGGAAGCGCACCTTGCCGGCGGGGTCCGGGTCGTGGTGGATGAGGCGGGCGACCTCGTGCGGATGGTGCTCGAGGGCATCGGTGAATGCCTTGTCGTAGCAGTGGTCGAAGCCCTGGGACCGTAGCAACTGTTCTGTGCCCCAATAGGACTCGGCGACGAACAGGAAGCCGGGGTGCTGCTCGCGGACAGCGGGGATGACCCGCGTCCAGTAGTCCTGCGCCGGTGCCGGACCGACCCGGTCGCCCCAGGTCCGGGTGAAGATGTCGGTCGTCATGAGCATCGCCATGTCGCAGCGCACCCCGTCGCAGCGCTCGGCGATCCCGCGCAGTTCGTCGATCGCGGCGTCCACGGTCTCCGGGTGGAAGGCGTTGAGCTGCAGAACGTCTCGCCACGGCGGGAAGTGGGGGTCGCGGCCGTTGGCCAGAACCCGCCCGCCGACCCCGACGAACTCGGCCGGGCGTGCGTCGATGTCCTCGGTGGTGCCGGCGACGAAGCGTTCGGGATGCGTGGTGACCCACGGGTGGTCCGTCGCGAGATGGTTGGGGACGTAGTCGAGGATCAGTCCGATCCCGCGGGCGGCGAGGGCGGCGCGGGCGGTGGCCAGCCCGTCGCACCCGCCCAGGTGCTCGTCGACGACATAGTCGCGGATGCAGTAGGGCGAGCCGACGACGTCGTCGGAGGTGTAGTCGGGCAAAGCGGCGCGGAAGGTGTCGACGAGGGGACCGTCGGCCAACGCGATCTGCACTCCTGCCGGACTGCGCTGCCACACGCCCATGAGCCAGACGGCGTCGACGGGTCCGACGGCGATGCTGTCCCATACGTCCTCGGGCACCGTGCCGAGGGTGACCGGGTGGCCAAGACGCCGACCGATCCGCTCCAACCACGGCCAGGTGTTGATCTCGTAGATGACCGGGTGGGGCTGCACAGCGTTACTGTGCCAGATTTCTCGCCGTCAGCCACCTCGGCGGTCGGGTTCGGCGACCCCGGATATCGCGGTCCTTACCCTGAGGGGGTGGTCGACCTGAGGTGGCAGTACTGGCAGTTGCTCGATCCGGCGGACGAGAGTCTGCGCTGGCTCGCGATCACCCGGCCCAAGGCGCATGCGCGGATCGACCGGACCAAGATGTGGACCCTGCTCGCCGACAAGGCGGTGCTGGTGGCCAATTGGTTCGTTGCGGAGGATCATCAGCGCCCCGAGGCGCAGCGCCGGTGGATCCACGACAGCATCACCGGATGGGACTTCTGCGAGGCGGCCGTCGAGGCGGGCCTCCCGACGGCCGACGAGCTGGCGCGGATCGCTCGTCCGGAGGCGATGCTGACCGTCGATCAGATCGATCGCATCCCGCTGGTCGGTGTCGTCGGCAAGCGGGAGGCGGAGCGGATCTGGGTGGCGCGGCGGGGCTAAGCCTGACCGCCCGCTCCGGTCAGCTTCCACCGGCCCGCGGCGCTCTGATGCTCCCAGAATCGGGTGAAACGTCCACCCGCGGCGAGCAATTCGTCGGGCGTGCCGTCCTCGACGATGCGTCCCCGGTCGAGCACGATGACCCGGTCGGCGCGGCGGATGCCGGCCTGTCGGTGGGCGACGATGACGCGGGTGCGTGGGCGGTCCTGCGCCGACAGGGCATCGACGATGGCGCGCTCGTTGCTGTTGTCGAGGGCACTCGTTGCTTCGTCGATGAGCAGCACGGGCGCGGGTTTGACCAGGGCGCGGGCGATGCTGACGCGTTGGCGCTCACCGCCGGAGAGAACCGAACCTCCCTCTCCCACAGCCGAATCGACGCCATCGGCCAGACGATCGGTGATCTCGTCGACCTGGCCGAGCGCGGTGGCGCTGCGCAGGCGCTCGGGTGTCGCCGATGGATCGCCGGCGGCGACGTTGTCGGCGATGCTGCCCTCGATGAGATAAGGCTGCTGGAACACCACGCTGGTCAGCGCGCGACGGGACTCGTGATCGAGGTCGGCGGCATCGACGCCGTCGAACAGGATGCGCCCCGCCGTCGGCTGATGCAGGCCGGCGATGAGTCCGAGGATCGTCGACTTCCCCGATCCGGACGGGCCGACGATGGCGGTGGTAGAGCCGGGTTCGATGATGAGGTCGAGGCCGTCGAGGACGGGGTGTTCGGGGTCGTCGTAGTCGAATCGGATGCCCTCGAACGTGATTCGCGGTGCCGTGGTCGGAGCCGGCCGCGACGTCGGTCCGTCGATGAGCGTCGGGGCGTCGAGGACGGTGCGGATGCGCCGCAGGGTCAGACGCACACTCTCCAGTCCGCCGGCGAGTTCGCCGAGCGCGGTGAACGGTTCGAGGTAGCGGACGGCCACCACGATCAGCGCGACGGCCTGCGCTGTTGACAGATCACCGCGCACGGTGAGCCATGCAGCGGTGCCGGCGAGCGCGAACAGTGCGATCTGCGCTGCGAGACCGAACAGCAGTTGACCGGGGACCTGCAGCAACAGCAGCCGCAGCGTTGCGCCGTGCTGGCGGGCGAGTGCGTCGCCGGCGAGGCTGCGCTCCGGATCGGCGCGACGCGCGACGCGCAGCGCCGGTTGTGTGCGGGCGAACTCGACGACGCGCTCGGTCAGGGCGGCGTTCGCGGCGTCGGCCGCGTGGTCGGCGCGCCGACTGATGGCCCCACTGCCCCATAGTGCGCCGAGGAGCAGCGGGACATCGGCCAATGCCACCAGTGCGAGTTGCCACGAGATCGCCAGCAGCGCAACGCCGATGACCACCGGCAGCAGGATCGCACCGAGGAGCGGCACCACCAGATAGACGACGACGCCGACCAGATCCGGGCCGGTCGCGGCGATGGCCTGCCGGGCGGTGGCGGTGTTCTCCGCGCCGAACCAGGTCGGCCGGATGCGCGAAAGTCGCTCGGCGAGCATATGTTGGCCGCTGCCCAGCAAGGTGAATCCCAGGTCGTAGGCCACCCGCGAGCCGACCCAGTCGGTGAGCCAGCCGGCCACGGTGGCCGCCGTCAGTGCGGCGAGCCAGGCCAGTGCGTCGCCGTGGCGGCCATCGAGCAGCGCCGACACCAGCGGTACGAGCAGCACGACGCCGACCGCGCGCACCAGCACCGAGAGCACACTCAGCGCGACGAACTTCCGCAGCTCCGGGCGAGACCGATCCGGCAGCAACGAGATCAAGGTGGTGATCATCGACGGGCTCCCTCGGTCAGTGCGTCGTGCTCGGCCAGTGGGTCCTGGCTGTCGGGTTCGGTCGCGGCCCACAGTGTCGCGTAGGTCCCACGCGCGGCGAGAAGCTCACGGTGCGTTCCGGTTTCGACGATCCGGCCGCCGTCGAGGACGACGATGGCATCGGCGTCGGCAATGGTGTGCAGCCGGTGCGCGATGACCAGCACGGTACGACCGGCGGCCAGGCGGCTCAGCGATTGCTGGACGAGGAACTCCGACTCCTGGTCGGCGAAGGCGGTGGCCTCGTCGAGGATCAGCACCGGGGCGTCGGCGAGGATGGCGCGGGCGATCGTCAACCTCTGGCGCTCACCACCCGACAGTGCGGCGTCGGGTCCGAGTGGGGTGTCATAGCCGTCGGGCATCGCGAGAATCCGCTCGTGGATGTTGGCGTCGCGAGCGGCCCGCTCGATCTGTGTGCGACTCGCGTCGGGGACCGCCAGCGCGATGTTCTCCGCGACGGTCCCGGCGACGAGTTGGGTTTCCTGCAACACGAATCCGAGTTGACGGTAGAGCTCGTCGGCGTCCATGGTGGCGATGTCGCGACCGTTGATTCGGATGGTTCCGGCGTCCGGGTCGTGGAAGCGGGCCAACAACGCCGCGAGAGTGGACTTGCCCGAGCCGGACGGGCCGACCAGTGCGGTGACGGTTCCCGGCGCCAGGTGCAGTGAGATGTCGTGCAGGACAGGCACTGCGGGGCGGTAACCGAAGGTGACGCGATCGAAGACGACGCCGGCGTCCGCTGTTCGCGGCGTGGTCGCGTCGCGAGTGACGAGTTCGGGCTCGTCGAGGGTGATCTGGATGTCGCGGGCGGCGAGCATACCTGCCTTGAGCCCGCTCAGACCGTAGCCGATGCCGAGGAGTCGGGCGCCGAAGGTGGTGCCCAACAACAGGAACGGGATGAGGTCGATCGGCTCGATCCAGCCCCAGATGACGAATCCCGTGCCCACCAGCGCGATCAGCCACAAGAAGGTGGTGGGCCGGGTGACGAGGTCCATGACGGTCTTGGTTCGGACGAAGGGCCGTTGCCACTCTTCGAGGAAATCGATGTACTCCTCGAGTCGGGCCCGGAATCGCGAATCCATCGCGCCGCCGAACACCCGGATCACCGGTTGCGCATCGAGATACGATGCGGCCTCACCGTTCATCCGTTCTTCCCACGCGTGCGCGACCGGGATCTTGGAGCCGGACGCGATGATCATGCGGTACATGGTGAACACGTAACCGAGGACGGGTAGCAGTAGGAACAGTGCCACCCCCCAGTCGACGATGAACAGGTAGATCAGCACCGCGATCGGCGCGACGACGGCCGACACCGCGTCGAGTACCGCGTGTGTGACCAGATAGTGCAGCGAGAGGGTGTTGTCCTGGACGAGTGATTTGATGCCACCGGAGCTGCGGGAGTCGAACCAGCCCAAGGGAAGTCGTGCGAGCTTGCGCAGCAGCCGGCTGCGCAGATGGCGGGAGAAGCGGGCGTCGACGGTGTGCAGCCAGAACAGCAATGCCGACTCCAGCAGGATGCCCAGCCCGATCAGGGTGACCGCGAGTGTGCCCACGAACCACAGCTGTCCGGAGTCGGCGCCGGCCAGCAGGCGGCGGGACAGTTCGACGAGAAGCACGTAAGGAGCGAGCTGGAGCAGGGTGACGATCGCCTGCAGGACACCGGCGATGGTGAGGATCGGCTTCAGCGGGGCGAGCAGCTTGCCCGCGGCGTTGGCGCGCCACTGGCCCTGCGAAGCGGGCTCGGCGGGAGCGACCGCACCGGTGGCAGCTGTGACGGCCAGCGGCTCGATCGTCTCGACCGCCGGGGTCCGCTCGCCGGCGGTTCCGTCGGGGGACTCCGCGTCGGGGTCGCGCTCTTTACCCATCGCCTTGCCCTGCGCCCAGTAGGCCTGGACGTGGGTTTCGGACTTGGGGAATCCGAACTCCTTGAGTCGTTTGCGGATCTCTTTGAGCGAGTTCGATTCCGGGCCGGCCCAGGCGTACCAGTCCGACCAGTCGCGGGGCTCCAACGCGGACGCGAGCGCGGTGGCGTCGGTGCGTGGGACCCAGTGCAGCCGCATCCGCGGGTGATTGTTGAGCGGGATCTCGCGGTCGGCGGGCTCGTGCTGCTCGAGGTAGGCCTCGATCGGGATGTCTTGCGGCACGGCGTCGATGATCGAGTTGATCGCCGGGATGGATGCCGAGTCGCCGATGACCAGGTAGCCGGCGGGCGGGTTCTCGTCGGGCACCTCGAACGGCACCGAACTCATGTACATCGCCGAGATGGACTGTCCCGGTTGTGCCTGTCGTGCCCATTGCGATGCCGGGCCCGACGGCTCGTGGAGCACGAAGTCGAGGGCGAAGGTTCCGGCATCGGCGTCGGCATCGGCAAAGGTGTAGCCGCGCTGGTGTTCACGACCGTCGTCGTCGGGAAACCAACCCCGAATCCACGACGTGGGTCCGGTCAACGCCTCGGAGAACAGGGTGTCGGAGTGGAACCGCACACGAACGAGGTGTGGGGCGCGTTGCTCGACGCTCGTGACCGTTGCCAGGTGGTCACGAGCGCCGAACGCGCGCATGACCGCTCCCCCGAATCCACGGGACATCTGCCCACCCCCATCGTCGTTGCGTCTTCTTCGCGACCGGCGCGTATCGGGCGAGTGTCCGAAATGCCGCGCAGCTTAGGCAAGGCTAACAAACGAGGAGTGGGGTGCACAGGGTTCTGGGTCGGTCGTTCAGGTTCGCTTGACGACGGCAACGATTCCCGCGGATCGGGGAACAATCAGGTGCCGGGGAGCGCGAAGCGCAGGTAGTGCACTACTCGTGCCGTGCCGGCGGCTCGGTGTGCTTCCCCTTTCACCATACGACTGCAGGTGGGGCTTGCGGCAAGGGCCGGTGGCGGGTGCACACTCGGTGCGCTGCGAATACGCCCACCGCCCACACACCTGAGGAAGGCCATTGATGACCGATGCTCCGACGCCCTTCGAAGTGCACGACTCCGGCGCCTACCTGCACGGCACCAAGGCCGCGCTGAACGTCGGCGACCTCCTGGTACCGGGATACGGCTCGAACTACGAGGAGGGCCGCATCGCCAACCACATCTACTTCACGCGGACTCTCGACGCCGCGGCGTGGGGTGCCGAGCTGGCTCTCGGCGACGGACCGGGCCGCATCTACCTCGTCGAGCCGACCGGACCCGTCGAGGACGACCCGAACGTGACCGACAAGAAGTTCCCCGGCAACCCGACCCGCTCGTTCCGCTCGCGAGAACCGGTGCGGGTGGTCGGCGAACTGACCGACTGGGTGGGGCACTCTCCGGAGCTGATCGACGCCAGGCGCGCCGGCCTGGCCGATCTGCGCCGACGCGGCGCGGCGGTGATCTACGACTGATCGTCTGCGGGCGGGGGCCGCTGCGACGGCTAGACTCGTGCCAGGCCGCCGTCAGCCCGAAACCGGTTGGGCTGCAAATGGTGTGCCCGGAGAAGAGAGCACCGTATGGTCCGGTTTGTCGCAGTAGCCGTCCTCGTTGTCGCGGCGGTGGCCGCGGTGATCGCGGCCGTCGAATGGTCGTGGGCGTGGATCGTCGCCGCGGTGATCCTGGTGCCCGTCGCCGTGGTGGCCGTCTACGACATCACGCAGCGCCGGCATTCGATCTTGCGGAACTATCCGGTGCTCGGCCACATGCGGTTCCTGCTCGAGGCGTTGCGCCCGGAGATGCAGCAGTACTTCGTCGAGCGGAACTTCGACGGCCGGCCCTATGACCGCGACACCCGCTCGCTGATCTACGAACGCGCCAAAGGCACCGCCGCCGAACTCGCCTTCGGCACCGAGCGTGACATCGACCGGCCCGGCTACGAGTACCTCGTCCACTCGACCGCCCCGATCGAGAATCCGCCCGAGCCGTTTCGCATCCGCATCGGCGGGCCCGACTGCACCCGCCCGTACGACATGGCGCTGCTGAACGTGTCGTCGATGAGCTTCGGTGCGCTCTCGGCGAATGCGCTGCGCGCCTTGAACAAAGGCGCGATGAAGGGCGGGTTCGTCCACGAGACCGGCGAAGGCGGGCTGACACCGTTTCACCTCCAGGGCGCCGACGTCGTCTGGGAGATCGGCTCCGGCTACTTCGGAACCCGCACCGCCGACGGGCATTTCGATCCCGACACGTTCGCGGAGAAAGCCGCCGACGAGCGCGTCAAGGCCATCAACATCAAGCTGAGCCAAGGCGCCAAGCCGGGTATCGGCGGCGTCCTGCCGGCGGCGAAGGTGACTGCCCAGATCGCCCGCTATCGCGGTGTGCCGCAAGGACAGAAGTGCGTGAGTCCGGCCGCGCACTCGGCGTTCTCGACGCCGCGCGAGTTGATTCGATTCGTCGCGAGACTGCGAGAGTTGTCGGGCGGCAAACCCGTGGGTTTCAAACTCTGCGTGGGCTCGCGGATCGACGTGCTCGCCATGTGCAAGGCGATGCTCGCCGAGGGCGCCACCCCGGACTTCATCGTCGTCGACGGTGCCGAAGGCGGAACCGCCGCTGCGCCTTTGGAATACGAGGATCACGTCGGCCTGCCCCTGACCGACGGGTTGATGACGGTGCACAACGCGCTGGTCGGCGTGGGGCTGCGCGACCGCATCCGGATCGGTGCGAGCGGAAAGGTGGCCTCCGGCAACGACATCGTCAAACGACTGATCCAGGGTGCGGACTACACGAATGCCGCCCGCGCGATGATGATGGCCGTCGGATGCATCCAGTCGCAGCGCTGCCACACCAATCACTGCCCCGTCGGCGTCGCCACCCAGGACCCGCGGCGTGCCCGCGCCCTCGACGTCGCCGACAAGAGCGAACGCGTCTTCAACTATCAGAAGGCCACCGTCGCCCAGGCCATGCGGATCATGGCATCGATGGGCGTCGACGACCCGGCGCAACTGAGCCCGCACATGCTGCGAAAGCGGTTGTCGGCGACCGATCAGCGCTCCTACGCCGAGATCTTCGAATGGCTCGACGAGGGGGTACTGCTGGCCGATCCGCCGGCGTCGTGGCGGGCGGACTGGGAGCGGGCGGATGCGGAGTCGTTTCGGCCGTACGTGGGCAGCCGGATGTGGACCACCACGGGTGAAAAAAATCGATCAGTATGACGAAGCACCCGGAATCCGGGTGAAACGTCATACTGATCGTTATGTGTCGATCCGTGGTGGGCGAAGGGGGACTTGAACCCCCACGTCCCGAAGGACACTGGCACCTGAAGCCAGCGCGTCTGCCATTCCGCCACTCGCCCGTGGCCGCCGAGTTCTCGGCGGGCATGACCGTGAATCGATGGGTTCGATCAACGGCCTGGACGACGATAGCACGCACCTCACCGCAAGTGAAAAACGATGAATTTGACCCGTCGGACAACCCGCGTCATTCAGCTACGCGCAACCCAGGGGGTGGACGCCAAAGCGCTGGTCAGGGATGATTTCAGGGGTAGGCGCACACCACATGACGGTGGTGATGCGAATGTTGCAGACGGTACAGCAGTTGCTTCATGGCAGCCTGGGCCGTCAGTATCGGTATCATCTGTAAAGGCCACACGCACGGCGACACGCCACACAAGCCGCGAAGGGAGGTCGACGGTGGGGATTTTGCAACGCATCGAGCGCAAGCTCGAGGGTGCTGTCGATGACGGCTTCGCGCGCGTTTTCGGCGGCGAGGTCGCCCCGCAGGAGATCGAGAACGGCCTGCAGCGAGAAGCCGAGGAATCGTTGGAGAATCTCGGTGACGGTACAATCCTGGCCGCGAACAGCTACACGTTGCTCTTCAGTCCGACCGACCACGATCAGATCGCGGCCGAGTACGAGCTGAACCGCAAGAGGTTCTCCAAACACCTGGAGAACTTCATCAAGGACAACGGGTGGCAGACATACGGTCAGGTCGTCGTCGAATTCGACCAGTCTCCGTCCCTGCACACGGGTATGTTCCGTGCGCGCGGCGCGGTCAACCCGGACGCCCAGCCGCGACCGGTGCGTGACGGAGGCGTACCCCGACCACAGTCACAGCCGCATCCACACGATGCGGCCAAACAAGTAGGAGCCCCAGAGATGACGCAGAACCCCGGATACGACCAGCGCAGGGCACCGGAACCTGCGTACGACCAGGGCTACGGCCAGCAAGGCGGGTACGACTACCAGCAGGGCTACGGCCAGCCGGGCCACGAGCAGGCCGGTTACGGGCAGCCCGCCCATGAGCAGAACGGCTACGGACAGCCCGGCTACGACCAGGGCTACGGCCAGCAGCAGGGTTATGCCCAGCAGGGCTACGAACAAGGCGGCTACGGCCAACAGGGCTACGACCAGGGCTATGCGCAGCCCGGCCAGGGTTACGAGCAGGGCGGCTATGGCCAGCAAGGCTACGAGCAGGGTTACGGCCAACAGGGTTATGACCAGGGCTACGGCCAGCAGGGCGGCTACGACTACCAGCAGGGCTACGGCCAGCAGGGGTACGAGCAGGGCGGTTACGGCCAGCAGAGTGGTTACGACTACCAGCAGGGCTACGGCCGTCCGGCAGCCGGTTACGCGCCGACCGCGATCACGCTGATCCTCGAGGACGGCAGCAACCGCACCTTCCAGTTGCGAGAGGGCTCCAACGTCATCGGCCGCGGCCAGGATGCACAGTTCCGCCTCCCCGACACCGGCGTCTCGCGTCGTCATCTGGAGATCCGCTGGGACGGCAGCACCGCGATGCTCACCGACCTGAACTCCACCAACGGCACCACCGTCAACGACGTGCAGGTCAACAGCTGGGAACTCGCCGACGGCGACCGCATTCGCGTCGGTCACTCCGACATCACCGTCCGCTTCCAGTAGGCGTCGAGTTCGGCGGTACGACGCGCCTCCGCCGTGGCGGCGGTCGGTGCCGACGACGGCCGCGCGTACGCAGGCACGACGCCCGTTGATGCAGAACTGACACATCTGAATGACGGGCGCACCGGGTTGAGCCCATAAGATGCACCTCGGGTCTTGTACGTCCCGGACCCGCCCGGGTGGGGATCCTCCGTATCGTCGGAGACCGACTCGTTCGATCGACGACCGTTGAGATGCGCTGGAGGTGGATGACGACATGCAGGGGTTGGTGCTGCAGCTGACCCGGTTGGGTTTCTTGCTGCTGCTCTGGCTGTTCGTCTATGCCGTGATCCGCACCGTGCGCGCCGACATCGTCACCGCCTCGGGATCCCGGCTGCCGCGCTTTCGAGGCACGGCCGAGAAGGGACGGGCGAAGCCGAGCACGAAGGGGTCCGCGCGGTACCTGGTGGTGACCGCGGGTGCGCTCGCGAACACCCGCATCACGCTGGGAACGCAGCCGGTGCTCCTCGGACGCGCCGACGATTCGACGCTGGTGCTCACCGATGACTACGCCTCCGAGCGGCACGCACGACTGTCCCGCCGCGGGGATGACTGGTACGTCGAGGATCTCGGGTCCACCAACGGCACCTACCTCGACCGATCCAAGGTGACCACGGCGGTGAAGGTCCCGCTGTCCACGCCGATCCGCATCGGCAAGACCGTGATCGAGCTGCGCCCGTGACACTCGTACTGCGCTACATCGCGCGTAGTGACCAGGGTCTGGTCCGATCGAACAACGAGGATTCGGCGTACGCCGGTCCGCGGTTGCTCGCGCTCGCCGACGGCATGGGCGGTCACGCGGCGGGTGAGGTCGCCAGCCGACTGGTCATCGAATCCATGCGCACCCTCGACGAGGACGACGCGACCGGAGATCTGCTCGACGCCCTCAATCACGCCACCCAGGCCGGCAACCACGCGATCGCCGCCCAGGTCGAGGCGAAACCCGAACTCGACGGGATGGGCACCACCCTCACCGCGATCCTGTTCGCCGGCTCCCGAATCGGCTTGTGCCACATCGGCGATTCCCGCGGATACCTCTACCGCGACGGTGAGCTCACCCAGATCACCCGCGACGACACCTTCGTTCAGACGCTCGTCGACGAGGGCCGCATCACCCCCGAGCAGGCCCACACCCATCCGCAGCGATCACTGATCATGCGGGCGCTGACCGGTACCGAGGTCGAGCCGACCCTGACCGTGCGCGAGGCGCGTGCCGGCGACCGGTATCTGCTGTGCAGCGACGGGCTCTCCGATGTGGTCAGCGAGGAAACCCTCGCCGAGACACTCGGTTCGATCAGCGACTACAAGGAATGCGCCGACCGGCTCATCGAACTCGCCTTGCGCGGCGGCGGACCGGACAACGTGACCGTCGTGCTCGCCGACGTCGTCGACACCGACTACGGCGAATCACGGCCCATCGTCGGCGGCGCCGCGGGTACCGGTGAGGACGCCTACACCCCGGACCCGAAGACCGCGGCCGGCCGCGCGGCGGCGCTGCGTCCACCGCTCGAGGCGCCGCAGCAGCCGACGATCCTGCCCGACGACGACGAGCCGGTACGGACCGGACACAAGGGCCGATGGTTCACCATCGGGTTCATCATCCTGGTGATCGTGGCCATCCTCGCGGGCTTCTTCGGGTTGCGCTACTACCTGCACCGCACCTACTACATCGGCGAGCAAGACTCGAAAGTCGTTGTCTACCAAGGCTCTCCCGACGCGGTGCTGTTCTACTCGGTGAGCAACCTGGTGCAGAAGGGCTGCATCGTCGACGCCGACAAGGACTCCGCGCGCATCACCTTCGTGCCCGCGGACGCCGCCGACTGCACCGCGCTCAACGTCGCCGACCTCCAGCCGTTCTCGCAGTCGGCGGTCCGCGAACACCGGATCTCCGGCAAACCGCTCAACGACATCCTCGGCACCACCAGCGAGCTCGAGTTGCTGCCGCTGTGCAAGGCAACGATGCCCGGCGTCAACGACCAGTCGATGCCGTCGGAATCGCCCGCGCCCGCCCCGCCGTCATCCACCCCGGCGCCCGCTCCCGGGCCGGCCACGCCGGTGCCCGCGACCTTCGGGCCCGGCGGTGCCCACATCGCCCCGGTGACCGAGGCGCCCGCGCCCCCTACGTCGGGTGCCCCGAACAGCTCGGCGCCCGGCAGCTCCGCACCCTCCAGTTCGGCACCCTCCGGCTCGGCGGGATCATCGACGTCGCCCTCGGCTGACCAGCCCGGAACGAACTGCCGGGAACCGTAGATGACGCAAGCCGCCGCCCCGACCCACGCACGGCCCACCCAGCCCGAACACACCGGACGCAACGCCGAATTGGCGCTGCTGGTGTGCGCCATCGGGGTGGTCACCGTCGCGCTGCTCATCGTGCAGAGCGCCCAGGATCAGTCGCTGACGTGGGACATCGCGAAGTACGTCGCCGCCTACATCGTGCTGTTCGCGATCGGTCATCTGGTGGTGCGGCGCTTCGCCCCGCACGCCGACCCCGTCTTCTTGCCGGTGGTGGCGATGCTCAACGGCCTCGGTCTGGTCCTCATCCACCGGCTCGACCTCGGGTCGGGCAACACCGGGGAGTCGATCAATCCGACGACCAAGACCGACAACGCCGACCAGCAGTTGCTGTGGGCGTTCCTCGGGATGGCCGTCTTCGCCGCGATCCTCATCTTCATCCGCGATCACCGCACCCTGTCGCGCTACGCGTACACGCTGGGTCTGGGCGGTCTGATCTTCTTGGCGATCCCGGCGATCCTGCCGGCGTCGTTGTCGGAGATCAACGGCTCCAAGAACTGGATTCGCACGCCGCTGTTCAACATCCAGCCCGGTGAGTTCTCGAAGATCCTGCTGATCATCTTCACCGCGGCCCTGCTGGTCTCCAAACGCGACCTGTTCACCACCGCGGGCAAACACTTCCTGGGCATGGACCTGCCACGCGCCCGCGACCTCGGCCCGCTGCTCATCGCATGGGTCGTCGCGATCGGCATCTTCGCCCTCGAGAACGATCTCGGTGGCCCGCTGCTGATCTTCACCACGATCTTGGCGATGCTCTACGTGGCCACCGAGCGGGTGGGCTGGGTGGTCATCGGTCTGACCATGTTCGCCGTCGGCGCGATCCTCGCCTACCAGTTGTTCCCGCATCTGCAGGTCCGCGTATCGGTGTGGCTCGATCCGTTCGGCGACTTCTACAACACCGGCTACCAGATCGGCCAGAGTCTGTTCGGCCTGGCCACCGGTGGCCTGTTCGGCACCGGACTGGGCTCGGGGCGACCCAACGCGGTGCCGTTCGCCAACACCGACTTCATCATCGCGACGATCGGTGAGGAGCTCGGGCTCGTCGGCCTGGCCGCGGTGCTGATGATGTACATGATCTTCGTCGTGCGCGGCCTGCGGACCGCGGTGACCGTCCGCGACAGCTTCGGCAAGCTGCTGGCCACCGGACTGTCGGTGACCATGGCGGTGCAGGTCTTCGTCGTCGTCGGCGGCGTCACCAAGCTGATCCCGCTGACCGGTCTGACCACCCCGTTCATCTCCTACGGCGGCTCGTCGCTGCTCGCCAACTATGTGTTGGTGGCGTTGCTGATCCGCGTGTCCAACGCTGCCCGCGAGCCGGATCCGACGAAGCGCCGGCCGACCCCCAAGTCCGTCGAGTCACTGCCCACGCAGGCGGTGAAGCGCACGTGAACACTCCGATCCGTCGGGTGTCGGTCGCGGTGATCGCGTTGATCGTCGTCCTGCTCGCCAACGCCACCTACGTGCAGGTGATCAAGGCCGACAAGCTGCGCTCCGACCCGCGCAACGACCGGGTGCTGCTCGACGAGTACTCCCGGCAGCGCGGCTCGATCATCGCCGGCGGCGAGGTCATTGCGATGTCGCAGGCCACCGACAGCCGCTACAAGTACCTGCGCCGCTATCCGGTGAACCCGCGCGCCTTCGCTCCGATCACCGGCTACTACTCGATCCAGTACGGGTCGGCGGGCCTCGAGCAGTACGAAAACTCGATCCTCTCCGGCAACGACGACCGCCTGTTCGGTCAGCGGTTCACCGACATGTTCTCCGGTCGGGATCCACGCGGCGGCAACGTCGTCACGACCATCGACCCGCGGTTGCAGCAGATCGCCTACGACCAGCTGAACTCCGGGGCCACGTGCGACGGGCCGTGCGTCGGTGCGGTCGTCGCGATGGACCCGAGTACCGGCAAGATCCTCGCGATGGCCTCGACGCCCAGCTACGACCCGAATCTGCTGAGCAGCCACGACCAGAACGTGCGGGAGGCGGCGTGGGGCGCCGACACCGGCGCGGACAAGCGCCTGCAGAACCGTGCGACCGACGAGATCTATCCGCCCGGATCGACGTTCAAGATCATCACGTCGTCGGCGGCATTGCGTGACGGACTCAACGCGTCGACGCAGCTGACCGCGGCGTCGACCTTCCAGCTGCCCGACAGCACCGCGAAACTGCCGAACTACGGCGACGAGACCTGCCCCGGCGGCAGCGGCACCGTCAGCCTCGCCGATGCGGTGAAGTACTCGTGCAACACCGCCTTCGCCGACCTCGTGCTCAACAAGATGCCCAACGCCACCGACACACTCAAGGAAACCGCTCGGCTCTACGGCCTCGACTCGCCGGCGCCGAACATCCCGATGCCGGTGGCGCGGTCGACGGTCGGCACGATCCCCGACCGCGCATCTCTCGCGCTCAGTGCGATCGGACAGAAGGATGTTGCGATGTCGACCCTGCAGAACGCGATGGTCGCCGCGACCGTCGCCAACGCCGGTGTGCGGATGCAGCCGTACCTGGTCGACAAGTTGCAGTCGGCGGACCTGCGCACCCTGTACACGACGCCACCGACCACCATCAACTCGCCGATCACCTCGGAGCAGGCGGCTAGCCTGACATCGATGATGGTCGGGGTGGAGAATGCATCGAACCCGTCCGGCGGGCCGGTGCAGATCGCGTCGAAGACCGGTACCGCCGAGCACGGCGACGAGAACTCCGCCACCCCGTATTCCTGGTACATCGCGTTCGGGCCGTCGACGGACGCGAAGATCGCCGTCGCGGTGGTGGTGGAGAATGGGAAGTTCGGTGTGCAATCGGTCGGTAACACCGTGGCCGGACCCATCGGCCGGGCAGTGATCAATGCTTATGTAGGAGGTGGACGATGACGTTGCAGAACGGCACCATCATCGCCGACCGCTATCGGCTGATGCGTCTCATCGCCACCGGCGGTATGGGACAGGTCTGGGAAGCGCTTGACACCCGGCTCAATCGCCGGGTTGCGGTCAAGGTGCTCAAGGCGGAGTACTCCGACGATCCCGAGTTCGCGGCACGGTTCCGCACCGAGGCGCAGACCACCGCGAAGCTCAACAACCCGGGCATCGCGAACGTCTTCGACTACGGCGAGACCGGTGACCGTGGCGGCGGCACGCTGGCGTACCTGGTGATGGAGCTCGTCGACGGCGAGCCGCTGAACTCGGTGATCTCGCGGATGGGTCGGTTGTCGGTGGCCAACACCCTCGACATGCTCGAGCAGACCGGCCGCGCGTTGCAGGCCGCGCACAGCCAGGGGCTGGTGCACCGCGACGTCAAACCCGGCAACATCCTCATCACGCCGACCGGTCAGGTCAAGATCACCGACTTCGGGATCGCCAAGGCCGTCGACGCCGCACCGGTCACGCAGACCGGCATGGTGATGGGCACAGCCCAGTACATCTCGCCCGAGCAGGCCACCGGCGACGACGCGACCGCGGCGTCGGACGTGTATTCGCTCGGGGTCGTCGGCTACGAGGCGCTCGTCGGGCGACGGCCGTTCCTGGGTGACGGCGCGATCACCGTCGCGATGAAGCACATTCGTGAGACCCCGCCGCCCCTGCCGGACACCATCCCGCCGAACGTGCGTGAACTGATCGACATCACCATGTCGAAGGATCCCAAGCAGCGCTACCCCAACGGTGGGGCGTTCGCCGACGCCGTCGCGTCTGTACGCGCCGGGCGCCGCCCACCGCGGCCCGGTGTCGCCGGGGCTGCAGCGGCGGGTGCTGTTGTCGGCGCCGGAGCCGGAGCGGCGGCCGCACGGGCCAACGCGACCCGCGCGATGACCGACTCGACCCCGCCGCCGACGTCGGCGCGCCCGCCCACCACCTCGGCCCCGGCTACCGCGGGTCAGGGCGGGGGCGGCTGGACGACCGGGCAGAAGGTCCTCGCCGGTGTCGCGACGGCACTACTGGTCGGGGCGATCGCGCTGATCGGGTACTACCTGGCCAGCGCGGACGACAACACGCCCGCGCCGGCGCCGGCGTCGACGACGACCACCCAGACCGAGACGGTCACCACCACCGACGACCAGACGACCACCCAGGAGACCACGACCACCCGCTCGCGGCCGCCGACCACGACGACCACCACCGAGGACACCACCACGCCGGAGACCACGACCCCCGAGGAGACTACGCCGCAGACCACCGACCCGGGCGCGACCACGCGGTCGTGCAACATCGGGCCGATCCAGGTGCCGTGCTGATGCCATGATGTCGACCCCGCACCACCTCTCCGACCGCTACGAGCTGGGCGAGACGCTCGGCTTCGGCGGCATGTCCGAGGTTCACTACGCACGTGATCTCCTGCTGAACCGGGACGTCGCGGTGAAGGTGCTGCGCGCCGACCTGGCCCGGGATCCGTCGTTCTATCTGCGCTTCCGCCGGGAGGCCCAGAACGCCGCCAAGCTCAATCACCCGACGATCGTGCAGGTCTTCGACACCGGCGAGGCCGAGACCGACGAGGGGCCGCTGCCCTTCATCGTGATGGAGTACGTGGACGGTGAGACGCTGCGAGATGTGTTGCGGCGCAACGGCCCTGTCGCGCCACGGCAAGCCATGACGTGGATGGCCGACGTGGCCGCGGCGATGGATTTCTCGCACCGCAACGGCATCGTGCACCGTGACATGAAGCCGGCGAACGTGATGATCGACTCGTCGGGCGCGGTCAAGGTGATGGATTTCGGCATCGCGCGCGCGATGAACGACTCGACGTCGACGATGACCCAGACCAGTGCGGTGATGGGCACCGCGCAGTACCTCTCGCCCGAGCAGGCGCGCGGGATCAAGGTCGATCCGCGCAGTGACATCTACTCGATGGGCTGCGTGCTGTTCGAACTGCTCACCGGCGAGCCGCCGTTCACCGGTGATTCGCCGGTCGCCGTCGCCCATCAGCATGTGCACGAGGATCCGCGCTGGCCGTCGGCGGTGCGCCCGGACATCCCGCCGGAGCTCGACTCCATCGTCATGAAGGCGATGAGCAAGAACAAGGAGAACCGCTACCAGTCGGCGGCCGAACTGCGGTCGGATCTGATCAAGGTTCTTGCCGGCGGAAAACCGTCGGCGCCGCTGCTGATGAGCGAGGAGGACCGGACCGCCTGGCTCGACACCGGCTCGGGTCCGCGTCGCGCATTGCGTGCCGACACCGGTGGCCAGCCGGCTGCGGGCAAGGACGACGACACCCCGACCCGACGCCGTCCCCCATGGCTGATCGCCGGCGCGGTGGCGGCTGTGGTGCTGCTGTTCGTCGGGTTGCTGGTGTGGTGGTCGCCGTGGTCGTCCGGGTCGGCGCGCAAGGTGGCCGTACCCGCGGTGGCCGGACTGTCGGCGGCCGACGCGCGTAGCACCCTGGAGAAGGCGGGTTTCGAGGTCAAACAACTCGACGAGTCGAGCGAGACCGTCGACGCCGGTAAGGCCACCCGCTCGGCGCCGGGCGAGAACGTCCCGACACCCGAGGGGTCGACGGTCACGCTGTTCATCTCCAGTGGACGTGAGCGCCAACGCATCCCCGACGTACGCAACAAGACCCAGGCCGACGCGACGTCCGAGCTACAGAACGCGGGTTTCACCAATATCAAGGTGCAGCAGGTGGATTCGGTGTCGGTCGAGGTCGGTGACGTGGTGGACACCAACCCGGCCGTCGGCACCGACACACCCGTTCGGGACCCGTTGATCATTCGGATCAGCACCGGCCCCAAAGACGTCACGGTGCCCAATCTGGTGGGTCAGTTCGAGTCGGCCGCACGCGCCCAGCTCGCCCAGCTCGGCCTGAAGGTGACCGTCGTCGAGGGCGACTCGGACCTGCCGCAGGGCCAGGTCGTCAGCTCCAGCCCGTCGGCCGGTGACTCGGTGAAGCAGGGCGCCACGGTGCAGCTGACGATCTCCCGCGGCAACATGATCGTCGTGCCCGATCTGACCGGTCAGACCGCCGACCAGGCGTTCGCGACGCTACAGCGGTCGGGGTGGAACGGCGCACTGAACCAGACACCGCGCAATGTGCCGCTCGGCAGCCCCGACGACGGGAAGATCCTGTCGCAGAGTCCCGGGGACGGATCGAAGCTGGCCAAGAACGGGGCGATCAACGTCGTCGTCGGGCGCGCGAGCCTGCTGCCGGGCTGAGCACAGCCGGCTCATCGGGACCGGCGGCTCAGGACTGGGCGGCTCAGGACTGGGCGGCCAGCGCCGGACCGATCGCCTCGGCCATCTCCTGTTCGAGGACGGCGACGGTGGAATCGTCGATGTCGATGCCGCAGACGCCCAACCAGTTGGCCAGCATCCGGTGGCCACCCTGGGTGAGCACGCTCTCGGGATGAAACTGAACGCCGTGGATCGGCAGCTCCCGATGCTGCATTCCCATCACGATGCCCGACTCGGTGCGGCCGGTGACCACGAGCTCGTCCGGAATGGTCTCGGGCAGCACCGTCAGTGAGTGATAGCGGGTCGCGGTGAACGGATCCGGCAGACCACGCAGCACCCCGACCTGATCGTGATGGACGAGCGAGGTCTTGCCGTGCAGCAGCTCCGGCGCGCGATCGACGGTGCCGCCGAATGCCGCACCGATCGCCTGATGACCGAGACACACTCCGAGCAGAGGTACACCGTCGGCGGCGGCAACCCCGACGAGCGGCAACGTCGCTCCGGCGCGCTGCGGCGTACCCGGCCCGGGCGACAGCAGCACGCCGGCGAAACCGGACCCATCGGGACCGCGCAGCGCAGCACGCAGCGACTCGTCGGTGAACTCGCCGTCGGTAGTCGTCAGCCGGGGATCATCGTTGCGCCACACCGTTGCCTCGACACCGAGCTGGCCCAGGTACTGGACCAGGTTGTAGACGAAGCTGTCGTAGTTGTCGATGACGAGGATGCGGGCCGCGTGGTTCGCGGAGCCGGTCGCCTCCGGTGCTGCGGTGGTCATCGTGTCAGGTTACCCGGGGACTCGCGGGGCGCTCGTGGCGGCGACCTGGTGCGATACCGTAGAGGTGATGCGCCGGGCGTGTCGCGGACAACACACCGCGCCACGACACCGCCGCCGAACGCGAAACGAGAAGATGCAAGGGGTCATCGCCCGCCGATGACCCGCTCGCTGCACAACAGAGGAAGTCATGCCGAAGTCAAAAGTCCGGAAGAAGACCGACTACACCATCAACCCGGCGAGTCGCACGCCGGTCAAGGTGAAGGCCGGTCCCTCCAGCTCGATCTACGTCGGCGTGATGCTCGGCCTCATGCTGCTGGGTCTGGCCTGGCTGATCGTCTACTACCTCGCTGCCGGCGAGACCACCTACGGTGGACCCGGTCAGGCGCTGCACTGGATGAACAACCTGGGCGCGTGGAACTTCCTCATCGGCTTCTCGATGATGGTCGTGGGCCTGCTGATGACCATGAAGTGGCGCTGAGGTCGGCCGTTGATGCTGGTCAAAGACCTGCACGCGGTTATCCACATGTGGAAATTACATGTGTGTAAGTCATCCCCACTGTGAGTAAGTCCTGTGGATAACTCTGCCGAGCTGTCCACACAGCAGTGGGCGACGCCCCGACTCGCTGCCGGCGCGCTCCTGGCCGCAGGCGTCGTGCTCCTGCTGTGCGCGGTGTTCGTCGCATCCGACGCCGTCGGATCGGTGATCATCGGTGTCGCCGGGTTGATGCTGCTCGGGTTCGGGGCGTACGCGTCGCTGATCCGGCCGCGACTCGAACTGTCGGCCGGCCCGCAACTGACCATCCGGCGTATCGGCGGCGCCGTGACACTGACACCCGCAGACGTCGAGCGCGTCCGACTTCTCACGATGCGCCGCATCGGACGCCGATCCGGTCAACTCGAGATCGACTACTTTCCGGCGGCTGCCGACCATGGCACCGAACGCGAGGGCACCGAACGCGAGGGCACCGAACGCGAGGGCACCGAACGCGAGGAATCGATGCTGGTGGTGTTCAGCCGGTGGGATCTCGGCGCCGATCTACTCGACGTCTCCGAGGCACTCGATCATGCCGGGTTCCCGGTGGAGGACTCGCGTCGCTGAACATGTGGGCACGACTCAGCGCACGTAGACGAGTACCGGCCCGGTGTAGGTCACCGCGACGACGACGCTGATGGCCACCGCCACGATGAGCAAGGCACTGACGGCCACCCAGCCGATGAGGGTGGCGTTGCGGTCGGTGCGCAGCGACTGCGGCAGGAGCCGGGGTGCCCAGATGAGTGCGGCAGTGGCGGCCGCGCCGAACACCAGGCCACCGACGTGTGCGGCGAGGGAGATGCCGGGGATCGAGAACGACATCACGAGGTTGATGGCGATGATCGTCAGCACCGGCGCCGGTGAGACACGCAGGCGCAGGACAACGATGAGCATGGCGCCCATCAGCCCGTAGATGGCTCCCGACGCACCGGCGGAGCGGGCCTCGTTGGATTGCGCGATCATCACCGCGGCGCTGCCACCGAGCAGCGCGGTCATGTAGACCATCACGAATCGTCCGATGCCCAGGGCGATTTCGAGATCTCGGCCGAGGATGTAGAGCGAGATCATGTTCACCGCAAGGTGTATCAGGCTGTAGTGCAAGAATCCCGCGGTGAGCAAGCGCCAGTACTGGCCGAGAAAGACATTGCCGCGCACCAACTCTCCATGCAGGAGTGGCCCGGAGACCTCGACGTTGAAGGAATGTGCGGCGTAGATCGTGTAGGCGAAGGCGACGACGTTGATCGCGATCAGCGTGTAGGTGGCCAGCGGGCGCCGGGCGCGTACGGGCCGCGTGACCACCGACCGGATGCCCCGGTCGCCGAAGTCGGGTCGGCGGATGTCCTGGCGGCCGGAGCCCCGCGCGCCGTCGCCGCGCACGCACTCGTCGCAGTGCTGCCCGACCGCGGCCGGGTGCAGACATCCCGGACAAGCCGGCCGCCCGCACCGCGTGCAGGACAGCGCGGTGGGGCGGTCGGGATGTCGGTAACACACCGCCGGCGGACCGGCGGGGCCGATGGTCAGTTGACCTCGATCTTCTCGATGCGGACCTCGTCGAGCGGACGGTCGCTGCGATCGGTGGAGGTGGTCGCGATCGCGTCGACGACCTGCTGCGAGGCCGGATCGGTGACCTCACCGAAGATGGTGTGGCGACGGTTCAGGTGGGGGGTGGGGCCGACGGTGATGAAGAACTGCGACCCGTTGGTGCCCGGTCCGGCGTTGGCCATGGCGAGCAGGTAGGGGCGGTCGAACTGCAGCTCCGGGTGGAACTCGTCCTTGAACTTGTAGCCGGGGCCGCCGCGGCCGGTGCCGGTCGGATCGCCGCCCTGGATCATGAAGCCCTCGATGACGCGGTGGAACACCGAGCCGTCGTAGAACGGACCGGAGTCGCCCCCGGAGGCGTTCGGCTCGCTGTAGTCCTTGCTGCCGGCGGCGAGGCCGACGAAGTTGGCGACGGTCTCGGGCGCATGGTTGCCGAAGAGATCGACCTTGATGTCGCCGCGGTTGGTGTGGATGGTCACGGTCTGCGTTGATGTGCTCACCACTCCATCCAACCAAATCGGCGGCAACAACCCCACGACTCCGTCGGCAACATTTCCACGACCTCGTCGGCAACGGCGCATGTTCGGCCTCCGACCACGCGAGTAGCACCGGCAAAGCGGACCTGGCACGCTGTGGGTCATGCCGAAGAAGTATCTCCTGCTGATAGCCGCTGCCTCGGCGGCAGCATTGTCGGCCGTCGCGGCGGTGTTCGTCGTGCGACGCTCCCGTACCGAACTCCCGCCGGTCTCGCCGACGGTGCCCCGTATCGAGAATCTCCGCTCCGCGGAAGGCATCGAGAATCTCGGCTCCGCCGAGGGCATCGACAGCCAGGGCACCGCCGAGGGTGATGTGGCTCTCTGATCCCGGCCGCCGGTATCCCCATAAGTCGGACAAGCGTGGTCGTCGCGGGACGCACCATGCATCATCCACCGGGTCCGGAAGGTAATTTGGACTGGTGACCTCCGACGAGAACAGGCCGGGCGGGGCACTCCGTCGCGGCGACGCGCCCGACGGAGTGCCGCCCGTCCCCCGTGACGACGCTCCCGAGGCGGGCACCGGCACGGCGTCGGCGCCCTGGGAGCGCCCGCCGACCGCACCGGTCAGCGGGCGCAACCCCGACCTGACACCCGGCGACGTGCGCTCGGACTCCGGCGTCGGACCCCGACCACCGGGCACACCATCGAACCCGCGCGTACCGATTTCCGGCACCGGTCCCGGGCCACGACCACCCTCGGGCCCGCCCATCGGCCCGGTCGCACCCGGTGCACCCGCATCTCGTGGCGGGTCGAATACCGGATCCGGTCCTCGACCGCCACAACCGGGTCCGGCGTCGCGACCTCCCGGTGTGTCCTCGACAGGCCAGGGTCCCCGGCCGGTACCGCCGACCTCGGGTGCGCCCGCCGGTCCGAGCACGACTGCCGGTGGTCCGCCCGCCGGCAGCCCTCCGGTCGGCACTCCCGGAACCACCGGTCAGGGACCTCGTCCCGGCTGGCGCGGCGGACCACCTCCTGGTGCCCGATCGGGCCCGGGCACCCGGATGCCACCTCCGCCGGGCCGTCGACGCCCCGGCGCACCGATACCGCCGGGTGCTCGGCCTCCGGGCCCCCCACCGGCACCGCAAGGCGGGCCGCAGGGCAACGGACCACAGGGAGCTCCACCCCGCGGCGGTATTCCGGCCGGTGCCGACGCAGCCGACGCGACGGTCCGGTCCGATGAACAGTCCTCGGGTCCTCCCCGTGCCTACTCGGCCGTGGATGCCGCGCCGACCAGGACCACGTCCGCCGGAAACCCACCCGTCGGAGCATCACCCGTCGGGGCATCACCCGTCGGGATCCCACCGAGGTCCGCCGACAAGAGTTCACCACCGACCACCGCCGTACCCGCGACGGAACCAACATCGGAGTCCAAGGAGGCGCCCGTGGGCGGGCAGAGTGCCGCCACCGCGGCCCGGTCGTCGCGATCCACGGCCAAGACGAGCACACTCGCCATCTGGGCGATGGTGCTGTCGGTGATCGGCTGCACCTCGCCGATCGGGCTGTACCTGGGGTATCGGGCGCGTAACCAGATCCGGCGCACACGTGAGTACGGAGAACCGTTCGCCACCGTCGCGATCGTCGTCGGTTGGGCCTACATGCTTGCCTTGATCGTGGCAATCGTGGCCTACGTCATCGTGCTCGTCCTGCGGTGACGTGGTCGGTGATGGTGCTGGTCGGGCCGGACGCCACCTAAAGTGAACCTTGTTCGCGTACCATTCGACGAATGAAGCGTCCACTTCTGATCCTGTTCGGATTCACCGTGCTCGCGGCCGGGTTGCTCGCCTCTCCGGCACCCCGCGCCGCCGCCGCTCCCCCGTGCGCCGACGTCGAGGTGGTGTTCGCGCGCGGGACCGTGGAGACGGCTCCACCCGTCGGCGTCACCGGCCTGTCCTTCGAGCAGGCCCTGCGCAATCAGCTGCCCGGTAAGTCGGTCAACGTCTACGGCGTGAACTATCCGGCCGGTAGCAACTTCGACAACCGGATGGCCTTCGTCGAGGGCGTGGTCAAGGGCGTCAACGACACCCAGCGCCGCGTCAAGTATCTGGCTGCGCAGTGCCCCGGATCGCACATCGTGGTCGGTGGGTACTCGCAAGGTGCTGTCGTCGCGTCCTACGCGTTGAGCAACAAGATCCAGATCGACCCGCAGTACCGGCAGTACCAGGACCGGGTGCCGCAGCCGCTGGCCGACAACGCCGCCTCGCACGTGACCGCCGCGATCCTGTTCGCGCCGCCGTCGTCGAACTGGATCAAGCAGGTCGGTGCTCCCCCGATGAACGTCGGACCCCTCTATGAGGGCAAGACCAAGCGCTACTGCATCGCCGGTGACGTCGTCTGCGACGGTGCCCCGGTCGGGCAACCCAACGGTCTACATGTGCTCTACGCCGTCAACGGCATGACCGTTGATGCCGCCCAGTATGTGAGAGCTCGTCTGTAGCACTCACCTCATCCGCTCTAGCCTCGACCGGCCGGACGTCCCGTGACGGGACGTCCGGCCGCTTCTTTCGTTCGACGTGGCGAAACGCCCAGCCGATCAGCATGAGGATCGTCACCGTCAACGGAAGGCCGGTGGCGATCCGTCCGACGGCCAGCCACCCGACGCTGCCGTGCTGATAGATCACGTACTGGACCACGAAGCGGGTCAGGCACGCCGATGCGGCGGCGAGGGTGACCGCGCCGAACAGTCGTCGCGCCGACGGGTCGCGCCGCCAACCGGTCCCTCGCCCGGTGACCGCACCGAATACCAGACCGATCACCGGATAACCGACGAGGCACGAAATGATCAGCGCGACAGCCACTATCTGCGGATACCAGAGATCGGGCAGAAAGAAGTCGCGGGCTCGACCGCTGTGGAGTGCGAACCCCGCAGAGATACTGACGCCGACGCAGGCACCGATGACCGGTCGCACCGTCCGCCACCGCCAGACGGTGAACGACCCGATCGCGACGGTGGTGACCGCTGCCGCGGCGATGGCCGCCCCGAGTCCCGCCGACGACGCGGTCACCGCGAAAACCGTGGACGGTACCGCCGAGAAACCGATCTCGGTCCATACCCGCGAGGGCCGTCTGTGTCCGGTCGAACGGGATTGCGGGGCACCCATGAAAGCACTCTATAACTAAGTTATAGTCGGGTCCAGTGGTGAGAATCGTCTCGAAGTCAGGGGGTCTACACGTGGCCACACGAGGTTCGTCCGCCGACGAGCCGGCCCGCGTCGACGCGGCCCACCTGGTGGCCGTCGCCGCCGACTTGCTGGCCGAACACGGACCGTCGGCGTTGACCGCACGACGCATCGCCGACGCCGCGGGTACGTCGACGATGTCGATCTACAGCCGATTCGGGGGCACCGGGGCCCTGCTTGCCGCGCTGCGAGCCGACGGATTCGCCCATCTCGCCTCCCTCACCGACGCGGCGGCCACCGAGGTGGACGATCCCGTGACCGCGCTCGCGGCGGCATCCTTGGCATATCTCGATTTCGGTGTGGCACAACCGCATCGGTACCGTTTCATGTTCGTCGAGCCGGCTCCTGGCGACGAGCCGGGACGCATGGCATTCGCGGCGCTGTGTTCATCGATCGAGAAGTGCGTCGTGACCGACCGATTCCGAGCGGACCCCGAGAATCCCGCCTCCGACGCCGCGGACCCTCTCACGATCTGGGCCGCCCAGCTCTGGGCGATCACGCACGGGGTCACGAGTCTGGTGCTCACCGGCACGGTGCCCGCTGCGGCTGCCCGCCACGTCTTGTGCGACGGCCTGACACGACTGTTCATCGGATACGGCGACGATGCCGAGCGTGCGGCGCGGTCGGTGGCCGACGCATGAGCCGACGTGGACGACGGCGTTGTGCGAGTGTGTCACCGCGAGTGCGGTTCGAAGAAGAAGCGAGGGCATGTTTGGTTATGGCCTCAGCCAGCAGCCGAGCGTGGTCTTGCTGGGCGCGGTGAAGGGCCGTGCGCCGTGACTCGGCCCCGCGACATCCGCTACGGTGATGACCCATTTCGGTTGCGGTGGAACAAGACCCGCTACTACTGTCACAACCCGGGCTGCGCGGCGTTCGTTCACCGAATCGATCCCGCAGGTTCCGCCTCGCCGGCGCACCACCACGCAATTACGCACCCAGATCGGGCGCAGCATCGGCGCAGCAGCGCGTTCGGTCGTCGAGGTCGAGGCCAGTGCAGGCGTGTCATGCCCGACCGCGCACACCGCGTTCGTCGAACATGCCGAACAGGTACTCGCCGAGCCAACGCCTGTGACGGTGCTCGGCATTGACGTGACCCGCCGCGGCAAGCCTCGCTGGATTCGCGACAAAGACGGAGGCGCTGGGTGCGGGTCGATCCGTGGGACACCGGGTTCGTCGATCTCAGCGGCGATCAGGGCCTGTTGGGGCAGGTCGAGGGCCGCACCAGCGGGGCGGTCGCTGACTGGCTAGATGCTCAGACCGAGCAGTTCCGCACAAAGATCACCCATGTGGTGATCGAGCCGTCGGCGGCGTATGCCGCGGCGGTCACCACCGAGGTGTTGCCCAACGCGCAGGTGGTGATCGATCACTTCCACCTGGTCAAGCTTGCCAACGACGCGGTGACTGCAGTGCGCCGGCGGGTCACCTTCGACACCCACGGCCGTCGTGGCCGCAAACACGACCCGGAATGGGCCAACCGGCGACGGCTGCTCTCGGCGCGGGAACGTTTGTCGGACAAGTCATTTGCCAAGATGTGGAATGCTCTGACCGACAACGACCCGACCGGGCAGATCCTGACCGCCTGCATCGCGAAAGAGGAACTGCGGCAACTGTTCTCAGCGGCTCACGACAACGTCGACGATGCTGAGGTCCGCCGTCGGCTCTACCGCTTTCACACCTGGTGGGGTAAGTCCCCTGGGGTGGTGGGGTTTCGGTGATCCACCCCGGCTTTTCCGGAGAGCTCAGGTTGTGAGTGCCCCCTCCGGATTGAGGGTGCGCATGTGATCGTAATGGAGTCGCTCAGCGTGGTCGGGGGTGAGGTCGTCGCAGTAACTGTGTGGGCGTTCACGGTTGTAGAACGCCACCCATTCGGCCGTGCCCAGTGACAGTTCGGTCGCGCCGTGAAATCGCGGCTGGTTGTCGACGAGTTCGTTCTTGTAGTCAGAGTTCACCGACTCCGCGAGCGCGTTGTCGTAGCTATCCCCAACGCTGCCAATAGAAGCCGCGATGCCTTCCTCGGCCAACCGCTGCCCGAACACAATCGCTGTGTACTGCGATCCCGCGTCTGAATGGTGTATTAGTCTCGTTAAATCAACTACACCGCAACGCTTTCGGTTGTCTATCGCGTTGTTGATGGCATCGGTAACCAGGTTCACTGTCATTTCCGAGGCCACTTTCCAGCCGACAATCTTGCGGGCGAACACATCGATAACGAACGCCGTGTACGCCCACCCCGACTCGGTGCGGCAGTAGGTAAAATCGGCTACCCACAACCGATTTGGTGCCGCAGCATAGAACTGTCCGTCGACCAGATCCGCCGGCCGCGACGCTGCCGCATCAGGGATGGTCGTACGCACTCGCTTCTTCTTACTCGCGCCATGCCATCCCATCTCCCGCATCACTCGTTCAACAGTGCATCGAGCAACATCAATACCACTGCTGCGCAATACTATCCATGTCTTGCGTGAACCCAGAACCCGCATCAGCGGTCGCTTCCGGCGCAAAGCGAAGATCGCATCGATGACCTGCGCATCGGCGAACATGCGGGCGCTCGGCCCGCGGTTGATGTGATCATAGTAAGTGGACGGGCCGATGTGGATACCATGCTCGCAGAGCACGGCGCACATCGAATCGACGCCCCAGACAAGGCCATCCGCACCCACCTGGTGTCCCTGGTGAGTGCGGATGAACTCCACAATTAGCGGTGTGGCCGGTCGATCTCGGCCGCGAAGAAAGCCGACGCCGCCTTCAGGATCTGGGGTTGACCCCGTTTCCCGGACATCTTGATGGCCAGTGTGAGGCTGGCGGGAG
>NZ_JARJDD010000031.1:0-66215 GCF_029269935.1 Gordonia sp. N1V
CTCGGTTGGGTTCCAGCGTCGGTTCGGCTCGGTCTCGAGGCTCGGCGCCTGGGGCACCTCGCACCTCGACCACCGATGGGGAAGCACGTCGACCATCGATGGGGAAGGACCTCGACCATCGATGGGGAAGCGTCTCGACCACCGATCGGGACGCACCTCGACCATCGATACAGGGGCTCGGCCACCGATGGGGTGCGTCGTGATCCCCGGTGGGTAAGTGTCCCGGCAGTGGCAGCGCCGAGGTAGTATTCGCCCATACGTTCGATGCGCATACGCGCCGGATAGAAGGGCTCGACCGATGCGCATCGACAGCGGGACGAGACGGGAGGCATCGATACTCCACGCCGACCTGGATTCCTTCTATGCCTCCGTCGAGCAGCGTGACGATCCGGCGCTGCGGGGTCGACCGGTCATCGTCGGTGGCGGGGTGGTGTTGGCCGCCAGCTACGAGGCGAAGGCGCGCGGTGTCCGCACGCCGATGCCCGGCCGGGAGGCACGAGCACTGTGTCCCGATGCGATCGAGGTACGCCCGCGGTTCGAGGCGTACATGGAGGCCAGTCGAGCGGTCTTCGAGATCTTCCGCGACACAACGCCTCTCGTCGAGGGGATCTCCGTGGATGAGGCATTCCTCGATGTGGCCGGTCTCCGGCGTCTCGTCGGCGATCCGGTCGCCATCGCCGAGACCCTGCGGTCCCGCGTACGCACCGAGGTCGGCCTACCGATCACGGTCGGCCTCGCGCGGACGAAGTTCCTCGCCAAGGTGGCAAGCGCCGTCGGCAAGCCGGACGGGCTCCTCGAGGTCGCGCCCGGCACCGAACTGACATTTCTGCACCCGCTCCCGGTCCGCCGACTCTGGGGTGTCGGCCCCGTGACGGAGGCCAAACTGGCCGACGCCGGTGTCACGACGGTCGGCGACATGGCGCGTCTGGGCCAGAAGGCGTTGTGCCACATCGTCGGTCCCGGCGCCGGCCGCCACCTGTTCGCGCTGTCGCTCGCGCAAGACCCGCGGCGTGTCGAGACCGGCAAGCGGCGTAGCTCGATCGGCTCACAGCGGGCCCTCGGCCGCAGGCCCCGGCCCGAGGCCGAGATCGAGGCGACGATCATCGCGATCGTCGAACGGCTCGGCAAGCGACTGCGCGGCGCCGATCGTGTCTGCCGAACCGTGGTGCTGCGCTTGCGTTTCGACGACTTCACCCGCGCCACGCGCTCACGCACACTGCCCGAGGTCACCGACCGCACCCAGGTACTGATGGGTTGTGCCCGGGCGTTGTTCGACGACGCCCTGCCCCTAATCCGGGAACGCGGGTGCACGCTGATCGGGCTGTCGCTGGCCAACCTCGACGACTCCGACTCGCTGCAGATGACCCTGCCCTTCGACGACGATCATCAGCCAGAACTCGACGCCACGATGGACGAACTCCGTAACCGCTTCGGCCGGGACTCCGTCACCCGCGCGGTGCTCGTCGGACGCGACCATGGTGACGACGCCCCGATGCTGCCCGACTGAACCGGACGACACGGTGCGCAAAATGCGCAAAACACGACTTACGAGCACAACAGTGACTGTGATCCGCATTACCCACAGACTCCTCGTGTAGCCGACGACACCGCAGAGTCGTCGGGAAGCACGGCAGAAAGTTCAGGCAATGTTGGTAGCACTCGGGTTGGCGATGGTCGCCACCTTCATGTTCCTCATCATCACCAAACGCGCGACACCGGTTGTCGCACTGATCCTGGTTCCCGTCGCCTTCGGCCTCTTCGCCGGCGCGGGCCTCGGGATCAGCGACATGATCAAGGACGGCATCAAGGAGCTCGCCCCCACCGCGGCGATGCTGTTCTTCGCGATCATCTTCTTCGGCATCATGATCGACGTCGGCCTCTTCGACCCGATCATCCGCTTCATCGTCCGCATGGTGCGCAACGATCCGGCCCGGCTCGTCGTCGGTACCGCGGTCCTCGCGGCCGTGGTGTCCCTCGACGGTGACGGATCGACCACCTTCATCATAACCACCGCGGCACTCCTGCCGCTGTACCTGAAACTCGGTGTCTCCCCGGTGGTTCTGACCGTCGTCGCCGGCCTGGCCAACGGCACCATGAACATCCTCCCGTGGGGTGGGCCGACAGCCCGCGCGGCCAGTGCGCTCAAGATCGACACCAACGACGTCTTCCTCCCGATGGTGCCCGCACTCGCGATCGGCATGCTCGTCGTCCTCGCCTTCGCCTACCACCTCGGCGTGCTCGAGCGTCGCCGCATCGGCCGCATGGAGATCAAGGAGTCGATGCTGGCCCCGAGTGAGGAACTCGTCCTCGCCGGCGCAGGCGGTGGCAGTGGGACCGATACGCCCACCGGTCGTCGCCGTCTCTTCGGTCGCGGAAATGGCAGTGGTGCAACCGGTTCGGGCACCGGGTCAACCGGCGCCGGTGGCGACCGTTCCGGCCCCGCCTCGACCGGCGACCTGCCTGCCCAACCCCACGACGATGCAGCCCACGACGACTCCGACGCCACGGCCTCCTTCACCGGTGTCCTCGACCCGAACCGGAAGTCGCTGCGGCCCAAACTGTTCTGGATCAACGCCGCTCTCACGGTGGCGCTGCTGGCGATCCTCGGCATGGACGTCGTCGCCATCCCCGTGCTGTTCATGATCTTCGCCGGAATCGCTCTCGCGGTGAACTTCCCGCACATCAAGGACCAGCAGGAGGCCATCACCCGGCACAGCTCGAGCATCGTCTCGGTGGTCGCGATGGTGCTCGCCGCCGCGGTGTTGACCGGCGTGTTCAGCGGAACCGGCATGGTCGATGCGATCGCGCACTGGATGGCCGACGGCATCCCGACCTGGATGGGCCCGCACATGGCCGTGGTCATCGGCGTGCTGTCGATCCCGCTGACCTTCCTGATGTCCAACGACGCCTTCTACTTCGGGGTGCTGCCGGTGCTCTCGGAGACCGCCACCCGCTACGGCATCGACCCGTCCGAGATGGCGCGCGCATCGATCACCGGCCAGACCTTCCACATGCAGAGTCCGCTGGTTCCGGCGATCCTGCTGCTCGTCGCGCTCGCCGGCGTCGGACTGGCCGATCACCACAAGAAGGTGCTGTGGCGTGCGGCGGTGGTCTCGCTGGTGATGCTCCTCGCCGGCTGCCTGTTCGGCGCCATCCCCTTTTGAGGAGTCCCCGACCGGGTCGCCGCAAACAGGATGATCTCCCTGTGGGCCGATCCCTCCCACGCCTAGGCTGACCGCATGCGATTGCGAACGCAGGTACTGCTCCTGCAACTCGCCGTCATCGCGGTCAGCCTCGGCGTGGGTTTCGGCGTCGTGGTCTACGGATCCGACGACCGGGTCCGCGACGAGTACGCCCAACGGGCCCTGGCCATCGCCCAGACCATGGCCGACGATCCCGACGTCGTCGCCTCCGTCGCCGCACATCAGGGCACCGACCTCGACCGAGCCGAACTCGTGAACTCGTCCCTGCAACGCCAGGCGACCGCCGTGGCCCGCAGTACCGGTGCGCTCTTCGTGGTCATCGCCAATGCCGACGGAATCCGGTTGGCCCACCCCGACATCGACGAGGTCGGCGTGCACGTCTCCACCGATCCGTCCCGGGCGCTGGCCGGCCAGATCGACATCACCACCGACCGGGGAACACTCGGCGACTCGGTCCGCGCAAAGGTGCCCATCCTCCAACCCGGGCTCACCCGTCCGATCGGCCTGGTCAGTGTCGGCGTCTCGACGCAGAAACTCACCCGCGACACCCGCCGCGACATCCTCGCCACCGGGCTCATCGCGCTCGTGGCCCTCGCCGTCGGTGCGGTGGGGTCGGTGCTGCTGGCCCGCCGATGGCGGCGCCTGACCCTCGGACTGGAGCCCGACGACCTCGCTGAACTCGTGCGTGAGCAACGGGCCGTGCTGCACTCGCTCGATGACGGTGTCCTCGCCGTCGACAGCGCGAACGTGCTGCGGGTCGCCAACGAACGCGCCCGCCGACTGCTGGAGGTCTCCGCGCCGGTGGGCACACCCGTCGACGCGCTCGGCCTGACGCCCAGGGTGCGTGGTGTGGTCGAAACGCCGACGCCCGAGCCGGTCGCCGCCACCGTCGGGGATCGGATCGTGCTCGTGTCGTCCCATCGGGTCACCGCCGACGGACGTGACCTGGGCAGGGTGCTGTCGGTGGTGGATCGCACCGACGTCGAGGAACTCACCCGCGAGGTCGACGCCGTGCGCGCGATGAGCGTGGCCCTGCGCGCGCAACGCCACGAGACCGCGAACCGCATGCATGTGCTCGCGGGATTGCTGCGGCACGACAACGTCGACGAGGCGCGCGCCTACCTCGACGACCTCACCGGACCACACGCCCGCACCGTCGACGGCATAGAGAATGTCGACGAACCGCACCTGCAGGCATTCCTCGAGGCCAAGGCCAGCCACGCGCGCGAGCGGGGTGTGACGCTGCGCCTCGGACCCCAGACGTGGGTGGCGGGCGCGCTCACCGATGCGGTCACGGTCACCGCGGTCGTCGGCAACCTCGTCGACAATGCCATCGACGCCGCGGCCGGCAGCGCCGATGCCGAGGTGGAGGTGGAGCTGTTGACCGATCCGGGCCCCACTGCGGACGACGGTACGACGCATTCGACACTGTTGGTGACGGTGGCCGATTCGGGACCGGGTATCGCCTTCGACGACCCTGCGGAGATCTTCACCGAGGGCGTCACCACCAAGACCGACCCGGCCGTCCCCGGCGGCCGCGGGATGGGCATGTCGATCGTCCGGCAACTCGCGCGGCGAATCGGAGGTGACGTGACCATCGCCGAGCCGGGCGGAACCGGCCGCGGCGGTGCGGTATTCGTGGCCCGTCTACCGGGCGTGATCGAGGAGGGAGGTCAATCATGACTGGCGAGACACCAAGCACCGACGGCCACGGCGTGCTGATCGTCGACGACGACTTCCGGGTTGCCGCATTGCATTCTGCGATCGTCACGGCGGTCCACGGATTCCGTGTGGTCGCCCGCGCCGGGACCCTGGCGCAGGCGCGTACGGCGCTTGCCGAGCACCCCGACATCGAGCTGGTGTTGCTCGATGTCTACCTGCCCGACGGTTCCGGCATCGACCTGCTTGCCGAATTGCGTTGTGACTGTTTCATCGTCGGCGCCGAGACCGACGCGCGGGCGGTTCGCGCGGCCACCCGCGGGGGTGCGTTGGCCTATCTGATCAAACCCTTCGCCGACACGGAGCTGGCGCGTCGCCTCGCCGGTTACGCGCACTATCGGCGGGTGCTCGACGCGCCTCGGGTCGACCAGGCCCAGGTCGATGCGGCGTTGTCGGGGTTGCGGTTCGGGACGGTGCCCGCCGAGCGGGCCTCGGGCGCCTCGCCGACCGAGCAGCGGATCCTCGAATTGTTCGACGACACCGACGAGGGTCTGTTCGCCGACCAGGTCTCCGACGCCATCGGCATCTCGGCGGCCACCGCCCGCCGGCACCTCGCGGCGCTGGTGTCGGCGGGACGGTTGGTCATGTCATTGCAGTACGGCGGCACCGGACGTCCACGGCAGGAGTATCGCACGCCGCGCACCTGATCAGCTCGTTTGCAACCTCACACACGCGATGATGGCTTCGTGCGAAGGTTTCGGGAGTCGAGTGCGTTGTCGGCGTTTCAGATGTCGGACGCCCCGCTGGACACGGCGGGTGCGCTACGAGCACTCGCGGCGGGCGGCACCCTCCTGATACTCGGTGTGGTGCTCGGCGACTGGGCCAGGGTGGGGGTCGCCTATCTCGGCGCCGCGTGTTCGGTGGCGTTCGTCCTCGGCAACAGTTACCGCGTCCGGTTCACCGTGCTCGTGGCGGCGTCTGCGGGTGCCGCGGTGGGGATCGTCGTCGGTGGCTCGACGACCGGCCACGGTGCGCTGCCGATCATCGTCGTCGCGGTGGCGGCCGCAGCGGTGTCGGGGCTGATCGGCGTGCTCGGGCCCGGCGGACCCGCCTTCGGGTGCTCAGTATCGGGGTCGCCTACGGCCAGTTCGGTGGTTCGAGTCTGGCCCCGGTGCATCAGGCGGTCTGGTATCTGGTCGGCGCACTGGTGGTCGGCGTGGCCCACTTCGCCGAGTGGCCGTTCCGGGCCGGCATCCGACGACGACCTCCGCTCGCCACGACGACCGATACACAGTCGCGCTCGATTCGGGACGATGCGGTACGGGTAAGCAACAGGATGCGCACCCCGGCAGCGGTCCACAACAGTGCTCGGACGGCGCTGTGCCTCGGTGTCGCCACCGCGATCACGGTCGCCGTACACGCACCTGAGCACGGGTTCTGGTTGCCACTGACAGTGGCCGTCATCGTCCGGCCCGAGTACGGATCGGTGGTCGGGCGAACGGTGAACCGGGTGGCGGGCACGGTGATCGGTGCCGCGGTGGCCGCCGGCGTGGTCGCGATCTGGCCCAGCGGCATCGTGGTCGCGGTGGCGGCGTCGGTCGGGTTGGCCTTCGCCGTGCTCACCGGACCCAAGTTGTACGGGCTCCGAGTCGTCGGCATCACCCTCTCGGCACTGCTGTCCGCGTCGGTGGGTGCCCCGGATGCCCTCGGCCCGGAGATCCGGCTGCTCGACACCCTCGCCGGCGCGGCGATCGCCGTCGTCTTCGGTTACGTGATCTGGGCAGGCAGCAAGGACGAGGCGTGACACGACGCCGCAGCCCCGGCCACGAAGACTTGACCTTGACACAGTGACAAGGTGTTGAGTCGATGGGGAAAGGAGGTGGTGTGCCATGTCGCACACAGTCGAATGGCAAGCACTCGAACATCCCGACCCGTCGGTGCGTCTGCGTGCCGCATTGGCGGTGGGAACGGCCGGAGCCGATCTCGACGCCGAGGAGGTGACCGACCGTCTGATCGAGCGTTGCGCGATCGAGCCGGACTTCTTCGTCCGCGACATGCTGACGTGGGCGGTGTGCCGCCAGCCCGCCGACGTCACGGTTCCGCAGCTGCTCAAGGAGCTCGACTCCGACGTCGTGCAGGCGAGAAGCCAAGCACTGCACACCCTTTCGAAGATCGGGGATGGCAGGGCATGGCCGTTCGTGTCGACCATGCTGCATGAGGACGACGACGAGGTGGCGCGAACCGCGTGGCGCGCGGCCGTCGCGCTCGTTCCCGCCGACGCCGTCGACAGCCTCGCCGCGGATCTGGCCACCGAGTTCGGACGGCGCACCGACGAGGTGCGACGGAGTCTGAGCCGGGCTCTCATCGGGCTCGGCCAGCCCGGGCGCGACGTCGCGCAAGCGCGGCTGACGCATCCGGTCGCCGCGGTCGCCGACCACGCGGCGGCGACGATCCGGTTGTTCGACGATCCCGACTCGGGGTTCGCCGATGCTCATCGGTGAACTCGCCCGCCGTTCGGGGGTCTCCACCCGCATGCTGCGTCACTACGACCGGCTCGGGCTGGTGACCCCCACCGGGCGGACATCGGGCGGCTACCGCGAGTACTCCGACGCCGACCTGCGCCGGTTGTTCGAGGTGGAGAGTCTGCGCACGCTGGGCCTCACGCTGCCGGAGGTCGGCGCCGCGCTCGACGAGGCGGCCTACGAGCCGATGCAGGTGGTGGAGGACCTCATCGACCGGACCCGGGACCGAATCGCCGCCGAGCAGGAACTGCTGGCCCGACTGCAGCGCGTCGCCGCCACCGCGCCCACGCAGTGGGCCGACGTGCTCGACGCGGTCGCGATGCTGCGCGCGTTGCAGTCACCATCAGGCGCGCAACGCATCCGGGCCGCACTCAGTGGCGACGACACCCGTCCACCCGTCGCAGAGTTGGCGAAAGCGGCTCTGGCCGAGCGTGATCCGAATGTGTTCGGGGCACTACGGTGGTCGTTGGCGCGTGCCGGTGACGCCGCACTCGACCACCTCGCCGACGGCCTGGCCGCAGCCGATCCGCGGGTACGGCTGCGCGCCGTCGAGGCCGTCACCGCCATCGACTCCGAGCGGACCGCCACGATCCTTCTGCCCGCACTCGCCGATGCCGACGACGACGTGCGCGATCGTGCCGCGACGGCGCTGGCCGCGCGTGGTTCGGCGGAGTCGATCGACCCGCTGGTCTCGATGATCGTCGCCGGGCGGCGCGACGTCGAGGCCGCCGAGTACCTTGGTGCCCTCGCCGAGCGAGGAGGCTCGGGCCGCGTCCTGGCCCGGCTCCGTCCTCATCTCGACGCCGCCGATCCGGCCGTGCGATTGCGAATTGTCCAGGCACTCGCCGAGATTCCCGGCGTGGACGGGCAGCGTCTGCTGGAAGAGATGACCGCCGATGACGACCCCACCGTCGTGGCCACGGCCACCGCGGTGCTGCGCGCCAGGGAGGTGGACACAAGGGTTATCGGTCGGTGACCACCCGGTGACCGAATGGGTCGCGTCTCGGCGTTTTGTCGTTTCCGGCTGACGCGGATCGCTCCCGGCACGTATGAATGGAAGAGGAACTGCGGAAATCACCCAACGCCCGTGAGAGGCCCCACGATGTCCCACAGCACCGGAATTGCCCACCGTCCCCAGGACGAAAGCAGCTACGACGACGCCGACATCGACGCAGACCTGCGCTGGTGGGCTGCCGCCAACTACCTCAACATCGCGCAGATCTACTTGCAGGACAACGTTTTACTGACCGAACCGCTGACCGTCGACCACATCAAACCGCGGTTGCTCGGCCATTGGGGCACCAGCCCGGGATTGTCGGCGATTTACACGGTGCTCAACCGAATCATCAACGACACCGGGTCGGAATGGTTGTATATCACCGGACCCGGGCATGGCGGTCCGGCATTGGTGGCCAATACCTATCTCGAGGGCACCTATACCGAGATCTATCCGCACATTTCCCTCGACGCCGCCGGCGTACGCGCGCTGTGCAGGCAGTTCTCGACACCCGGTGGCATCCCCAGTCACGTCAGCGTGCAGACGCCGGGCAGCATCCACGAGGGCGGAGAGCTCGGTTACGCGCTCGTGCACGCCGCAGGCGCGGCCTACGACCATCCCGACCTGATCGTCGCCGCGGTGGTCGGTGACGGTGAGGCCGAAACGGGTCCGTTGTCGGGGTCGTGGAAGATACCTGCCTTCCTCAACCCGGCCCGCGACGGTGCGGTCCTGCCGATCCTGCATCTCAACGGGGCGAAGATCGCCGGGCCCACCGTCCTCGGTCGCAGCACCGACGCCGAGATCAGCGATTATCTCAGTGGGCAGGGTTGGCGTCCGGTGTTCGTGGAGGGCGACGACCCGCGGGAGGTGTTCCCCGCCTTGCACACGGCGCTGGTGGACTCCTATCGCACGATCCGGGAGATCCAGGCCGCCGCGCGCGGCGACGGCCCGCGCCCGGACACCGCATGGCCGGCGATCGTGTTGCGGACGCCGAAGGGCTGGACCGGCCCGAAGTTCGTGGACGGCAAGAAGATCGAGGGCACGCACTGGGCGCATCAGGTGCCGCTGTCGGGGGTCCGGGAGAACCCGGAACATCTGGCGATCCTCTCCGACTGGCTACGGTCCTACAAGCCCGAGGAGCTGTTCGACGAGGACGGCGGCGTCGTCGACTCCATCCGCGCGCTCGCGCCGAAGGGTGATCTGCGGATGGGCGCCACCCCGTACGCCAACGGGGGCCGGCTGCTCCGCCCCCTGCGTCTGCCGCCGATCTCGTCCTACGCCCTCGACATCGAGTCGCCGGGCGTGGTCCTGCACGAGACCACGCGCGTGCTCGGCGAGTTCATGCGCGAAATCTACCGGGAGAACGGGACTCCCGACGACGGCGGCAACTTCCGGTTGTTCTGCCCGGACGAGACGTCGAGCAACCGCCTCGGTGCCGTCTTCGAGGCCACCGACCGGTGCTGGCAGCTCCCGACCACCGAGTTCGACGACGGGCTCTCGGCGTCCGGGCGGGTGATGGAGGTTCTCAGCGAGCACCTGTGCCAGGGCTGGCTCGAGGGCTACACGTTGTCGGGGCGGCACGGATTGTTCGCGACCTACGAGGCGTTCGCCATGGTGAGCGCGTCGATGGTCGTGCAACACACCAAGTGGCTCCAACACGCCGCCGAACTCCCGTGGCGCGAGCCGGTCGCCTCGCTCAACATCCTGCTGACGTCCACGTGCTGGCGCAACGACCACAACGGCTTCTCCCATCAGGGTCCCGGGCTCATCGACCTGGTGTTGCCGCTGTCGCCGGGGGTCGTGCGGGTGTGGTTGCCGCCGGACTCCAACTCGCTGTTGTCGATCGCCGATCACTGCTTCCGCAGCCGCGATCACGTCAACGTTCTCGTCGTCGACAAACAGCCGCATCTGCAATACCTGACCCTCGATGAGGCCAACGAGCAGGCCGCCGCGGGCGCCTCGATCTGGGAGTGGGCCGGCACCGAGTCCGCCGACGACGGGTTCGACGACGCCGCACCGCCCGACGTGGTGCTCGCCGCCGCCGGGGACGTCCCGACCCAGGAGATCCTCGCGGCCGCACAACTGCTCCGCGAGTGGGTGCCCTACCTGCGCACACGGGTGGTCAACGTGATGGACCTGATGGTGCTGCTGCCGCAGAACGATCATCCGCACGGTTTGTCCGAGGAGAAGTTCATCGACCTGTTCACCCGCGACACCGACGTCGTCTTCGCCTTCCACGGCTACCCGCGCGCGGTACATCAGCTCGTGCACGGCCGCACTCATCCCGGGCGGTTCCACGTCCGCGGATTCTCCGAACAGGGCACCACGACAACACCGTTCGACATGGTGGTGCTCAACAAGATGAGTCGCTATCACCTGGTTCTGGAGGCGCTGCGCCGCTCGCGACGCGCCCCGGAGAAGGGCGGCGAACTCGCCGAGTACTGCCGCACGCAACTGGCCCGGCACGCCGACTACGTGCGCGAGCACTTCGAAGACCTCCCCGAGGTCCGGGACTGGACCTGGAGCTGATCCGGGGCGTGCCCTCTTCGGAAACGGCAACGGCACCCGGCGAACGTCTCGCCGGGTGCCGTTGCCCGTCATTGGATCCGAGCGTCAGTGGATCAGAAAGTCACTCGATCAGATCGTCACTGGATCAGAACTCGGTCCACAAGGTCAGCGGCTTGGGCAGTGTCTTGTTGTACGACACCCAGACTCGGCCGTTGGGGTGGCTCGCCGCCTCCCTCACCATCGCCTGGGCGCTGGTGTAGACGACGTAGCCCTTACCCGGGACGTAGAACGTCTTGTACCGGGAGTCGCGGTCCGGGTTGGCGTACCAGTACGGGCGCAGCTGCGGGGTGTCGAAGATCGACTCGACGCCGCTGGCCGCGATCTGCTTGGTTTCGGCGGGGGTGAAGCCCACCCACACACGTGTCGGTGTGTCCTGAACGTCAGCCGCACTCGCGTGCCCGCCCCCGATGAGTAGCAGCCCGGTCACGGCAGCCAGTGCCACCAGTAGGCCCACAAGTTTCTTGTGCACGTCAACAACCTCCCCTTGTCGCCAGTACTCACGGCGTGAGTACAACTGATTGAAAATTGAACATAGCAAACTCTACGCAATCTCGCAGAGTTGCGCGTCCGACGACCCGGCAACTTGTCGTGCGCGGGCCCGCTACAGTTGTCAGCCATGACGACGCACGTGGATGCCACCAGCCCGGATCTGATCACCGTGGACGTGCCGACGCACTGGTACAACCTGGCAGCCGAGCTCGACGAGCCGATCCCGCCGCACCTGCACCCGGGCACCAAGGAGCCGGTCGGTCCCGACGATCTCGCCGCGCTCTTCCCGGCAGGGCTGATCGCTCAAGAGGTGTCGACCGAGCCCTACATCGAGATCCCCGAGCCGGTCCGGGAGATCTACCGGATGTGGCGGCCGTCGCCGCTGATTCGCGCGCGACGGTTCGAGGAGTCGCTGAACACCGGTGCGCGGATCTACGTCAAGTACGAGGGCGTCAGCCCGGTCGGCAGTCATAAGACCAATTCGGCTGTCGCGCAGGCCTATTACAACTCCGTCGACGGAGTGCGCAAACTGACGACAGAAACCGGGGCGGGCCAGTGGGGTAGCGCGCTGGCCTTCGCCGGAGCGCAGTTCGGCATCGACGTCGAGGTGTGGCAGGTGCGCGCGTCCTACGATTCCAAGCCGTACCGCGGATATCTGATGCGGACCTACGGAGGGACGGTGCACCCGAGTCCGTCCGACCTCACCGAGGCCGGCCGCGCGATGCTCGCCAAGGACCCGAACACCACCGGGAGCCTGGGGATGGCGGTCAGCGAGGCCGTCGAGGTCGCCGCGACCCACGACGACACCCGGTATGCGCTCGGCAGCGTCCTCAATCACGTTGTGCTCCACCAGAGTGTCATCGGCCAGGAGGCCGTCGAGCAGCTCGCCGGCGTCGAGCCGGGTGGCGCCGACGTCGTCTTCGGTTGCGCCGGAGGCGGATCGAACCTCGCCGGTCTCTCGTTCCCGTTCCTGCGGGAGAAGCTGGCCGGACGGTCGAATCCGCGGATCGTTGCCGCCGAACCAGCCGCCTGCCCGTCGATCACGCAGGGTGAGTACCGGTACGACCACGGTGACGTCGCCGGACTGACCCCGCTGCTCAAGATGCACACGCTCGGAATGGATTTCGTGCCGGACCCGATCCACGCCGGTGGCCTGCGCTACCACGGCATGGCGCCCGCGCTGAGCCACACCGTCGAACTTGGACTCGTGCAGGGCATCGCGATCGCCCAGCGCAAGGCCTTCGAGGCCGGCGTCCAGTTCGCGCGGACGCAGGGCATCGTGCCCGCGCCGGAGTCGACGCATGCCATCGCCGCAGCCGCGGCCCACGTCGCCGACGATCCCACCGAGCAGGTCGTCGTCATCGGATTGTCGGGCCACGGTCAGCTCGATCTGCCCGCCTACGCGGAGTTCCTCGACGGCTCGATGGCCTGAGTGCCGTTCGACCGGTCACACGTGTGACACGCACCGCTGGAGTCGATCTCGCGGCCGCACCGGCATCGACCGCGGTCGCGGTGATCGACTGGTCGGCAGACGTCGCGCGGCTTGTTGAGCTGGTGACCCCCGCCGACGATGCGACGATCCGGGCCCTGGTGGCCGGGTCGGCGCGGGTGGGGATCGATTCGCCGTTCGGGTGGCCCGAGGAGTTCGTCGACTTCGTCGTCGCCCACCACCGCGGCGCGACGCCGACCGGCAGCGGGCTCGACGCCATCGACCGCCGACGTCCCTTGGCATTTCGGCGTACCGACCGGTTTCTCGTCGAGCACGGACTGGGGCGACCGTTGAGCGTGTCCGCCGATCAGATCGCCCATGTCGCGTTCCGCTGTGCCGGGCTACTGGCCGACCTCGACGTCGTCGACCGTGTGGCCGGCTGGGCGGTGGAGGCGTATCCCGCAGGCGCTCTGCGGCATTGGGGCCTGCGCTCCCGCGGCTACAAGCGGGCGGCTAACCGGGAGTCGCTGGCCGATCTCGTGTCGGCGCTGCAGGACGCGGCCGGGTGGCTCGATCTCGGCGATCACCGCGCGCTCATGTGCCGTGACGACAACGCCTTCGATGCCGTCGTCACCGCACTCATCGCCCGTGCGGCGCAGCTGGGGCGCACTCGTATGCCGGACGACGCCGACCGATCGGTGGCGCTGCGGGAGGGCTGGATTCACGTCCCCGACTGCTCGCTGGATGCTCTTCGCTCGTCGGGGTGAGCTGGAACCAGCCACGGGGCAAGCAGTCTCGAGGCTCGCCGCACGCGGCTCGCACCTCGACCATCGGGAAAACGGGCCCGTGACCGACGGAACGGGTGGTCGTCTTCCCGGTGGTCGAGGTGCGTAGGAGCGATAGCGACGGAGCCTCGAGACCCCTTGCGCCGAAAAGTATCCGGGCCACGGCACACCCTCACCCCAGCGGCAATCGCATGATGATCCGCGGAAAGCCGTTGAGCACCGACGTCGTGTCGGAAGCCTTGACGAAACCGGCGGTCTCGAACATGGCGCGGGTGCCGACGTAGGCCATCGTGAGGTCGACGCGTGCGCCGCGGTTGTCCACGGGGTACGCCTCGACCGCGGGTGCGCCCCGATCCCGTGCGAACTCGACGGCACCGGCGATGAGGGGGTGCACAAGCCCGGTCTTGCGGTAACCCGGCCGGATTCGGACACACCACAGTGACCAGACGTCGAGGTCGTCGACGTGGGGGATCCTGCGGTTCGTCGCGAAGGTGGTCTCCGCGCGTGGGGCGATCGCAGCCCAGCCGACCACCTCGTCGTCGAGGTAGGCAAGAACACCCGGCGGGGGATCGGCAGCACAGAGTTTCCGGACGTAGTGTCCACGCTCCTGCTTCGCCAGGGTGCGGTTCAGGGCGTTGGGGATTCGATAGCTCAGGCACCAGCAGACGTTGGCGTCGGGACGCTTCGGCCCGACCATGGTGGCGACGTCGTCGAAATGCGTCGCAGGGCGTACCTGCACGGTCATGACAACCAGCCTCACCCACTCGGCGTGCAGGTGCAACGGCCTGCATACAAGCGCTTGTATATTTCTGAATCTGAATCTAGCATCAGAAAAGTCGAGCCGAACTCGCGCGCCCAATCCCCTCACCCCGAAAGAGGCCTCACATGGCGATGATGACCAGGGACTCCTACGTCGCGTCCCTCGACGACGGTCGCCGGATCTTCGCCGAGGGAGAGCAGGTCAAGGACCTTTCCCGGCACCCGCAATTCGCCACCGCCATCGAACTCGTGGGCCAGGGTTACGCCGACTACTACCGGCCGGGCGATGATGCGAGCGGTCCGTACTTCGACATCCCGCGCAGCCCTGCCCAACTCAAGGAATTGCTGTCGGACCTGCTGCACTGGGACATGGTCACCGTCACCACCAGCCAGGGCTTACTCGCGCTGCTGACCGCGGCCGCCCGCATGCGCGCCGATCACCCCGAGGCGTCCGCACGTATCGAGGACTATTTCGACTACTGCCGGCGCAACGACCTGCGCTGCGTGCAGGCCATCACCGACGCCAAGGGCGACCGTCGGCTGCCGCCGGGGGCGCAGGAGGATCCCGACGTCTACACGCGGATCGTCGAGCGCCGCCCCGACGGGGTCGTCATCCGTGGCGCCAAACTGCACATCTCGTCGGCGGCGGTCTGTCACGAACTCGTCGTCATGCCCACCAAGAACATGAAACCGGGCGAGGAGGATTACGCGATCGCGTGCGCGGTGCCGGTCAACGCGCCGGGCGTGCGCATCGTCAACACCAGCTACGCACCCCGTGAGCGCGAAGGCGACTTCCCGGTCAGCGCGAAACACAATATGCCCGAGGGCTTCATCATCTTCGACGACGTCTTCGTCCCCGCCGAGCGGGTCTTCCTCGACGGCCAGGTCGGCCATTCGGCGACCTTCGCCCACGCGCTCGGACTGTGGGAGCGTCTCGGCGGAACCGCCCACATGTCGGAGTTCGCCGATCAACTCGTCGGGCTGGCGCAGCTGATCGCCGAGGCCAACGGCACCGAACGCATCAACCACATTCGCGAGAAGATCGCCGAAATGGTCATCTACGCCACCATGGTCCGGTCCGGCCTCGAGGCGGCGATCGCCAACGCCGAGGAGAGCCCGGAGGGCTGGTACTTCCCGAGCGAGCTCTACACCAATGCCGCGAAGCATTACGCCGCAGCCGATTACAGCCTGATGGTGCGACATCTCCATGACATCGGCGGCGGCTCGATCCTCACCGCACCGTCGACCGCCGACCTCGACAACGACGAGGTGGGCCCGCTGATCAAGAAGTACATGCGCACCAAGGACGGCATCGACGGCGATTACCGCACCAGACTGTTCCACGCCATCCGCGACTTCACCGCCGACGCCTACGGTGGCTGGCAGCTGGTGACGATGCTGCAGTCCGGCGGCGGGCTGTACGCGCAACGTCTGGTGGCACGCAAACACTACGACATGGACAAGGCCAAGCGCGCGGCTCTGGAGCTCGCGGGATTGGCATGACGCTCACCGGGATTCCCACAGGGCTCGACGCCTTCGCCCGATATCTGCGACGTCGTCTTGCAGACCTGACCGGTGAGTTCTGCTCTGCCGCAGAAGATCCCGTCACCGATGATTTCGGAGGCGACCGGATCGCGGCGGTAGAAGAGCTTCGTGCGGGTCACGAGGAGGTGGTCGCGCGGATGCGCCGACTGCAGGGGGCGCTGTTCGACGCAGGTGTCGCATGGCCCGGCGGGCCGGTCGACCTCGGCGGCCTCGGGCTGTCCGCGGCACACGACGAGGTCTTGGAGAACGTCCTCGATGAGCTCGGATTCCCTTCCAGGGAAGCGCTTTTCGTCGGATTGAACATCGTCGCGCCGGCCCTGCTCCGACACGCGCCCGCGCACTTGCGCGACTCCGTGCTGCCCGCGCTGTTCCGGGGCGATCTGATCGGCTGCCAGCTGTTCAGCGAGCCCGGCGCCGGATCGGACCTCGCGTCGGTGACCACCCGTGGGGTGCGTGACGGTGACGACTGGGTGATCACCGGTCAGAAGGTGTGGACCTCGATGGGCCATCTCGCCGACGTCGGCGAGGCCCTGGTGCGCACCGATCCCGAGGCGCCCAAACATGCCGGCCTCACCATGTTCCTGCTCGACATGCACGCCCCAGGGATCACGGTGCGCCCGATCCGGCAGATGACCGGTGGAGCGGCGTTCAACGAGGTCTTTCTGGATGGGGTCCGGGTCTCCGACAGCCGCCGGATCGGGGGGATCGGTGAGGGCTGGGCGGTGGCCTCGACGAGCCTGGGTAGCGAGCGGTCGACGATGAGCGGACCCGGTGGACCGTTGACGCCGGTCGTGATGACGCGGCTCGTCGAGTTGGTGCGCCGCCTCGACGCCGAGGCGGATCCGGTCCATCGGCCGCAGATCGCGCGTACCGTGACCGCCGTGACCGCCATGCGTGCCGCGGCCGGGCTGAGCCCCGGATCGTGGAGCCACCGGATGGCGCCGGTCAGCGGATCGGTGCTCAAGTTGCTGATGGTCCGCGCCGCCGACGAGATCGCCCGCCTGGCAACCGAAGTGCTCGGGGAGCGGGCATTCGTCGACAACGCTGGCCCCGACACCTTCGCGTGGTCGGAATTCATCCTCGGCGTCCCCGCCCTGCACCTGGCCGGCGGCACCGACGAGATCCAGCTCTCCGTGATCGCCCAACGCGGACTCGGGTTGCCCCGCCGATAGTTTCCGGCACGACCGTGCCGCACCACCCACGAAGGAGTGTCGAGATGGAGTCGTTCATCACCCACCGCAAGGGCCGGACGCCTCGTCAGGTTCACCGCGACGTCGAGGACCTCAAGGACGACGAGCTCGGCCGCTACGGGTTCACCGGGCGAACCGCACACCTGTACCGCCGCAACGACCCGACGCAGTACCGTGCCGTCGGAGATCTCGCCGGGGTCGACCGCGCGACAACGGATCTGACGCCGACCGATCAGATCGATCCGGCCGGTGAGCCGCTGCTCATGTTCTACAACGCCGATTGTCGGATCTCGTTGTCGCGTCGAGACACCGTGGCGCCCTTCTACACCCGCAACGTCGATGGCGACGAGTTGATCTTCGTCCACGACGGCACCGGTCATTTCGAGACCGAATTCGGGCGACTGGCCTACCGCCCGGGCGACTGGGTCTACCTCCCGAAGGGCACCACCTTCCGGCAGATCCCCGACGATCGCTGCCACTTCCTGATCATCGAGGCCACCGAGGAGTACCGGGTCCCCGACGCCGGCGTGCTGGGACGTTTCTTCCCGTTCGACCCGTCGTTGGTGGTCGTGCCCGAGGCGGAGGTATTCCCCGACGACGGGCGCGAAGAGTACGAGGTGCGCTTCCGGCAGCGTGAGGGCGCCACGTCGCTCTTCTACCCGTTCAACCCGCTCGACGTCGAAGGCTGGCGCGGAGACAACTTCGCATTCACCTTCAACATCGAGGACTACGACGTGATCACCTCCGAGACGGTGCATCTGCCACCGACGGTGCATCTGTTCATGCAGGCCACCGGCGTGTACGTGATGAACTTCCTGCCCCGACCCGTCGAAGGCCGCCCGGGCACCGAACGGTTGCCCTGGTATCACCGCAACACCGACTTCGACGAGATCGCCTTTTATCACGGCGGCAGCGTCTTCGGCATCGACATGCCGCCTGGTCTGATTTCGCATGCGCCACAAGGAATCCACCACGGCATCCCCGAGCGTGCGCGCGAACGAGCCCGGCGCCGATTCGAGGTCGACCAACGCGTCGAATGGCAGGTCATCGCGATCGACACACGTCTTCGGCTCATCGCCACCCCGGTGATGACGGCCGCAGCTGCCGCCGAGGTCGCCGCGGAGGCACAGGTATGAGCCCCACGGATTCGACGGCGCGCAGATTCGACTACGACCGCATCCCCTATCTCGTCGTCTTCGACGACACCTCGGCCTACCGGGACACCTACGGCGGTGTCACCGAGAGCGTGGTACTCGAGAGTTATCTGTTGCAGCCCAAGGGAATCAGCTCGGACACCGTTATCGTGTTCATGCACCCCATCGGCGGTGGAGCCTATCTACCGATGACCAATGCGCTCGCTCGCGCCGGCCACCACGTCATCTACTGCAACAGCCGCTACCGGGGTGTCGACAGCGCGTTGATCATGGAGAAGGTCGTCCAGGATCTCGGCGCGTGCGTCGCCGATGCCCGCGATCGGCTCGGGTACCGCAATGTCGTTCTCGCCGGGTGGAGTGGCGGCGGAGCGTTGTCGCTGTACTACCAGCAGCAGGCGCAACATGCGACGGTCACCGCGACCCCCGCCGGCGAGCCGCCCGATCTGACGCAACTCGACCTGCCTGCGGCGGACGGGATGATGTTGCTCGCCGCGCACGTCAGCAGGCACGGCACGCTCACCGAATGGACGGACCCGTCGATCCTCGATGAGACCGATCCCGACAAGCGTGATCCCGAACTCGATCTCTACAACCCGAACAACCCGAATCAGCCGCCGTACACCGACGACTTCGTCACCCGATACCGTGCGGCCCAGATCGACCGGAACCGGCGCATCACGGCGTGGGTGCGTGAGCAGCTCGACGATCTGCGGGCCAAGGGAGAACCGTTGATGGAGCGGGGATTCGTCGTGCATGGCACGATGGCCGACCCCCGGTGGCTCGACCTCACCCAGGACCCCAACGATCGTGAACCGGGTTGCTACCTCGGCGACCCGAGGATCGTCAACATGGGTCCGGTGGGCCTGGCCCGCTTCACCACTTTGCGGAGTTGGTTGTCGCAGTGGAGTTTCGACGACGCCAATGGCGATGGGCCGCGGTGTGCCGCCGATTTGGCCGTGCCCACGCTGGTACTCGGCAACAGCGCCGACAACGCGTGCACGCCAAGCCACACTCAACGTCTCTACGACGCCGTCGGCCACCCGGACAAGCAGATGCACACCATTGTCGGTGCCACCCACTACTATTCGGGTCGTGCCCAGCTGCCGTACCTGAAGAAGGCGGTCGACACCATCACCGAGTGGCTGGGCGAGCGGTCATGGACGAGTCTCTGAACAGCTCCCGTCCGGCCGGCACCACACCCGACATCTCGCCGGACGAGGTGCGTGCCGCCCTGCGCGACTACTTCGCGACCCGACCCGGTCTCGACGAGGTCCGCCGCACCAGGGATGGCCGGCAGCCGAGTGGATTCGACGAGAGCGGCTGGCGGACGCTCGCCACGGACGTCGGGCTGTGCAGCTTGGGTATGCCGCTGCGGTGGGGTGGTCTGGGGTTGGGTCTGGATTGCTTGGTGGCCGCCGTCGAGGAGTGTGGAGCCGCCCTGTATCCCGGGCCGGTGCGGGCCGCCGTGCTCGCGACTTGGGCGCTGGGTGAGGGGGGCCTGGGTGAGAGCGCTCTGGGTGAGGGCGCTCTGGGTGAGGGCGCGCTCGGTGAGGGCGCGCTCGGTGGCCTCAATGATGCCGTCGACCTCACCGGAACAATCGAGGGTCTGCTCGCTGGTATGGTCGTCCCCGGGTCGACTCTCGACACCGAAGTCACAGAGCCACAATCTCTTCCGCTCTGGCGTGCCGGCGCGGCGACCGGTGTGCTCTCGGCAGTGTCGCACGGTGTTGTTGCCGGGCTCGCGGTCGCCGAGGTGCGCACCGACGACGGCGTTGCCGCCGCGCTGGTGATACTCGACGACTCCGCCGACCGGAGATCCCGAACCACCGTCGACTTCGCACTGCCGCGCGCCGATGTGACCGTCACAGGTGCGCCGGCCCTGCTCATCACCGAGCCGGGCGATGATGCTGCGCTGCAACGATTCCGCGATGCGTCGACGCTGCTGCGGGCCGCCGAGAAGGTCGGCGGGGCTCAAGGATGTGTGTCGTTGATGGTCGAATACGCCGGAGTGCGAGAGCAATTCGGCCACCCGATCGGCAGCTATCAGGCCATTGCGCACCGGTGCGCGCAGACCGCGGTCGACGTGGTCGGTGCCCGCGGACTGGTGACCGCGGGCGCCGCGGCGCTGGACCGTGCGACGTTTGCCGACCCCGATACCGCGGTGCACCTCGCATCACTGGCGCATGCCGCGGCCGGTGAGACCTATCTGGCGGCGTCGAGCTCACTCATCCAGGTCAGCGGAGGTATCGGATTCACCTGGGAACACGACGCGCACCTCCACTTTCGGCACGCTCGAACCCTCGCGGTGGCGGGCGGAACCCCGGCGGAGTACTACGACCGTGCGGTGTTGGACGGATGCCTGGACCTCGTGACCTCAGGAGTGGGAGGCAAAGAAGCCGTGAATCCAGTCGAGATGGCGAGCGGCTAAGCCGGGTGCTCCCAGACGGGCGTTGCGCCCGTGGAGAAGTGGCGAGTCATCGGGCAGGTGGAGCACGTCGGCGGTGGTGATCGAGGCGTACTGCACCCGCCGGGTGCGGTCTCGACGGAGGTCCTCGTAGTCGGCGCGCGCGGCGTCGAGATCGGTGCCCGCGGCGAGTTGGTCGGCGAGGACGATGGCATCCTCGATGGACTGGTTGGCGCCCTGACCGTGGTGCGGGACGAGGGCGTGCGCGGCGTCGCCGAGTAGCGTGATGCGGCCGTGGTTCCATCGCGCGAGCGGCGGGCGGTGGAACAACGCCCAGCGATCCCCGACAGGGGCCGCCTCGACCATCTCCGTCACCGCCGGATGCCAGCCCGAGAAGTGCTTCATCCGTTCGGAATCAGTGGCCGGCGCAGTCCAGGCAGGGTAGGGCCACGGTGCCGGGCCCCGTTCGACGAGCAGGAAATTGTGTGCGCCGGATCCGATCGGGTAGTGCAGCAGGTGTCCACCCGGCCCCATCCAGAACTGAATGGCCTCCGGGTCGGGTAGCGACCGTAGGTGCGACGGGTCGACGATGCCGCGAAAGCCGGAGCAGCCCGAGTAAAGGGCGTCGTCGTAGCCGAGCACGAGTCGTCGAACGGTGGAGTGGGCGCCGTCGGCACCGATGACGAGATCGGCTGCGGCGGTAGAGCCGTCGTCGAAGGTCAGAACCGCCTCGGTACCGCTGTCGTCGATGTCGGTGAGCGTGCGGGCGAGATGCAGGGTGTCGGGACCCACTGCCTCCGACAGGATGGCCTGGAGATCGGCCCGGTGCACGCCGGCGTAGGGCGCGCCGTAACGGCGGCGGTACTCCTCGCCGCCGTAGTGCCGGCCGATGACCTCGCCGGAGCGGCCGTCGCGGAAGATCAGTTCGGGAATCTCGGCCCACACCTTCGCGAATCGGTCACCGAGTTCGAGCCGACCCTCATAGAAGCGCGTCGCGTTCGCCGACAGCGCGACGGCTGCACCGACCTCCCGCAATTCCTCGGTGCGTTCGTAGATCTCGCTGGCGATGCCATGGCGACGAAGCGCGAGTGACAGCGTCAGGCCGCCGATTCCTGCGCCGATGATCGCGATGCGTGGGCTGTGCACGTCTGAATCCTCCGCCTCGGCTACCGCCGAGCAGAGGACACCTTCGGTTGCAGTGGCACCGTCGCCGCCTCGACAAAGCTCGCGGCGAGTGTGGCGGGCGACGACAGTTGTGCTTCGTGGCTACCGGGGGTCCGCAGCATCGGTGAGCCCTCGGGGAGGCGCCCGGCGAAGCGTTCCCAGCCGTATTCGCCTGGGGGCAGCGCCAAGTCGTCCTCAGCGAGCAGATACACCGAGGGAAGTGCCAGCCGCGCCCAGTCATCGAGGTCGAGCGAGTCATTCATGGTGTGGAACGGCTGGCGTTCGAGGAGCGGGTGGATCACCCGCTGAACCTCGGCGCCGACGTCCTGCATGAACGCTCCTGCGAATACCTCGAAGGGAAACATCACCGAGTTGTCCCGCGACGACTGGGCCGAGGCTCGGAACATGTCGCCGTAGGCGGGCGGGCACAGATCGATCAGTGATTCGCCCGTGAGCGGAACGAACGCGCTCCAGTAGACGAGTCGCTCGATCCGATCGGCGATCGCCGCGGCAGCGCCGGACAACGGGAACCCGCCCCAGCTGTGCCCCACGAGGACGATGTCGTGCAAGTCCCGAGTCTCGACGTAATCAACGAGCGCTGCAACGGAATCCGACAATCGAACGTCCGCGCGGGCGTCCTCGGCGCCGAGTCCCGGCAACGTCGGCGTGTAGACGGTGTGGCCCTGTTCGCGCAGGATCTCGGCGACCGGTCGCCAGGACCATCCGCCGTGGCAAGCACCGTGGACGAGAACGAATGTGGACATGTGCGACCTCTCAGCTGTGATCCACCCCATACCTCTGCCACGCTAGGTCTGCCATCCATGTAAGACAAGGACGGAATATCGCAGTATTCATACGATGTGGCGATCAATGCCGAAATGGTCGCGGTGACAACCGATCTGGTGTGACACTCGGTCGATCCCACACGCGGTTGATCACACACTCAATGCCGACCTCTTGACCTTCCCGGTCGCCGTGCGGGGCAGTTCGTCGAGGAACACCACCGACTTGGGTACCTGAAAACGCCCGAGACGCTCGGTGCACCAGGCGATCACGTCGGCTTCGCTGATCGGTTCCGTGGCGACCACCGCCGCGCACACCCGTTGGCCCCAATGCGGGTCGGGTGCGCCGAACACCGCACATTCCTCGACACCCGGCATCGCAGAGAGGACCTCCTCGACGACCGGCGGGTGGACGTTTTCCCCACCGGTGCAGATCATGTCGTCCGAACGGCCCTGCACATACAGGTAGCCGTCGTCGTCGAGAAAGCCGATGTCACGGGTGTTGAACCAGCCGTCGACGAGCACCCGCGCAGTGGCATCGGGATTGTCGAGATAGCCACGGGTCACACAGGGCGAGCGAAACCACAGTTCGCCGGACGCGCCGGCCGCGAGTACCGACCCGTCCGGATCGCGGACCTCGACATCGATACCGGCACCCGGTTTTCCGGCTGAGGACAGTCGCTCGGGGTGATCGCCCAGGTGATCCTCGACCTCCAGAAAGGCCACGCCGCCACCGGTTTCGGAGAGGCCGTAGACCTGTGCGAACTCGCAGCCGAGGAGTCCGATGGCGTCACCGAGCAGTTGCTGGGTGATCGACGAGGCGCCGTAGCCGACGTGTTGCAGCGACGGAAGCGCACGGGGGTGCTCGCGGAGTTCGCCGAGAAGCGAGTGGATCAGGGTGGGCACCATCAGCGTATGGGTGATGCCTTGCTCCTCAATGGCATCGGCGATGCCGGCCGGAGAGGTGTCGGCGATGTAGACCAGCCGCATCCCGATGTACATGCCGTAGTTGGCCCAGGTTGCCCCGGCAGCATGGAAGTTCGGTGGGATCACCAGCGCTCGGGAGTTCTCGTCGAAGCGATGGACGGCCGCATAGGGCAGCGTCGCCTCGATCGCGCCGCGGGTCAACGGCACCGCCTTCGGATGTCCGGTCGATCCCGAGGTGAAGTAGATCAGCGCCTCGTCGTCGGCGTCGGTATCCATCGCCGCACGGTCGACCCCGGCGCCACCCGCCGACACAACTGGTGGCCACGATACGTCGTCGGAGGCCACCCCGGTCCGGCTCGGAACATCCAGGGCGGCAGCAAGTTCCGAATAGTGCGCCTCGTAGACCAGATGGGCGGGACGCACCGCCCGCGTCATCGCGGCGAGATCCGATGTCGGCAGACGGAGATTGAGCCCGACGATGGACGCGCCACGGCGCCACGCGGCCAGCACGGTGATCGGATACGCGGCGACATTCGGTCCCAACCACGCCACCCGATCACCGCGCCCGACGCCCTGTGCCGACAGCGACGCGGCCAGCCGATCGGCGGCCGCATCGAGATCGCTCCACGTGAGGTGGCGATACGGGTCGACGACGGCGATGTCGTCGGCGTGCTCGCGGGCGCGCCGACGGACCGCGGCATCGATGCTGTCGTGGATGATGGCCTGTGCGGTCATGGCGGAACCTCCGAACATGTTGATTCTGAAACTGAGTCTAGATTTAGAAACAGTTCTGCGTTCGGTTACGGTCAGATCGGCCGGTCCCGTAATCTCCAATCCGGATTCACGCGCGGCGTGACCACCGGCATGAACGGACACAGAGAGAGCGGCGATGGCGACCAAGCGCAAGGGTGAGCGCACCGAGGGGGCGCTGCTCGACGCCGCCCGCGAGGTGTTTGCCGAGCAGGGCTATTTCAACGCCAAGATCGCCGACATCACGCGCGCGGCGGGCCGTTCGCCGGGATCGTTCTACAACTACTACGAGAACAAGGCGCAGTTACTCGACGCCCTCCTCGACCAGTTCACCGGTGAGGTGATGGAGCAGTCGATGGCCGCGATGTCCGACGACCCGTACCAGAGTGTGCGCGGTGCGGTCACCGCGTACTGGACGACGTCGCGCCAGCATCTGCCGGAGATGATCGGGCTGACGCAGATGGCGATGACCGACGAGAGGTACGCGCAACGGGCGCGCGAGATGCGCGCGGTCGGGATGCGCGGGGTCATGACGCATCTCAAGCGTGCCCGCAAGACCGGCCACCTGGCCGGGATCGACCTGCCGACGATGGCGTCGGCGATCATCTCGATGCTCGAATCCTTTTGCTGGACATGGCTGGCGGGCAAGGGCGATATCGGTGTCGAGGCGCCCGACGACGAGACGGCGATCGCCACCATGACCGCGCTGTGGTACGGCGCGATGTACGGCCCGACGGACTGACGTCACGCCGGATCGCGTGCGTCAGGCCAGATGCCGTGCCGCGTGCGGCACCGCATCGCGTGGGGTCTTGCCCTGGAATCCGTCACCGATTGCGCGCAGCTTCCACTCCCCGTTCTCACGGGAGATGACCGCCATCGTCACCCCGGTGAACGCCATCCCGCCGGCAAGCGTGAACCGGGCCAACTCGGCGCCCGTGGTCTCATCGACGAGGCGGCAGTAGGCGTTGTCGACCTCCTGGAAGGTCTGCCCCTGATACGAGGTGACGGTGAAGACGAGATTGTCGATGGCCGGGTGAATCGCGGTCAGATCGACGTTGATCACCTCGTCGTCGCCCTCGCCCTGACCGGTCAGATTGTCGCCGGAGTGCACGATCGAGTTGTCGTCGCTGCGCAGGCTGCCGTAATAGACGACGTCGGCGACCTGCCCGCGGCTGAACATGAGCACCGAGGCGTCGAGGTCGATGTCGCGTTGACGTCCGCCGAAGAACCCACCGCGCTTGATCGGGTCCCATCCGAGGCCCATCCGGATGCGGGTGAGTGCGACGCCACCGTCCTTGCGCAGCGACACCTTCTGGCCCTTGGACAGATCCACGCGCCGATTCTTGGTCAGGCTGACCTCGCCGGGCGCGCTGGGCGGCGCCGGTGCCGGGGGAGTCGGCGGCGGCGGAGGTGGCGGGGCGAATCCCTGCGGTGCGGGACCCTGCGGAGTGAATCCCGGTGGTGGCGGGGCATATCCGGATGTCGGCGCGGTTGGCGGTGGGGGTGGGGTCACCGGGGCGGCCGGCGTCGGGGCCGGCGCATCGTCGACCGAGACGCCGTGATCACGCACGAGGTCGGCGAATCCGCCCGCGTAACCCTGACCGACCGCGCGGACCTTCCAGCCGCCGCCGCGCCGATACAACTCGAGCGCCACCACCACCGATTCGGAGGAGAGCCCGTCGATCGTGTACGTGAACAGCTCGATGCCGCGGGCGTCGGTCACGTGGGCGACCGGAGCCCCGAGTCGGCCGAAGCTCGACGACGCGTCGTCGAGGGTGATCACCGCGCGTACGGCGTGGATGTCGGCGGGCACCGCGTCGGTCCGGACCCGCAGCACGGGTCGGTTCGTCGGATTCTGCAGGTCCACGCCCGGTCCGGTGGGCTGGTTGTAGAACACGAAGTCGGCGTCGGTGCGAACCCTCATCGTGTCGGTCACCAGCAGGGCCGACAGATCGGCGGGATCTCCCACGTCGACGGAGACGAAGGCCTCGCTTCCCGGCAGTGGTGCGTTCTGGCCCTTGGTCAGTACGGTCATGCCCCCATCCTGGCATCCGCGCCGACACGGGCGAGGAACCATTCGACGATCTGCTCCCCGCCCAGGGCACCGGGATCGGCAGTGATCGTCAGATCGGGGCGCATCCAGCCGATCTGGTCGAGTTCGCCGTGGCACGGTCGGACGGCCGCGTCGGCGTAGGTGAGCAGGTCGATGTCGAGGCGGCCGTCGCCGGCGGCGTAAACCTCGTTCCCGGCGGCCAGCGTGCCGTCGTCGACGAGCCGCTCACGGACGTGGGCGAGTGCCGCGGACTTGGTGACCTCGCGCGGCAGCGCATAGATCTTGCGGCCTTGCTGCGAGACCGTCCACTCGCGGGCCGCGCACCAGGCGCGCCAGTCGTCGAGGAAGGCCGTGGGCTGAGCATCGAGGTCGACGACGATGTAGCAGAAAAGATCGTCGGCGGTGCGCAGCGAGCGCACCCAACCGTCGTCGATGCGGGCCGCCAGCCCGGCGGTCACCTCGGCCAGCGGCGCCGACGTGGCGGCGACGCGCCGCTCGATCCGGGTCCGCCACGCCGCGTCGTCGGCGCCGTCGCACAGCACACGGCCGCCGCTGGAGACGACCGCATGGCGAAACGAACTGCCGGGCAACGTGATCCGCCCGAACTGCGCCGGGGTTCGGGTCGTCACCGGGATCACCGGCACCAACTCGGTGAGCTGTGCCAGCAGGCTGTGCGCCCGGCGGGTCATGTACGAGAGCGGCGCGTCTTGATAGATCTCCACGCACACCGGATCGACGTCGGCAAACTGGCTCTCGCCCATCGCCGTTCGGGAGTAGATCAGGGTGCGATCGAGATCGGTGGCCACCAGGCCGGTGGCGCACTGTCCCGGGGAAGCAGGGCCGCTCACGCATCCTCCTTGACGAGCCCGACGCAGGAGTAGGCCAGATCGGAGCGCACCTCGACGGGAACGCCACGTTCGGCGGCGAGCACCCGGATGTGGTGGTGTTCGGGCAGATTTGGTTCGCGGACGAGAACCATCCAGGGCACGCGCCGCAAGAGCACGCGGGTGGTCTCGCCGACTCCGGGTTTGACGAAGTTCACCGACGACACCCCGTACTCGTCGCGTAGGCGCTCCATCGACGCCCAGCCGGACCACCGCGGCTCTCGGGCACTGTCGAGGATGCGCTCGATACTCCTCCGGACATCGGGCTCCACATCTGCGAAACGCTCGGACACGGTATCCAGGAACAGGTTCGACACGTCGCACTCCCGGAGGTGTTGGTAGAACTTGGCGCCGTGGAACTCCCCGGGACCGATGTGGTCGGCGTTGAGCACCGTGCGCGACACCAATCCCGACACCGTCGAGTTCAGGCACGCCGAGGCGATGAGAAAATCGTCGCGGGTGCCGTAGGTGCGGGTGCACGACCCGGGATCGGCGAGGACGGCGAGTTCGTCGGCCAGCCGCGCGCCGCCGGCCCGGACGTAGGCGTCGAGGGCGTCGGTGAGCTCGCGCGCGATCGCGCCCTTACCGGTCCACCCGTCGACGAAGACCACCGACTCGGGTCGGTGCCGTGCGGTGATGTGGTCGAGGGCGACGGTGTCGATGCCCCGATCCCGCACGATGGAGATCGTGTAGTGCGGTGTGTCGAGGCCATGCGCGAAACGTATCCACCGCCGCATCAGGATGCCGACGGGGGTGCCCGCACGCGCCAGCGACACCAGCGTGGGCTGCCGATCACGTTCGGCGACAACCAGTTCGCTCACCACTGCGGTGGCGTGCGCGAGCCGGGCAGCGGACTCCCGCAGAGCGGTGTGGAACAGCTCCTGATACTGCGCGCCCGGCTGGTACTCGATCGGCAGGGACTCGGCGTAATGGGCGGCGCCGGACTGGATGCGACGCTCACGTTCGGCCAGCTCACCTTCGAGCGCCACGTGCGAGAGGTCCTTCAGCAGCCAGGTGACCTCGTCGGGGGCGTACGACCCGAACGCGGGCCCGCGCAGCGGCGGTGGTGCTGGTGTGGTCATCGGAGCCCCTTGCCGGTCGGGAGGATCGCCAGGCACACGTCGTGACCCGCGGCGGTCACCACGTCGAGCAGCCCGCCCGGCGCGCGCAGCAGGTCGGTGTCGGCGGGCGCGTCGATGACCATCACCACCGTTGCCCCCGGCACCAGGTTGTAGACGAAACGGGGTGTCCCCGGGTCGGATTCCGGTGCGGTGAAAGTGAACCCGCGACGCAGCGGGTAACCGTCGACGTCGCGGACGTGTGCCGGTGAGCGGGTGGTCGTCTGATATCGCGTCGGGATACCGCGCCGGTCGAGTTCCTCGGCGAGGCACAGCGGCAGGTACATGAGCTCTTCGTGACCGACGACCACCACCTCGAGCGCCGGATCGAGGTGGTCGGCCACTGCCGTGGTGGCGTCGGCGACCGCATGAGCGAAAGTCTCGGAATCGCTGTGCGCGAACCCATGTCGGCCACCATCGGGTACACCCGAGGGCCACGGCAGAGCGATCTCGGTGACGCGGCCACGTCGCTCGTCGACCGGGTTGAGCGGGTCGGCGACGCTGTCCCACACCGCGTCGACGATCCCCTCGGGCAGCTCGATGCTGCCGTCAGCGAGTGCGACGTGATCGATCCGGACACCGAGTTCGTCTGCGACGCGCGCGGATTCGGCACGGTGGGGATCGGTACGCATGTCCACCAGTGACGCCACTACATACCGGCCGCGCGGCGTGATCCGCTGCAGCGCGGTGATCGCGCGTAAGGCGGTCGAGCCCGTGGAGATCTCGTCGTCGACGAGTATCACGGGCGCCGCCGGGTCCAGTGACAACAGTTCGGGCGAACTCGGTTGCAGCAGATGAGTGGTGGCGTGCGAGTGGCCCTCCTCGAAGGTCCCCGACACCCGAACACCGGCGATGCGTCGCCGCGTGGAGTGCAGATACAGTCGCGCCGAACAGCGGTGAGCCACACAATGTCCGAGGCCGGTCGCGGTCTCGGCGAACCCGAGCACCGTGGCACGCGCCGCGAGGTCGGCACCGACAAGCTCGATCACGGCGTCGCCGAGGGCGTCGGCGGCACCACGAACCCGGGCGGGCGGGGTGGGGATGTGCTTGCCCAGCACCGTCGACACCAACAGGTGCGCCCGGCGACGGTTGCGCCGCAGCCCGAGGATCACCAGATCGTCGGTACCGGTCATCGACACCCCGAACTGCTCGGTCACCCAGTCCGCCGGCCGCGCGGCGGTACCCATGTGGCTCGGTGAACTCACGCGGCGTCCATCGCGGTGAGCAGGTCGACGAAGTTGACGCCCGGTGCGGTGACGCCGAATGCGGCGGCCCGGTCCATCACCCGCTCGGCCCACTTGCGGTGCGGTTTCATCTCATTCATCTTGTTGCGGTACGCAGACGCGGCCACCCCGCCGGTCGTGCCGGCCAGGATGTCGACGGCGTCGTGATACTCCTCGTGGGTCACCACGCTCAACGCGTGCACCGGTGCGACGTGTGCCGGGTGGATGACGGTCTTGCCGTGCATGCCGTTCGCGCGGTCGAGAGCGATCTCGCGGAGGAGGCCGTCGATGTCGCGGCTGACGAGCTGCTGGCGGAACCAGACCGCGTCGTGATCGCGGAACGGGGTCGTGCGCAGCTGCGGGGCGAAAAGGCGCTCGTGATCGGCGAAGTACTCCCACACCGGCCCGGTGATGACGTGACCGGTCCCGTCCGCGCGGCCGAGGATGTTGACGACGCAGGCGATCGCGTCGGCCGCCACCCGCACGTCGTAGATCGTCAGATCGCGGTCGCGACGAATGCCGAACAGCCCGCACATGTCGGTGGCGCCGATCCGCACCGCCAGCACCTGATCGCGGTGATCGTCGAGAGCTGTTGCAATGGTGGCTAATTCGTCATCACGCGATTCCCTGTGCACCAGCGCCGCCGATTCGAGTACCGGCATCGCCCACAGGTGACCGCCCAGACGTCGCGCGGACCGATTGATCTCCTGCAACGCCGTATCCGCCTCGCCGGCACTGAATTTCGGGATCACGAACCCGGAGAGCGCCCCGGCGGACTCGAGCTTGGAGGTGATGGAGGAGATCTGGGCGACCTCCCGGACCCGCACGAACAACAACATCTGTCCGGCCGAGGAGCCGTCGAGCTGGTGCAGGGCGGCGACGGTCGCGTCGATCGCCTTGTCGGAATGCTCATCGGCGACCGCGTCCTCGAGGTCGATGACCATGGAGATGACGCCCTCGCGATGACGTCGTGCGATGACCTCGGCCAGGTCGGGGCGGGTGGCCGGAACGTAGAGCGTCGCACCCAGGGCGACGGCGGTGCGTTGCGTCGACCACTGGGTCGTGATCGGCTCGGGCCGACGCAGGAACAGCCGGTCGAGGACGTCGGGAGCGAGCTGGTGAAAATGCCTCGGGCCGGTGACTTCGGTCGAGTCGGCGACTTCGTGCGTCGAGTCGACACCCCGCGGCGCGGTCGTGGTCATCGTGCGGCCACCTGTCCTCTCATGCGGTCGACGATCTCGACGATGCGCTGGTCCACGGCACGCAGCTGTGTCAGATACGACCAGTAATCGGGGTGAACCCGGTCGAGCACCCCCCGCGCCCTCGAGATCCGGTCGGCCTGAGCATCGAGCACCGAGCCCCATTCGTCAACCAGAGCGTTGTTGACCGCGAAGTGTTGTGCGTCTCGTAACCGGAACCGCACCCGCTGCTCGGTGGCCGCCGGATCGGCGCGCACCTCACGTAGCAGTCGTAGCCGATCACCGACGGCGTCGACAGCCTGCTCGGCGGCGTCGAGATCGTCGCGGGCGGCTTCCGCATCGTCAATGGCCTGGTCGGGCATAGTGCGCAAAGCGGTCCGGGCCGTTTCGAGGTGGGCGTCGGCGGCCCGCAGGTGCTCGCGGATGACGGCGTCGGAGTTTTGCAGATCCTGCGAGCAGTCCCCACTGAACTCGCGTCGCAGGGCCGAGAGTTGGTCGGGGATCTGAGCCTGGCGGGTCTCGATCGCGCTGCGTCGGGTGTCGACCGACCGGATGACGCGCAGGGCGCGATCGGCGAAGCCGGGAGCGTCCGACAACGCCGACCCGACGCGTTCGGCGGCAGCGAGCACCGCCGTCGCCGCCGACTTCCGGGAGCGGATGCCCTCGGCGTTGCCGAACGAGATCGTCGCGTCGCGCAAGGCGTCGGCGGCGCGGGAGACGATACGCAGCCCGATGAGCTCCGGTGGGGCCTGATCGAGTGCGGTCGCCGACGTCGTCGCCGCGACCCGCGCGCGTTGCTCGAGCACTCCGAGCTCGGTAACCGAATGTCGGGCACGGTCGAGTTCGGCGGCGTGGGTCTGCCCGAAGCGGCTCATCTCCTCGGTCATCGCTTCCAGCGCATCCGTGCAGCGTGAGAGCTCCTCGACGCCCGGGCGTGGTCCCTCCGGCGCGCTCGCCGCGGCCGAGAGGCGGAGATACTCGGCGGTCACTTCGGCGTAGCGCTCACGGACCGAGATCCACTGATCGCGGACGCGGGATCGGGGATCGAGATCGTGGGCGGTCTGTACCGCGGAGTCGATGTCGGAGAGTGCGGATTCGGAGGCGAGGAACGCCGACGTCATTCGAGTTGAGTACGCACCGAGATCGGCTTGTGCACGTGAGCTGGCCCCGAACCATCTCCTCGCAAACTTCCTGGGCACGCCACCGATGCTATCGACTAGGTTCTTCGGCAGGCGTGTCGTATCGGACGAACGGCACAATCGCGAAGGGGTGGCGTATGCAGCTCGTACAGCGTTCCAAACGGGTGGTGGAGGCCCGGCTCAACAACTCGGCGGTCCGGGCACTGTCGGGGTCGATGGTCGCCTATGAGGGACAGGTCAACTTCAAGTCCGCCGGATTCGGTGGTGGCGATGGACTTCTCGCCGGGATGAAGCAACGTGCCACCGGTGAGGGACTGTCGTTGATGGAGGCCTCCGGTAGTGGCGTGGTGTACTTCGCCCACAACGCCGCCGAGACCACCATCATCGAGATGAACGGTGAGACCCTGCAGGTCGAATCCCAACAGTTGATGGTGCTGAACGGGAATCTGCAGACCAACGTCACCTTCGCCGGGGTGCGCGGTGCGACGGCGGGTCAGGGGCTGTTCACCACCACCGTCACCGGCCACGGTCAGATCGCCTTGCTCTCGCAGGGCGGCCCACTGATCCATCTCGAGGTGAGCCCGCAGTATCCGCTCGTCGTGGACCCCGACGCCTTCGTCTGCGCACGCGGCGCATTGAGCCAGTCCTTCGTCACCGACGTCAGCTGGCGCAGTGCCCTGGGACAGGGTGGCGGAGAAGCGTTCTCGCTGCGCTGGGACGGTACCGGCGTGGTCTCCATCCAACCGGCCGAGCGATAGGGGAGCACCGACATGTTCCAGAAGGTCAACAGCAAGGTCGTCTCGGTCGACATCAGCCGCAGCGGGCCCGTCGTCGCGCGGCGCGGGGCGATGCTCTTCTACACCGGCAACGTCTTCTTTCAACCACACCAGGTCGCCGGTGCCCCCGGCGGGATGGGCGGCATGGGTGGAGTCGCGGGCATGGCCGGGCGGATGATGTCCGGTGAACACGAGTCGACGATGATCGCCCAGGGACAAGGCGTGGTGCACTACGGCTTTCGTGGGATCGAGGTCCAGGTCATCGACGTCGGCGCCGTCGGCGGGATGATCCGCGTGGAGGCCTCACGCACACTCGCCTACACCTCGAATCTGCAGGCGTCCATCGTGTCGGTGACTTCCCAGGGTGGCGGTGGTGGTGGTGGCGGTGGACTACTGCGCTCGATGCGGTCGGCAGCCGCCGGGGCGATGACCGGGCAGGGCATGTTCACCACACAGCTGTCGGGGCCCGGGCAGGTCGTGATCCTCGGTCACGGAGGGGTTTTCGAGCTTCCCGTGTCACCGGATCGGCCGCCGGTCACCGTCGACCCCCAGGCCTATGTCGGGGCGGCAGGGCAGGTCAACACCACTCTGCGATCCACCGTCAGCTGGCGCAACGTCGGCCGAACCGGTGGTGAGGCAATGCAACTGGAATGCGCCGGGCAAGGCGTCGTCTACGTACAGGCATCGGAGGAGAAGTTGTGAGCCAGCTCAACACCGTCTGGAATCCGGCGACCCTGCCGACCGACGACAACATCGCCGACAACGACTACTCGTTCTGTATCGACCTCAACCAGCCGTGGTTCATGTCCAAGGGCGCGATGATCGCCTACTACGGGCAGATGAACTTCACGGCACTGACCCACGGCCTCTCCGGGCAGCTCTTGCACATGGTGGCCCAACAGTTCTCGGCTCCGCTGCACCTGGGCGACTACGTGGTGGCCGAGGGTCAGGGCAAGCTCATCATCGGCGACCGCGGCTACAACATCAACGCCTACGACCTCGACGACGGCAACCTCACCATCCGGGCCGCCAATCTCCTTGCGTTCCAACCACAGTTGTCGCTGCAGCAGTCGATCGTGCCCGGCTTCCTGACGCTCATCGGTACCGGGAAGTTCCTCGCGTCGTCCAACGGGCCGGTGATGTTCGCCGAACCGCCGGTGCGCGTCGACCCCGAAGCCCTCGTCGGGTGGGCTGATTGCCCGTCGCCGAGCCATCACTTCGACGAGGCGTGGGTGAACTCCTTCATCGCCGCCGCCGGCCGGCGCTTCGGCATCAACTCCGGCGAGGAGCGCCAGTTCGACTTCACCGGCAGCGGAACGGTTCTCATCCAGTCGAGCGAGAAGGTTCGCAACGACACCTCCATCGTCCGGACCATCCAGGGCCACCTACCCGGGCTGTCGGTGCCCGGACTGCAGCAGATCAATCAGGAGATCACCCAGCAGCTGGGGCAGCAGCAGTAGGGAGGCCGCGGCGGGCGGTATATGGCGTACTCGTATAGCCACCCACGTCGACTTACTGAAGCAACGAGCTATTCACTGTCGTGAGGATCGGAATGAAGCGGGGGTGTTTGTGATCCCGCTTGGCGAGAGGTTGAAGGGGACAACTGCGTGGTTGCGAGGCGTTCAGTATCTGGTGTTGATGACCGACCTCTATCAAGCCGCGCAATCCGCAAGGATGCGTCGTCAGCTGTCAACGAATCGCGCGCAGCGCGAAGTGCGGCAGCGAATTCCTGAGCACTGTGAAATCGAGTTTCGTAATCCAATTGCGTTGCGCGGACAAGTGCTGGACGAATCGGTTCAGGGATTAGGTGAAGACGCTCCAGGGTGAGTGGCTGCATCAATTTGTTTACCATCAAGAACGCTGACGAGGCAGGAGGCCTTGCTTGTTCTCCGGTCAAGATTTCATAGAATAGAATTCCGGCACAGAATACTTCGGATTCTGGCCTCACACCCTCGTCCATTACGCTCTCCGGCGCCATATACGGAAGGGTTCCGATTACTGTTCCAATATCAGTAATCTGAGAATCTTTGAGGGGCTTGGCGATTCCAAGGTCGATGATTACCGGGTTGAGGCTTTCCTCTCGAACAATAATGTTGCTCGGCTTCAAATCTAAACGGTGTACATCTGCAGCAGCGCAGGCTTGTACACCTTCCAGGATCTGTAGAAACAGATCAAGCCCCTCGTCAACACTGAATCCGTTTCTCCTTTCACTTGCCTGCCGGAGCGTGTCCCCATTTATATACTCCATCACGAGATAAGGCGACTCGCCGTCATCTGAAAAGTGGAGGATTTGTACTACGTTAGGGTGGCGCACTCGCTCAAGCATCGCCGCCTCTCGCCGTAACCTCGCCACCGCGAGCGGATCATCCGTCACCCATTGCGGGAGCATTTTGATCGCAACATCATCATCGGTGTCCAGATCACTGCCTAGGTACACCGTTCCCATTCCGCCTTGCCCTATTACTCGACGAAGCTGGTACTTGCCGTCCAATATTTTGATAGGAGGTAGAGATACTTCAGCTAGATGAGGTGTCTGACTAGGATATCCGGGACTCGGAGAATTTCGAGTACTGCTAGGGGAGAGAACAGGCGGGACCTTATGATCAGGCTGTGGTTCGGCGGATTGTTCTTCCACATGCTTTGTACCCGGAGCCGTCAGGGCGACGCCGATATCGCGAAGCTGATAGCGCACCCAATCCTGGAGAACAAACACGGACTCTTCCCGTCTTCGAATGTCGCCATAAGCGGTGACAGTACTGCTCGATGGTTGTCTGACAACCCTCAATATTCTCTGATCGGTTAGATAAGAAAGGAACTCCAGAGCGAACAACTTAGATATCCTCAGGACATCGTCGAAAGAAACTCCGTCCTCCGAGGCGAGAATATCCGAAGCCGTGAAAGGCGATCCTCTTGTTTCAAGGACGCAGTCCATAAAGTAGAGAATTGATAGTTGACGCCGGTCGTACTCGAGAGCATCAAGGTCTTCAAAGTTCCGACGCTCATAGCGATCCATAAAGCGTCGAAGCTTAGCAAGGAGACTTGCAAAGAAGTCGATAGTGCTCCGGCTCCTCTGGGGAGAGTAGAAGTATGGAACTCCGTCCCTCCAGGTTATAAGCTGATTCACTTCTTGCCAGTATTTACGCGCAATTCCTCGGCAGCGATATTCCAGATAGCTTTGAAGGTTGTTCGGTATGGCCCAGGGCGACGAAGCAGGGGGGTTTCCGAGGAGACTCGATATCTGTGGGTTCCAGACACAGGGCACGTACATTCGGAAACCAAAAATTGTCTCGAATACTCCAATTCCGCGCTGGGACTCTTGGTTGACCCTGTCCAGTAGATCTACTCCGCCCACTAGGATAAAATGTGGCCCGTCGGCCGTCAGCAAGTTCTTCAAGCTTCCGAGCAGAGACTCCAGCGCGTCGGATCCCCCGTTATCCCCTGATTTGAGGGTTGTCAGCTTGTCAACTTCATCTAACACGATAATGGGGTGGAATTTCGTTACCGATGTTTGTTTACGCAATCCGAAATATCCGGATCTAATATTGACTACATGATCGCCTGCAAAAAGACGGAAGATCCGCATTAGGTCGTACTCCGCGTCAGTTTCGGAGTACGATAGATATGCGTCTTCGAGTCCAGTGCTTGACGTCCGCTTGCGACCACCTTCGGCCTTTGGGCCGGAGCCAACCGTCAAAGAAGCCGAAGCCTGGGACTCCGTTGATGAAGAAATGGTTGATTTACTAGCCATGTAGGTTCTCTTCGCCGCAAGAGATAGCGCGTCTCGAAGTGCTAAACTGCACAACTGAAACCGATTATCGATCTGCAATGATTCATGCAGCTGACGGAGAAGTATGAACAAGAGATCGGCTGCACTCGTGGGGCGGGCAAGAGTCAAGTAGATTGGGAGCGTATGTTCTTCTGGAGTGTTATCGAGCTGCTCGATTGCTCGACGGACGAGTGTCGTTTTTCCGGTGCCGCGGAAGCCTGCAACCAGAAACGTTCCTCCGCGAGAGTGTCTGATTCTATCCGCGAGATGCCTAGAGAGATCAACGCCCCCAAGCTGGGATGATGCGTCGATACTTGGCCCGTGAACATAGCGAAAGTTTGGGTCGACTCGAAATCGAAGGGGTAGGGTCTCGCAGTCCTCCTCCGCTACTGTTTTCGAGTTGTTATCATTTCTCACAACGTTCGCCTTCTTTGAGTGGCGCCCACATGGTGTGCTTGCAATATGGTAGCTGACGCAGGGGTCCTACGGCGAAGTTCAATCTAATAATGTTGAAATGCGGCCATCACATAGGTCCGGTCCATAGTCAGTTCCGTTTAAGATCGCCGTCGCTTTGCTACTAACTAATGGCGACGCCATCCTTGATCTCGATATTGGTATGTACTGAACCCCGTCGCTTCCCTCGCGGCACTTCGACGAGGCCTGGGTGAACTCCTTCATCGCCGCCGCCGGCCGGCGCTTCGGCATCAACTCCGGCGAGGAGCGCCAGTTCGACTTCACCGGCAGCGGAACGGTTCTCATCCAGTCGAGCGAGAAGGTTCGCAACGACACCTCCATCGTCCGGACCATCCAGGGCCACCTACCCGGGCTGTCGGTGCCCGGACTGCAGCAGATCAATCAGGAGATCACCCAGCAGCTGGGGCAGCAGCAGTAGGAGACAGGTAGAACGCCAACGCGGCACGAACTCGCGGACGCGCCCCGTGCAGAGGGGGCGCCCACGAGCTCGTGCCGCGTTGGTGTATCCGTGTGGTGTATCGGTGTCGGTCGAACTCAGATCTCGATGTGATCCTTGGCGTCGGCGGGCTCGTTGCGGCGCCGGACGACGCTGGAGATGAAGGCCGCCACGATCAGAACGACGCCGACGAGGCCGGTGACGACCTCGGGAACGTGGGTGCCGATCGAGTAGAACAGGATCAACGCGAGAGCGCCAATGGCCCAGTGGGCGCCGTGCTCGAGATAGACGTACTCGCTCAGGGTGCCCTGACGGACCAGGTAGACGGTCAGCGAACGGACGAACATCGCGCCGATCAGGCCGAGGCCCAGCGCGATGATGATCGGGTCCGCGGTGATCGCGAATGCCCCGATGACGCCGTCGAAGGAGAACGACGCGTCGAGCACCTCGAGGTAGAGGAACAAGAAGAAGCCGGCCTTGCCGGTCGCCTTGGCGAGATCGCTCGGCCCGGAACGGCGGCGTACCTCGGCGTCGGCAACGGCCGCGGCGTCGTCGACCCCTGGTGTGCGTTGCGCTTGTGCGCGTTCGTCATCGGACTCGTCGGGATCGTCGTCATCGGTGTTGAACAGCTCACCGAGACCGTTCACGGCGAGGTAGGTGATCATGCCGAGGATGCCGGCGAACAGAACCGTCGACCGTTCCTGATCGGGTGCGATGAACTCGGCGGTGATGATGAGCAGGATCGCCGCGACGACCACTTCGAGCTGATCGAGCTTGCCGATCTTCTCCAGCGGCCGTTCGATCCAGCTGAGCCAGGTGATCTCCTTCTCCTCGAAGATGAAGCCCAGGAACAACATCAGCAGGAACATGCCGCCGAACGCCGCGATCTGCGGGTGGGCGTCGGTGATGTAGGTTTCGTAGCTCGGCGAGCCGTCGGGGAAGTACGCGGCCCCGTCGGCCGGCGGGTTCAGCGCCAATCGCATCGCCTCGACCGGGTTCAGGCCCGAGGCCAGCCACACGATGACGAGCGGGAACACCAGTCGCATACCGAACACGGCGATGATCACGCCGATGGTGAGGAAGATCTTCTGCCAGAACTCGCTCATCCGCCGCAGCACGGTGGCGTTGATGACGGCGTTGTCGAAGGACAGCGAGACCTCGAGGATGCCGAGGATGAGGGTCAGGAACAGGGCCGTCGTGCCGCCATAGAAGAAGGCGGCGATCAGGGAGAGGACCGTGACGACGATGGAGAGACCGAATATTCGGAGTACCACGGGGATGTGGCCTTTCTACATGTGGACGAGCGGCAGATACAGGCGCGATATGCGTACGAAGAATGCCGCACCCGTCGCCATGAGCGGGTGCGGCATTCGCGCGATGTGTCGGTTTCTCAGACGTTGACGCCGTAGTCGCGGGCGATGCCCGCGAGGCCGGAGGCGTAGCCCTGGCCGACGGCACGGAACTTCCACTCCGCACCGTTGCGGTACAGCTCGCCGAACACCATGGCGGTTTCGGTGGAAGCGTCCTCGGACAGGTCGTAGCGGGCGATCTCGGCACCGCCGGCGCGGTTCACGACGCGGATGTAGGCGTTGCGGACCTGGCCGAACGACTGGCTGCGAGCGTCGGCGTCATAGATCGAGACGGGGAAGACGATGCTGTCGATCTCCGGGGGGACACCCGCGAGATCGACGTTGATGACCTCGTCGTCGCCTTCGCCCTCGCCGGTCAGGTTGTCACCGGTGTGCTCGATCGAGCCGTCCGGCGAGCGCAGGTTGTTGAAGAAGACGAAGTGCTGATCGGAGAGCACCTTCTTGTTGGTGCCCAGCGCGATGGCGCTGGCGTCGAGGTCGAAATCGGTACCGGTGGTGGTACGGGCATCCCAGCCGAGACCCACGGCGACCGCGGTCAGACCGGGGGCCTCCTTGGTCAGCGAGACGTTCCCACCCTTGCTCAGGCTCACGCCCATGTCCGTATGCCTTTCTTTCGTTGAACGGCCAACCGCAACTCTACGTGCGATGCCACACACCTTATGCGAAGAGTTTGGCATCGGACAGGGATGCGTCAGCCGACCGAACGAACTGTGGATGACAAGGAAACTACGTCAGGCGAGGCGACGGTCGGACGGCAATCGCTGCTCACCCCAACAGCTTCTTCTGCACCTTGCCCATTGCGTTGCGCGGCAACGACTCCACCCGACGGATCTCGCGCGGACGCTTGTGCGCCGAGAGTTCGGCGCTCACGAACGCGATGAGGTCCTCGTCGCTGCCGGACCCGTCGCTGCCGGAACCGTCGGCGGCCTGCTCACCGACGACGTAGGCGATGATGCGCTGACCGAGATCGTCGTCGGGGACGCCGATGACGGCCACCTCGGCGACCGACGGGTGGGCGAGCAGGACGGTTTCGATCTCGCCTGCGCCGATCCGGTATCCGCCGGACTTGATCAGATCGGTGGCGCGGCGTCCGACGATGCGGTGCATGCCGTCCCCGTCGATGACGGCGACGTCGCCGGTGGCGAACCAGCCGTCGTCGAGCCAGCTCTGTGCGGTCGCCTCGGGCCGGTTGAGATATCCCGATGCCAGCATGGGGCCGCGGACGTGAAGGTCGCCGACGGATTCGCCGTCGTGCGGCAGCACGGCATCGCCCTCGACCAGCCGCGTCTGCACGCCGTCGAGCGGGAGTCCGACCCAGCCCGGCCGGCGTTCGCCGTCGGCGCGGGTGCTCACGGTGATCATCGTCTCGGTCATGCCGTAGCGTTCGACGATCTCGTGGCCGGTGGCCGCGCGGATCCGGTCGAACACCGGCACGGGTAGGGGAGCGCTCCCCGACACCAGCAGCCGCGCCCCCGACAGCAGGCGGGCCGATTCCGGCTCGGCGCCGATCCTCGACCACACCGTCGGAACCCCGAAGAATATCGATGCACCCGCGTCGGCGGCGCGGGCGTAGTGGTCGGGAGTCGGCTTGACGGTGTGGATCAGCCGGCCGCCGTGCCGCAGCGGTCCCAGCACCCCCAGGATCAGGCCGTGCACGTGGAACAGCGGAAGGCCATGGGCGAGTGTGTCTTCCGATGTCCATGCCCAGGCGTCGGCGAGGGCGTCGAGGCCTGCCGCGATTGCGCGTCGGGTGATCGGGACGCCCTTGGGTAAACCGGTGGTGCCCGAGGTGTAGAGGATCAGTGCGGTGGCGTCGGCGGGTGGTTCGGGATGGGCATGCCACGACTTGGCGTAGCGGCGAACCGGGATGGCGGGCAGCGACGTGTCGGCGGGGGCCGCACCCAACCAGGCCTGGGCGCCGGAATCCTGCAGGATGTGGTCGAGTTCTCGGCGCCCCGAATCCGGCGGCACCGGCACGATCGCGACCCCGGCGATCAGGCCGCCGACGACGGCGAGGACCGTCGAGGCCGTCGGGCGGGCGAGGACGGCGAGCGTGTGTGCCCCGCGAATACGTTCGGCCACCGCGGTCGCGGCGCCGACGAGGTCTTCGCGTGACAGACGGTCGTCACCGACGATGACGGCATCGGACAGGTCGGGTGCGTGGGGGATCAGCGACGGCAGCAGCACAGTCCCATGCTGCCACCCGACCCTATGCTGCGAGCCGACTCACCCTGCCGCGTGCAGGATTTCCCGCGGACGCACCCATCCGTCACTCATCAGCCGCAGCAGCAGCTGTGCCTTGTTTCCGATGGGCTTGCCGGCGTCGGCGTATCGCTGGGTCACCCGGCGATAGTGTTCGCGCACGGTGCTTTCTGCGATGTGATGGCGCTTGGCCGTCTCGGGCATCGTCGCGCCCAGCGCGTAGGTCGTGAGGATCTGTCGTTCGCGATCGGTCAGCCGGACGCGGACCGACTGGTGGGGAAGGCGATCGGCGACGCTGGTCAGGAATGCCGCGAGCTCGGCCGGGGCGCGCCCGGTGTTCGCGAGATCGATACCGCGCGGATCGTCGGCGCGCACGCCGAGCCCGACGACGATCGCCTTGCGCAGACGCAGATGTTGCCGGACCTCCATCAGTCGACGCGTCGAGCGGACCACGATGACCGTCCCGGACTCGTCGGCGGGTCGCCCGGAGCGGGAGTGGTCGGCGTCGGGACGCAGAATGCCGGCCCGATGACCCCAGGCCTCCACGAGGGTGCACAGGGCGGTGTCGAGGATGTCGTCCTCGGCGGCGACCGCGACGAACAGGGGCGCAGCCTCCGTGACGGTGCCGTCGGAGTCGGGAACGACGGTCGGGACGGGGCGATCTGAGGGGTCGTGCGGCATGGAGTCAACGATGTCCGGTTTGCGAGGGCAGGTCACCATTTCGTGCGACACAAATGGTCGGGATTCAGGTGTAAAAGGCCCCCAAACCGCGATCGTCATGCGTGATTACGCATGAACGTCGTTAGCGATGCACAATAGAGGCCATGTCGGAGGGCTTACGTGTACTGGTGGCCTCCCCGTTGGGCGAGGTGGTCGCGGCGCCGCTGCGGTCGCGATTCGCCGACTGGACGGTGGAGGTGGCCACTGATGATTCCGAGTTCATTCGCCGGGTCGCCGGCCGGGTGCGGTTCGATGTGGTGACCGCCGACCTGGTGTGGAACCGGCCGGACACCGAGTGGGCGTTCGACGGTCTCGACGTAATCGAGTCATTGCGCAATCACGATCGGCTGGCGCCGGTCCTGCTGACCGCGCAGGGTCACAGCATGGAGACCGACCTCATCGAGGAGGCGCGTCGCCGCGAAGAGGTGGTCGGGGTGGTCGCCAAGTCCGATGGTTTCGCCGCATTCGCCGACGCCATCAGCGTGGCCGCGCTGGGCCGCCGGCTGCCCCAGACCCCCGCGGCCAATCGTCGGCCCAGCCTCTATGAGCTGTTCACCGGACGCCGCGGACAGACCGCCGGTCGGATGGCCGGCGCCATCGCCGCCGGCCACGTCTCCGACACCGCGACCCTGGCGCGGGTGGCCAAGGTGTCCCCCAACACCGCCAACAAGATCACCAGCCACTACATCGGGCCGATGATCATCCAGCGCGGCGAACACAACGAGGATCTGCCGATGACGCAGGCGTCGGTGTACCGCTGGTGCGGACTACACGCCCGTTACCTGATGAGCTGGTGTCGCCGTAACGATCACGCCGACGTGCTGGCGGCGTGACCGGCAGCCCGCGTCACGCCGCGAGCGCGCCGTCGACTGCGAAACGGTAACGGCCCGAGGGTAGTTCGCCTCCGCACACGATGGTGCGGGCGGCGAAGGCGCCGACCACCCCGGCTAGGCTCGCGGCGGTGCCCAACTGCGGCCACGACGGAATGGTCCGGCCCACCTCGGCGAGCGCCCGCGACAGTCGCGGCGCCACGTCGTCACCGACGATGGCCCCGGCCAGCCGGACCCGATTCGCCGGATCGCGCAGGGCCGCGGTGTCGAGGTCGGTGACCTCCCCGGCGCTGCCGTGGAAGAGGGGATAGTCGGGGGTGAGGTCGTAACGCTCCACGTCGAGGATCACGTTGTCGCCGTCGTCGGTGACCATGATCAGCGGCAGCCCGGCCCGGCGGGTGTGTACGCGCAGCGCGACCTTCATGGCGAGGTCGTCCATCTCCTCGATCACGACGTCGACCGCGCAGCCGTCGGGTGACCGCAAGAACACCGGTGCCATGGCCTGCTCGAAACCCTGCGCCCAGGTGGTGACCTCCGCGTACGGATCGGCCTCGAGGAGGCGCCGAGCGGCCAGGGTCGTCTTCGCGACGCCGAGATCGCACACCGAACCCGACAGCCGGTTCAGGTTGGTCGGCCCGAGGGTGTCAGGGTCGGCGAGATGGAATCGACGGGCGCCGGTCAGTCCGGCGACGCCGACGACGGAGGCACCGACGCTCAGACCCGCCACCGCCAGTCGCGCGGTCGACCAGGCGGCCTGTTCGTCGTCGGTGATCAGAAAGCGATTGCGCGCGGTGCGCAGTCGGTGAAAGACCGGGTCGATGGGTGTGCGCACCACTGTGCGCCGCCAGGGGTAGACGACGTAGCGGCTCCACTCGTCGAGATCGCCGTCGTCGGGGTCACCGTCGCCGGGGACGGGTTCACCGGTGAAGGCGGCGAGCACGGTCAGCTCGGGCAGTGCGGTCGTCCAGGCGTCGACCAGCCGGTACTCACCCGCTGTGCACAGGGTGTCGATGTGGCTGCGGTCGCGGGTGGGGTGAAGAATCTCGATCATCGTGCTGCTCCTCGGATGTAGACGTCCTTTGCGCCGGAACCGAATCCCGCCGAGTGGTACTCGTACAGGGAGACGGTGGGGCGGGCGGCTTTCCCCAATGACGCACTCAGCGCCCGGAACTCGGAGTTGGTGCTCACCAACGACTCATGGCAGCGGTCACGCAGCGCGCGGGCCAGACCTGCATCGGCGGAGGTGTTCTTGGCCAGTTCGGCCCGGATGTGCAGGGTCTGATGATGCTGTTGGCTCTCGAGGACCTCGACGACGAATCGTCCGGTGAGGTCGGCGGCGAACGCGGGGTCCTCGAATGCCGGCCGCAGGTTGGCCGGATACACGTTGAGCGAGTGGAAGATTGCCGCGATGTCGGTGCGGCCGTGCAGCACGAGGAAGTGGTCGTGCGGCTCCACGTCGACGGCGAGGTCGTCGTGTCCGTGCGCGCGCAGGATCTCGTGGAGATGTACGCCGTCGAGGATCCGTCCGCGGTCGTTGATCCGGTAGCGGATCAACGGCATGGCCGAATCGACCGTGAACAGCAGATGCCCCTCGGCGTCGCACTCGGTGTAGCGGTATTCGGGGTGATAGCGGACGAACGTCGGCTGTGCGGTGATGCCGGGACCGAACAACTCCTCCGACAGAGCGGCGTCGGCGAGGGCGGCTCGCCGGACGGCGATACTCGCCGGGGTCTCGTAGCCCATCAGCCCGGCGTCGGCGGTGCCATACTTGAGGCAGATCCGCTCGGGTTCGGAGTGTCGATGCAGCAGATCGAGTACGTGGTCGCGCCACTTCTCGGTGATCGCCTCGCCGGCCAGCAGCAGCTTGATGTCCATCGCGAGCAGATTGGCCGGGGTGTTGTCGAGGAGGTCCTTGATCAGCGGCGGATATCCGGCGAGGACGACGTGGTCGTAGAACGGGCCGAGTTCGGCGAGGGTGGCGACGGCGACGTCGAGATCGATCCCCGGGGTGGCGACGCTGATTCGGTGACCGCGGTTGTTGAGTTCGCTCACGCCGGCCATCGTGTACGTGCCTCCGATCCAGGTGCCCATCGCAAAACAGTTGATCAGCAACGTGGTTCGCGGTTGTGAGGCGAAGGAGTCGGTGAAGATCCGGTCGTACATCGCGGCGCTCTGCTCGAGGGCCAGCGCTCCACGCCCGAACTGGGTGGGCACTCCGCTGGAGGAGCCCGACGTCGACGACCACACCATCGCCTCGGTGATCCGGCCGTCCCAGTAGCGGGCCGGCTGCGGATAACGGGTGATGTAGCCGGCCTTCGTCATCACGGGCAGCTGCGTGAAGGACTCGGCATCGACACGTTCGCCGGGATCGATGCCGTTGCGGCGCAGGAAGTCTGCGTAGGCAGGAACCCTGCGGCGGGCACGGTCGGTCATCGCCACGGCCAGGTCCAGATCGCTGATGGTGAGCACGGCGCTCCTCCTCGGGAAGAAGTGGCCGACGTGAGATCGGTTATCTCACTCGCGTTTCCGAGGAGTGAGACGGTTGTCGGCGCCCACTCAGTCTGACCCCGCACATGGTCATGACGCGAGCCTCACGCGTCCGATTCGACCGATCGCCCGACCGCTGAGCGAACAGTAGGACGGGTGAATGACTGAGAGCGAAAATCGCTGTTGTGCATCGCGTTACGGCGATTTGGTTACCGAGATTCGGCCGTGAAATGGCTTTCTGGCGGCTCGCTCGGCGCTCATTTCTGTCGTACCCCTGTGTTAGCTCGACGGGTCACCGGTCGGTGCGGAGGACGACCTTCCCGCCGGCATGCCCGTCGGAGACCAGGCGCAGAGCCTCCCGGGCCTGTTCGAAACCGAAGACTGCGCCGATCGGGACGACGAGATCACCGTCGGAGGCGAGGCGAATCAGGTTGGTGCGCACTGTATCCCGAAACTCTGCGCTCTCCGGTTGGCGGCCGCCGAGGGCTTGGAACCCGTCGGCGGCGGCGCGCCGGGGCGCGGCGATCGTGACGATCCGCGAGCGGTCGGCGACGAGTTCGAGTGAGGCGTCGACCGCCTCATCGGTGCCGACGGCGTCGAGCGCGGCGGCGATGGGTCGACTGTCGGCGGCGGCCCGGATGCGGTCGAGCACGCCGGGTCCGTACGTGACGGGCAGGCCGCCGAAGTCGCGTACGTGCTCGCACGATCGGGGGCCTACGGTGCCGATGATCCGGATTCCCCGCAGACGCGCCAGCTGCAGCACCGCCACCCCGACCGCTCCCGACGCACCGTGCAACACGATCAGCTCGTCGCGCGCGGTACTGGCCGCACGAAGCATGTCGGCGGCGGTCGTACCCGCCAGCAGGAGTCCGGCCGCCTCGTCGACACCCAGGGTCTCCGGCCGCGCGAACACCTTCTCCGCGGGCGCCGTGAGCGCTGTCGCGTACCCGCCTCTGACCCGGAAGGCGAGTACCTCGTCGCCGACTGCTGCGTCACCCGAACCGATCTCGGTGTCGGGGCCCAGGGCGACGATCCGGCCCGCGACCTCGTACCCGATCGGGAGCGGGAACTCCGTCGCGGCAAGCGCGTGCTTGAGGTCGGCCGGATTCACCCCGGCGGCGGTCACCTCGATCGTCACCTCACCACGTGTGGGCGCCGGCACATCGACGTCGGTGAGGGCGAAATCATCGAGGCCGCCGGGGCAGAGGGCGACCCAGCGGCGTGCGGGGGTCATGTGGGGATGCCGGTGCGAGGGCCCATGACGTCAAGGCTACGGCCCTCACGGTTACGGCCTCCGGACTGCGGGCCCCAGGCTCAAGGCTGAACGGAGCACGTACCGAGGATGCGCGCCAGCGCATCCCGCTCGGCCGGGGTCACCCACAGGTGGTAGGCGGTCTTGACGGCGATCTGCCGCGACGCATACGTGCATCGATACGTACGGTTCGGGGGTAGCCAGGTCGCGGCGTCGCCGTTGCGCTTCTTCTGATTGGTGGGCCCGTCGGTGGCCTGCAAATTGCGCGGGTCGTTGGCGAAGTCGATGCGCTGTTGCGGTGTCAGCTGTTGCGCGCCTTTCTGCCAGGCATCCGACAACGCCACGACATGGTCGATCTGTACGGCCGATGACGTCTCCGCGCCGCGCGTGAAACCGATGGTCTTGTCGGTGTAGGGATCGTGCAGCGTCCCCGACAAGACCACGCATCCGCGCGTGCCGGGCTTGAGGACGATGTCGATGAGATCGCGGCGCAGGATGTCGTTGCGGGTATCGCAGCCGTTGTGACCGTCGTCGACGTTCACATCGTCCGACCACGCCTGACCGAACTGTGCGCGGCTGTAACCCGTCTTGGGTGCGCGTCCCTTGACCGGCAGAGCCCGCAGCTGCGACCACGCCAGCGCCGCTTCGGGGGAGAGCGCGGTGGGCGCGGTTGTCCCGACCGAGGACGATGACGTCGCGGGGCTCGGTGGGATGTCATTCACCGCGGTCGCGCCGGGTGAGGTGACGGTCACCGGGTCCCCGGGTGCGGCACAGCCGGCGACTACGGCGATCGCAACCACGGACGCCCCGAGCGCCAGACGTCGTCGTCGCATGGGCCGATTGTGCCGGATCGTCCCGACGGTCCTTCTCACCGCGGGCGGCGGCCCAGGTCACCGTTGTTCCACGGGAAACACTCACGACCGCATCGTGCTCGCCATCGATGCTCCCGATGACTCGCCGAGACCGATCTGACTTCGTAGGCTCGAGACATGTCCGATGACATCCCCGCACAACGGCAACGCGAGGCGCGACGCGTAGAACTGGTCGACGAATACCGCCTGTGGGCGCTTGCCGAGGTGCCCGAGATCGACGTCGACGAGTCAATGCTGCTGAGCCGCTACCTTCTCGCCGCATTCCGGGTGGCGGACAAAGCGAACCCGGACTTCGACCCGATCGCCTGGACGTCTACCGACGCCGAGATTCTCACCGAGGTAGGGCTCGCCTTTCGGGCCGCACTCGACACCTTGGTGCCGGGCGAGAAACTCGGCTTCGCCCTGCACACGTACCTGATCTTCACCGAGTCCACCGGAAAGTGGAGCGGCACGCCCGCGGCGTTGCGGGCCGCGCGCACCGTGGTGGACTTCGCGATCGACGGCCTGCGTCTGGATGACTTCGACGCCGAACGGCAGGTCTTGCTGTCCGTCGAACCCATGCGCAGCCTGTTGGGAATCCTGAAGTGGATCGGGAAGGGAAAACCGACCGCTCCGGGCGGCCAGCTGCCGGCGGGCCTGGACACGTGCGCGACGAAGCTCGGCATCTCCGCAGGGCTCGCCTCGCGGCTCATCCAGTACGCAAGTAACCCCGAGCACGCCCTGATCTCCTACGGCGGCGACGGCGTGATCCACCGCGGCCCCGGCGCCAAGGACTGGCGTGACGGACGCCCGCCGATCGATCAGATACGGGACACCTTCTCGGAGTGGGTGGTTCGCCTCCTCGACGACCAACGATCGATGAGCAACCGCGGATCGGGCGAAGAGTTCTGCGCGTTCATCGATGCCGGGTCGTCCTCCACCCCGCGCGGCGTCGACTGGTTCGACTCCCTGTGGGACGACGAGGACGAGGATGACGACGAGATGGACAACGAGGCAGCCGAGGAACTCGTGCTCCGCATTCACGAGGATCCCTATTACGTGGACAAACCGGGGATCCGCGAGGCCCTCGACGAGATGATCACCTACGGGTGGATGCGTCTGGAGGATGGTAAATACGTTGTGCCCCAAGGGCTTGAGGGACCGCTCAGTGTTGGTATGAAGGAGTTCGAGCACCAGCAGTATCTTCGCCGGGAAGAGCATCGGCGGCGCAAGAGCAATTCGCGGAGGCGAGGGCGGGGGCGGTGAATGCGTGAGGTCTGTCGCGAGTGTCGCTCCCGATTCCAAGGCCGCGTATTGGACAATCCCTCGAGTTGAGTGTTACCGCACCAACCCGGTCAGTGTGTACGTCTCCGGCGATGCCGCGACCGAGTGATACAGCGACACCTTGGTGAACGCGCCGCGGACCGGGGCGAACAGCCAGATTCCGACGGGGTCGCTGGTGGATCGTCCAGCGGCGCATGAAGGTTGGCAGAGCTTGCGGTGCTCGGTGCCGTAGCCGACCGCCCAGCCATCGGTCCATCCGAGCCAGGTGACGTCGGTGACGATCACTCCGGCATCGCCGCAGAAGATGGACGAGATCGTCCTCGGCCGAATCTGCTTATCGCCGACGCAATCCCGAATTACCGTCGTTGCCGGGCTCGCGCCTGGCGCGGCGTGCGCAGGAGGCGCTTCGGTAGCCGCGCCGGCCAGGCCGGCGATGACGAGAGCTGCGACGAGAAACGAACAAACGGATGTGCGCATGACTCTCAGTCTGCGCCCCAACGACCGTGGCGGTCCTCCCCCTCGGGAGAACCGCCACGGAAACGCTGGGTCGGACGATCAGGCGTCAGCCCTCGATGAACTCCTCGAGCTGCTTGCGCGCGATGTCATCGGCGACCTGCTCCGGCGGGCTCTTCATGAGGTAGGCCGAGGCGGGCAGGATCGGGCCGCCGATGCCGCGGTCCTTGGCGATCTTGGCGGCGCGCACGGCGTCGATGATGATGCCGGCCGAGTTGGGGGAGTCCCAGACCTCGAGCTTGTACTCGAGGTTCAACGGTACGTCACCGAAGGCACGGCCCTCGAGGCGGACGTAGGCCCACTTGCGGTCGTCGAGCCACTCGACGTGATCCGACGGGCCGATGTGGACGTTCTTGTCCTCGACCTTGCCGGCGAGCGAGCCGGTCAGGTTGGAGGTCACGGCCTGGGTCTTGGAGACCTTCTTCGACTCCAGACGCTCACGCTCGAGCATGTTCTTGAAGTCCATGTTGCCGCCGACGTTGAGCTGGTAGGTGCGGTCGAGGGCGACGCCGCGGTCCTCGAACAGCTTGGCCATCACGCGGTGGGTGATGGTCGCGCCGACCTGGCTCTTGATGTCGTCGCCGACGATCGGGACACCGGCGTCGGTGAACTTCTTGGCCCACTCCGGGTCCGAGGCGATGAACACCGGCAGCGCGTTGACGAAGGCGACCTTCGCGTCGATCGCGCACTGGGCGTAGAACTTGTCGGCCTGATCCGATCCGACGGGCAGGTAGCTGACGAGGACGTCGACCTCGTTGTCCTTGAGTGTCTGCACCACGTCGACGCCGTCGCCGTCGGCCTCGGTGATGGTCTCGCGGTAGTACTTGCCGAGACCGTCGAGGGTGTGGCCGCGCTGCACGGTGACGCCGGTCGGCGCCACGTCGGCGATCTTGATGGTGTTGTTCTCGCTCGCGAAGATCGCGTCGGACAGATCGAAGCCGACCTTCTTGGCGTCGACGTCGAACGCGGCGACGAACTCGACGTCGCGCACGTGGTAGGGGCCGAACTTCACGTGCATCAGGCCGGGCACGGTCGCGTTCTCGTCGGCATCCTGGTAGTACTGCACGCCCTGGACCAGGGATGAAGCGCAGTTTCCTACGCCCACAATGGCCACGCGCACCTTATTGGGCTCACCCATGGTCGGGTTCTCCTTTTTCTTGTCGGGCCGCAGCACTGGGCTGCGACACGGGGGTTCTACCGAGCGGTTCGTCCTGCTCGGTTTCTTCCTGCTCCTCGGCACCGGTCGTCGGTGACGTACCTGACGTCGGTGACGTGGTGGCCGGGAAATCTGTGGGCGCTGCCGCCGATGACGACGCCTCCGAGGCCTCGGCGGCGATGAGCTCGTTGAGCCAACGGACCTCGCGCTCGCTCGATTCGAGGCTCAACTCGTGCATCTGTCGGGTGTAGCGGTCGGAGGCGCCGGTGGCGCGGCCGACGAGCTCGCGCAGGCCTTCACGGCGCTCCTCGACCTGACGACGCCGGCCCTCCAGGATGCGCATCCGAGCGATGGCCGGGGTGCGGCTGAAGAAGGCGAGGTGCACGCCGAATCCGTCGTCGGTGTAGTTCTGCGGCCCGGTGTCGGCGACGAGTTCGGTGAAGCGTTCGCGTCCGGCGTCAGTGAGCTGATAGACGCGACGTCCGCGACGCACCTTCACTCCCGACGGCGCGCTGGTCTCGTCGATGAGTCCGTCGGCCTGCATCCGACGCAGCGTCGGATACAGCGAACCGTAGGAGAACGCACGGAACGCGCCGAGCAGCCCGGTGAGCCGTTTACGCAGCTCATAGCCGTGCATGGGGGATTCGAGCAGGAGGCCGAGGATAGCCATTTCGAGCACTGCTGACCCCCTCTCCGATGGTTCGTCGTGCCGATGCTTTCGCCCAATGTATCGCACCGATATAAACGCTGTCGATATCGGCCTCGACTTGCGGGTGGCGATCGTGGTCTCGACAGGCCCGAATCGACGGGCAGGTCACACCGACAACGCCGATATCGACCACGTAGGCTGGTTCACGTGCAACGCCAGATCGTCGACTACGCCCTTCAGCGGCGATCGCGGCTGTCGCAGGTCCATTCCGGGCGGGTCGGTGTGGCCGAGGTCTGCGACGCGAGTCCTTATCTCCTGCGCGCCGCGAAGTTCCACGGTCGCCCCAGTTCGACGCTCTGCCCGATCTGCCGCAAAGAGCACGTGACGTTGGTCTCCTGGGTGTTCGGCGAGCGACTCGGCCAGGTGTCGGGGTCGGCGCGCACCACCGAGGAGATCTCCCGCCTGGACACGACCGCCGAGGAATTCTCCGTGCACGTCGTCGAGGTGTGCCGGACCTGCAGCTGGAACCATCTCGTGCAGTCATACGTTGCCGGTCTGCCTCCGCGCTCTGCCCGTCGTCGCCGGGTGGCCGAGTAAGCGGCCCGCGGCCGCCTCATCGATGTCCGGCTTTTGGCTGCGGCTCGTCGGTGCGTCAGAGTGGTGGGCGGCAAACATGCCGACAGGCGGCAATCATGCCGACAAGTAGTGTGAGGAACGTCGAGCCGATGGTGTATGCGGTTCATTGGGAGGTCCGACGATGAGCGAGTCACGCGATACGACGTCGCGGCGCACCACATCCACCGACTCCAAGACCGGTCAGGACCCGAAGCGTTCGCGGTTCCGGCTGGTCGCGTGGGTCGTGGGTGCGCTCGGTCTGATCGTCCCGGTTGTCGCGTTGGTCGCGATCGTGGGTTTCCTGATCGCCTACGCGACCGTCACCGTGCCGCGCCCCGGCGACATCAAGCAGAACCAGGTGGCCACGATCGTCGACACCAAGGGTGGCACCTTGGCCAAGATCGTGCCGCCGGAAGGCAACCGCACCGACGTCAGCATCAACGACATCCCCAAGTCGATGCAGGACGCCGTCATCGCCGCCGAGGACCGCGAGTTCCGCACCAACGACGGCTTCTCCATCCGTGGCCTGTCCCGCGCGGTGTGGGGTCGCATCACCGACAACGATCTCGCGGGCGGTGGATCGACCATCACTCAGCAGTACGTGAAGAATGCGCTGGTCGGCGATGAACACAGCTACGAGCGCAAACTGCGTGAGCTGGTGATCGCGACCAAGATGTCGAGCGAGTGGTCCAAGGACGACATCATGGCGGCCTACCTCAACACCATCTACTTCGGTCGGGGCGCCTACGGAGTCGGGGCCGCTGCGCAGGCCTACTTCCGCAAGGACGTCAAGGATCTGACACCCGCCGAGTCGGCGGTGCTTGCCGCGGCGATCCGCTCACCCTCCTATTACGACCCGGCGGTCAATCAGGAGGCGGCGACGGCCCGATGGAACTACGTGCTCGACGGCATGGTGCAGATCGGTTCGATCACCCAGGCCGACCGTGCGGCGATCCGCTATCCCAAGGTGTCGCCGCCGCCGACGGCGACCGGTGAGACCGTCGGCCCCAATGGCCTCATCAAGCGGCAGGTACTCGCCGAACTAGCCGATCTCGGCATTTCCGAGCAGCAGGTCCGCACCGAGGGCCTGAAGATCACCACGACGATCGATCCGCAGGTGCAGAACGGCCTCGTCCAGGCGGCGTGCCGCGACAACGACATCTACAAGTGCCCCAACGGGATTCTCGTCGGCGAGCCGGCGCAGATCCGCGACGCCGCCGTGTCGATCGATCCCCGTACCGGTGGGGTCGCCGGCTATTACGGTGGCGACGACGCCCAGGGCTGGGACTATGCGCAGGCGGGTCTGCAGACCGGATCGTCCTTCAAGGTGTTCGCCCTCGCGGCCGCACTCGAGCAGGACATCCCACTGTCGAAGGTGTACAGCTCGGCGCCGTACACCACCTCGAGCGGGCTCACCATCGAGAACTCCGACGGTGAGAGCTGCGGCTCGTGCAACCTCGCGACCGCGATGAAGATGTCGCTGAACACCGTGTACTACCGGCTGATGATGGACCTCAAGAACCAGGCACAGGACGTGGCCGATGCCGCGCATGCCGCCGGTATCGCGGAGTCCTTCGGCGACATCGCGAAGACGTTGCAGGAGTCCAACGGCAGCGTGCAGGGCGGTGTGGTGCTCGGGCAGTACCCGTCGCGCGTCATCGACATGGCCTCGGCGTACGCCACCTTCGCGGCATCCGGTATCTATCGCGCCCCGCACTTCGTGCAGAAGGTGGAGACCTCCACCGGCGATGTGCTCTACGAGCGTCAGCCCGACCCGGGCAAGCGGGTGTTCCCGGCCAAGGTCGCCGACAACGTGACCGCGGCGCTCGAGCCGATCGCAGCGTACTCCAACAACAACAACCTCTACGACGACGAGCTGGGATCGCGCCCGTCGGCGGCCAAGACCGGCACCGCGCAGCTGGGTAACACCGGCCAGAACAAGGACGCGTGGATGGTCGGTTACACCCCGCAGCTCTCGACCGCGGTGTGGGTGGGTACCGACAAGGGCACCGCCCTGGTCAACGCCAGTGGGTCGATGGTCTACGGCAGCGGTCTGTCGGCGCAGATCTGGAAGCGCGGCATGGACGACGCGCTCGAGGGCCAGCCCATCGAGCAATTCCCCGAGCCCGCAGCGGTCGGTGGCCAGGCCGGCGTCCCGTACGAGCCGCCACCCACCTCGTACAACAACAACTATCCGTCGACGCGGCCGAACCGGACGCCGACCCCGGACTACCCGGGTGGGGGAGCGATCACCATCGCACCAGGCATCACCATCCCGGTCCCGGGTGGCGCGGAGCGCGGTGACGGCGGTACCGGAGGCGGCACCCGCGGCGAGGGCGGTACCGGCGACGAAGGAGCGGTCCCTGCGCCCGGTGGCTGACGGGACTCCGTCGCCGACCTACGAGGTCGCCGACGACAGTCCCGCGCCGCTGGCCGCCGACCTTCGTACCGACACGCGTCGGCTGATCCCGAGCCACCACGATCCGGTGGTCGCCGAGGCCTCGCGGGCCGTCGGCGGCCCCCTCGGTGCGCACGCAGCGGTGGGGCGCAGCCGTCATTGGACGCCGATCCGGGTGTTGTTCCTGCTCGCGCTGTGCACGTTGGCGCTGAGCTGGTTCGGCAAGGCCGGGTGCCTGCAGCAGGAAGTGGTCGTGAACCCGGGCCAGGGACAGCCCGCGGTGAAACTCGACCGCGACGATCAGCGTCAGTTCACCCACCTCTGCTACTCCGACGTCATCTCGCTGTTCGGTGCCGAGCAGCTCGACAGGGGCGAATTCCCGTACCGGACATTCTGGTTCGAGAAGAATGGTGACGGCCAGGAGATCAAGCGGTACATGGAATATCCGGTGATCACCGGGATGTACATGTACGCCACGGCCTGGATGGGTCGCGAATGGGCGTCGGCGTCGGACCGCTGGGGTCTCCCGGGCGCGTTGCCCGCGGTGCTCTATTTCGACCTCGCCGCACTGGGTTTGGCACTGTTCTGGTTGGTCACGGTCTGGGCCACCGCGCTGACCGCCAGGACGCGCATCTGGGCGGCGTGGCTCGCGGCCGTCTCCCCACTGGTGATCGTGCATGCCTTCACCAACTTCGACGCCATCGCCACCGCCGCCCTGGCCGTGGCCCTGCTGTGCTGGGCGCGCAAGAAGCCTTGGCTTGCAGGCATGTTCATCGGTCTGGGGACCGCCGCCAAGTTCTATCCCCTGCTGTTGCTGGTGGTGCTGTTCTTCCTGTGCCTGCGTTCGGGCAAGCTGCGCGACTGGTGCGCGGCGGCCGCGGCTGCGGTCATCGCGTGGACCGCGGTGAATCTGCCGATTCTCATCCTGTATCCGCACGGCTGGTACGAGTTCTTCCGGCTCAACTCCGATCGCGGCGCCGACGCCGACACCCTGCTGCGTCTGGCCGCCAAGGCGGTCGGTGCCACGTGGAAGGTCGACGTCCTCAACGTCGTCTCGTTGGGGCTGATGATCCTCGTCGTCCTCGGCATTGGGTGGCTGTGCTTGGCCGCGCCACGCCGACCCCGCGTCGCGCAGGTCGCCTTCCTGGTCGTCGCCGGGTTCCTACTGGTCAACAAGGTGTGGAGCCCCCAGTACTCGCTGTGGCTGGTGCCGCTGGCGGTACTGGCCATCCCGCACACACGCCTGCTGCTCGTGTGGATGACCATCGACGCACTCGTGTGGATTCCGCGGATGTCGCTGTTCATCGATCCCAGCCGAAAGTGGTTGCCGCAGGAGTGGTTCACCACGATCATCGTGATCCGGGCACTGTTCGTGATCGCGCTCTGCATCATCGTCATCTGGCAGATCCTGCGGCCCGAGAACGACCTGATGCGCCGCGACAACGAGGGCAACGAACTCGAGGACCCGGCGGGTGGGGTGCTCGACGGTGCGGCGGATCGGCTATTGCTGGGGCGGACGCGACGCACCTGGGGGGCTGCGGACGAGGAGACCGTGATTGAGGAGGTCGGGGCGTACCCCTAGCCCCGAATCCGCTCCCGCAGAGCAGCTTTCGCGGCCGGCCAGTCCTCGTCGATCATCGCGAACTGCGCGGTGGTGCGCCAGCCGTCACCGAAGCGTCGGTGTTTGCGGAGCAGCCCCTCGAAGGTGGCGCCCAATTTGGCGATGGCGGCACGGGATTGGGTGTTGCTCTCGTGGGTGTGCCAAACCAGCCGGACGGCGCCGCACTGCTCGAAGGCGTGGTGCATCAACAGGTATTTGGCTGTCGGGTTCACCGCGGTGCCCTGAACGTCCTCGGCGTAGAACGTGTAGCCGATCGCGGCCGACAGGTTGGCCGGGTCGATGTCATAGAAACTCGTCGAGCCGACGAGCCGGCCGTCGGTGTTGTCGATGACGGCGAAGGCCACGCGGCGCTGGGGATCGGCGAGCGCCGCCGAGATCCATCGGGCTGCGGAGCCGGCGTCGGTCGGGACGCCGGGCACCCAACGGAACCTGGCCGGATCGCCGACGACCCGTGCGAGTGCGTCGGCGTCGTCGATGGTGAACGGCCGCAACGTCACCCGGTCCCCGACGAGCGGGCCGGTGCCGAGCCAGTCGCTCATGCCCCGGCGGGCACGCGCTGCCCGGGTGGTGCGTCGTCGGGTTCGGACGAGGCCGCGTCGGTGGGGTCTGGGCGTCGGCCGATCGAGGCGAGCGGTTCGCGCAGACCCGCGCTGACGAAGGCGCCGATGAGATAGACCAGCAACACCGCGTGCACCCACACGCCGACGTTGACCCCGGCCATCACCCACCACTTCATCGGCTCGCCCGACACATAGATGCCGAACAACCGGAAGATGGTGGTGTCGAGGATGAAATCGGCGATCAGATACGCCACGATGACCGGCCAGCGCACTCGCAGCAGCACGAAGAACGGCAGAATCCACAGCGTGTACTGCGGCGAATGCACCTTGTGGAACACCATGAAACCGGCGAGCATCGCCGCGCTGACGCCGATCCACGGATACAGCCCGGTCCGGTTGTACTGCCGCCAGCCGAAATACACCGCGACGACGAAGGCGCACACGATGAGCGTCGGGGACAACACGCCGACGATCGAGTTGTAGGTGCCGTCCTGGCCGCCGGTGAGATGGCGTAGGCCCCAGTACCAGATGGAGTTGGTGTCCACGTCGGCGCGACGTTTGCCCTGGAAGGTCAGCGCCGCGCGCCACCCGTCGTATCCCAGCACCATGAAGGGCAACTGGATGACGACGACGGTGAGCGCAGCCGTGACGGCCACCCACGCCGCGCCGATCCAGTCGAGCGCTCGGCGCCCGCCGGCTCCTCCGGTCAGCACGTAGATCGTCAGGGGCAGCACGAAGAATCCGGGGTAGAGCTTCAGACAGAATCCGATGGCCAGCAGGATCGACGCCAGGATTGCGCTGGTACGCAAACTCATTCGGCGTTCGCCCGTCGACGGCTTGATGCTCGCCCCCCAGGCCATGACGGCGACGGCACCGACGGCGGTCGCCACCACCGGCAGTTCCCAGTTGTGGAAGGCGTAGAGGATCAGCGGCGGGGTCATTGCCCACCACAACACATTCCAGCGGGTGAGCACGGCGAGCATCGCGGTGATCACCACACCGAACGGCGCGAGCAGCGCCGCCGAATGGCGGAAGAAGTCGACGTCGGTGTGCGCGCCGATCGCACCGAGCCACATCAGGATTCCCGAGAGCACCGGGTACTCGACCGAACCACCGAAGAGCTGGCCGTTGGTGCCGATACCGCCGTGGATGTACGGGAAGACATGGTTGTTGATGTCGCGGCCCACCCACAGGTACGCCAGATCCGAATAGCAGGGGATGACCGCGTGCGGATCGCCGACCGGCCACTTGTGGCTGCGCCCGTCCGGGAAGAACGGTGGACCGACGCACTTGATCTTGACCTCGTAGCTCCAATACATGAACAGCAAGGTCAACAGCAGGGACACGGTCAGGATCAGGATCAGATCCCCGCGACGCGACAGGGTGACGCGCCCGTAGCGGAACGTCGTGCTCAGGCGGTCGGACATGCGCTACAGGGTAAGCGGAACGCCCCGCGCACCATGAAATCGACCGGCGAACGGTGACCTGGCTCACTCCCAATCCCGACGGACCGGTCAGCCGGAATCGGGGCCGCTTTCGATGCGAGGTCAGTCCCGGTCGGCGAGAGGCGCGTAGAAGTTCACGAGGTTTCCGTCGGGATCGCGCAGGAGCAACGAGCGATTGCCCCACGGCATATCGGTGGGGCCGTCATTGACGAACCCGTCGACGACGTCGGTCAGATGCCCGCTGGTGAGACGTCGGTGCATTTCGTCGACATCGCCGACGAGGAAATCGAGGATCACCGAACGGTTCGACGCGGCGGTGAGTACGTCGTCGCCCATTGCCGTGATGGTGGTCGACGACGCGATGGCCAGGGTGCCGTAATCGGTGGTGAACTCGGCGAACAACGGATGCAGGCGGTTCGCGCGCAGGCCGGTGACCGTCTCGTAAAAGCCGACCAGACCGTCGACGTCGTCGGTGAGGATGCGGGTGGCTGCGAAGTACATGAGGGTGCGCCCTTTCTCGGATGTGATGCCGCCAGCGTGCAGCCGATAGCGGCCAGATCGTGTCCGCGATCGGCTGTGGAGCACGATTTCGCTGGTCAGGGGTACCTCGTGTATCTTGGAACGGTTGCCGACGCAGGCGACCCTCCTGCCACGGACAGTCCGTGGCCGATGAGCCCATAGGAGGTGATGTGGTCACATGCGTCATTACGAATTGATGGTCATCCTCGACCCGAGTCTCGACGAGCGCACCGTTGCTCCGTCCCTGGACACGTTCCTGAACGTAGTCCGCAAGGACGGCGGCAAGGTCGACAACGTGGACATCTGGGGCAAGCGCCGTCTCGCCTACGAGATCGCCAAGCACAGTGAGGGCATCTACGCCGTCATCGACCTGAACGCCGAGCCGGGCACCGTCAGCGAGCTGGATCGTCAGCTGAAGCTGAACGAGTCGGTGCTCCGCACCAAGGTTCTCCGGAAGTAGTACGCAGGCTTTCTCCGATGTCCCGAGATAGTCGGTACCGGACCCTAGGGTGAATCACTAGTCCGGTGCACATCGACCATCGAGTGCCCAACCACGACCAAGGGGAGACACATGGCAGGCGAAACCGTCATCACCGTTGTAGGCAATCTGACTGCTGAGCCCGAACTGCGGTTCACCCCCTCGGGTGCTGCGGTCGCCAGCTTCACGGTGGCCTCCACTCCGCGCACCTTCGATCGTCAGTCCAATGAATGGAAAGACGGCGAGGCACTGTTCCTGCGGTGCAGTATCTGGCGCGAAGCTGCGGAGAACGTGACCGAGAGCCTGACCAAGGGCACCCGCGTCATCGTGCAGGGTCGTCTCAAGCAGCGTTCCTACGAAACCCGCGAGGGTGAGAAGCGCACGGTTGTGGAACTCGATGTCGAAGAGATCGGTCCCTCGCTGAAATTCGCCACCGCATCGGTCAATCGCGCCTCGCGCGGCGGATCGTCCGGCGGCGGAAACTTCGGTTCGTCCGGCGGTGGCGCAAGCCGCGGCGGCGGATCGAGCCAGTCCGCACCCGAGGATCCGTGGGGCAGCGCCCCTGCGAGCGGCTCCTCGTTCGGTGGCGGCGGCGGGGACGACGAACCACCTTTCTAAGAAACATTTTTGACTGGAGCATCACATGGCTAAGCAAAAGAGCAGCCGGAAGGTGCGCGTCGAAAAGGTCACCAAGACCAAGGCGTGCTCCTTCTGCAAGGACAAGAACACCAGCACCATCGACTACAAGGACACCGCGCTGCTGCGCCGCTTTTTGTCCGACCGCGGCAAGATCCGTTCGCGTCGCGTGACCGGCAACTGCGTCCAGCACCAGCGCGACGTCGCTGTGGCCGTCAAGAACTCGCGTGAGGTGGCGCTTCTGCCGTTCACCTCGACCAGCCGATAAGCCGAAGGGAGAGAACACGATATGAAGCTCATCCTGACTGCTGCCGTGGAAAACCTCGGTGAAGCCGGCGATTCCGTCGAGGTCAAGGACGGCTACGGCCGTAACTACCTGTTGCCCCGCGGTCTGGCCATCAAGGCCACCCGTGGCGCCGAGAAGCAGGTCGAGACCATCCGTCGGGCGCAGGCCGCCCGCGAGGTCCGCGGCCTCGAGCACGCCAACGAACTCAAGCAGGCACTCGAGAACCTCTCCGAGGTCTCGCTGTCGGTGAAGACCCACGACTCGGGCAAGCTGTTCGGTTCGGTCACCGCCGCAGACGTCGCCGGTGCCATCCGCTCGGCCGGCGGCCCCGTCGTCGACAAGCGCAACGTGGAGCTGCCCAAGGGCCACATCAAGGCCACCGGTAGCTTCCCGGTCGTGGTGAACCTGCACCCCGACGTCGCCGCGACCGTGTCGCTGGCCGTCGTCGCCGGCTGATCAGGCTCGCACGCAACAACTTTCGGCCCGCCGACCACGCACATGATGCGTGGTCGGCGGGCTGAAGTGCATTTCAATCGATGTCGTTTTCTGATCGTTGGACGACTCTCGATCGCTGGTCGAGGTGCGAGGCGCCCCAGGCGCCGAGCGTCGAGACCGCGTAACCCTTACGCGGCAACGCACCTCACGCCGGCGCCACAGGCACCGCCGGCAGTTGACTCGAACCCCGAAGCGCTGCAGGGAGATACTGCGGCGCCGGATTGCCGTCGTGTGCCTGATCCCATGCGGGATAGAAGAACTTGTGCCATCCGGTCGCGAAGATCAGTGCGCGAGAACCGGTTCGGCAGGCCACCTCGTTCGGCGCAGGCACCGTACAGGTAACCCCTGCAATCGTCACCCCCTGCCCGACGTGCAGGACGGGCGGCCGGAACCCGGTCGTGGAGCCGAAACGATAGGTCGGGGCGAACGGCCAGTTGGTGCGCACCCAGAACGGTCCCTGCTGATCGCCGGCAATGGTCGCGCCGAGTGTCCGCGACGTCGGGGTGTCGGCGGGTGCGGTGGCCGGGCTGCCCGTACAACCGACGTAGCGATACTGCGGGCCGATCTGGCACATGTAGCGCCCAGTGGTGAAGAACGACCGCCCGTTGTCCTCGTAGGCCAGCGAGCGGAACGCGTCGGGGTTTACCGGGGTGTAGCGGCTCAGGTCGAATTCTGCGGGCAGTGGGGGCGGCGGAGCGGCCGACGCATCCGATGCCAGCATGGCGGGCGCGACGACGGCCATGGCGGCGGCAACGCCGACCGTGGCGAGCGCGCGCGACAACGTACCGAACGTGCGAATCCTGGACACGGGCTTCATTGCATCACAGTCGTGTGGAGGCGGGGGAGCGTTTGATCCTCGTCGTGGCGGCCGCACGCGCGGGCCGCGTCGAGAGCGTCCCAATGCGGTGTCATCGCCGGCTCACGGACTGTTCACGAGCTGGTAAACGCCCAGTGGTTGCCGTCACTCGCAACACGCCCGGCCGCCACATTCAAGCGACACGCCGAGGAAGTAAAGAACTCGTCTCTGTGGAATTCGTGCACATGGTCTGAGCTGCAGTGATGGGACAAATCGCGTCAACATTCCCCACCTTGTCCACAGGCCGTCGCCAGCGACCCACAGGCCGCACCCGAAGCGTCCACAATTGGTGCACAGCTCGGTCCACAGGCGCGTTTGAACGCGCGCCGGTCTCCTCCTAGGGTCACCTCTCAGGGTGAATCGGCACCGGTGTCGGCGACGTGATCGCGGGTTCTGTCGGTGGCCGCGGGTATTGAGTACGTCGGGTACTGAGTACGGCAGAGAGAGCAGGGGCGGATCCGTGTTGCGGATCTGCCGTGATCGGCGCGAGAGGTTGGGGCATCGGTGGCGGTTGTCGACGATCGCGGGCACGGCGCCCGGCGTGATTCCGGACGCGGGGGGTCCGGGGGTTTCGACGACGAAGCGCCGATCCCGACCGAAGAATTCGGTCGCCAACCACCACAGGACATGGCCGCCGAGCAATCGGTCCTCGGTGGCATGCTGTTGTCGAAGGACGCCATCGCCGACGTCGTCGAGAAAATCCGGCCGGCCGACTTCTACCGGCCCGCGCACCAGGCCGTCTACGACGCCATCCTCGAGCTCTACGGCAAGGGTGAGCCCGCCGACGCCGTGACCGTCTCTGCCGAGCTGGAGCGCGCCGGAGAGCTGCGCCGCGTGGGCGGTGCACCCTATCTGCACACCCTCATCTCCACGGTGCCCACAGCCGCGAACGCCGGCTACTACGCCGAGATCGTCGCCGAGAAGGCCATCCTGCGGCGACTCGTGGAGGCCGGAACCCGCATCGTGCAGTTCGGTTACTCCGGGGCCGACGGCCAGGACGTCGCGGAGGTCGTCGACCGGGCGCAGGCCGAGGTGTACGAGGTCACCGAGCGCCGCACCGCCGAGGACTATGTTCCCCTCGAGGAGCTCCTGCAGCCGACGATGGACGAGATCGACTCGATCGCCTCGCGAGGCGGGCTGTCACTCGGTGTGCCAACGGGTTTCGCCGATCTCGACAAGCTCACCAACGGACTGCATCCAGGGCAGATGATCATCGTGGCGGCACGTCCTGGTGTCGGCAAGGCGCTGTCGCTGGACACGCCGCTGCCCACGCCCACGGGCTGGACCACGATGGGCCGCGTCGCCGTCGGCGACAAACTGCTCGACGCCCACGGCCGCCCCACCACTGTCGTGGCCGCGACCGATGTTATGACCGAACGGCCCTGCTATGAGGTCGAATTCGCCGACGGCAACAGCATCCTCGCCGACGCCTGGCACGAGTGGGCAATCGAGGTCGACGGCAGCAGTCAGGTCGTCACCACCGAGGGCATGTGTGCCCACGTCGGCAGCGCCTTCATTCGCAACACCAAGCCACTTGAACTGCCGCGCAAGCGATTTGCCTACGGACCGTACACCGTCGCCGCGTTGGCTGGTATGGCTTTTGACGATCCCGAGATCGGGATGCGCATCGACGCCGAGGGTCCCGTCGACGTGATGACATTGATGGCCGACCTCGGCGGGCGTATCCCCTACGAGTATCTGCGCGGCTCCATCGCTCAGCGCCGCGCCCTGCTCGCGGGTTTGCTGGACGCCCGCGCGACCGTCGACGACGACGGCTGGATCACAGTGCCCGCCGCCACCCGGCACATGACCGCCGTGGTGGCCGACCTCGTCGCCGGACTCGGTTACACCTACCGTCGTTCGGCCACCGGGTGGCTCCGCGTCGACGCCGACGACGACGTGTTCACCGTTCATCATAAAGCGTTGCGGCACAAGGAACTCCGACGCCCGGCAGGCGTGCGGCGCATCGTCGCGGTGCGTCCCGTCGACAGCGTCCCGGTGCGATGCGTGCAGGTCGACAACGATGATCACCTGTTCCTCGCAGGCGAGGCAATGGTACCCACCCACAATTCGACGCTCGCCATGGACTTTTTGCGGTCGTGCTCGATTCACCACCACATGACCGGCGCCATGTTCTCCCTGGAAATGAGCAAGGTCGAGATCGTCATGCGACTACTCTCGGCCGAGGCCAAGGTGAAACTCGGTGACATGCGCGGCGGTTCGATGACCGACGACGACTGGACCCGACTGGCCCGACGTATGGGTGAGATCTCCGAGGCGCCACTGTTCATCGACGACTCGCCCAACCTCACCATGATGGAGATTCGAGCCAAAGCCCGACGGCTCAAACAGCGCAACGACCTCAAACTCGTGGTGGTGGACTACATGCAGCTGATGACCTCCGGCAAGAAGGTCGAGTCACGTCAGCAAGAGGTCTCGGAGTTCTCCCGTCAATTGAAGCTTCTCGCAAAGGAACTCGAGGTTCCGGTGGTCGCGATCAGCCAGCTGAACCGTGGTCCCGAGCAGCGAACCGACAAGAAGCCACAGGTGTCGGATCTGCGCGAATCGGGTTGTCTTCCCGCATCGACGCGAATCCTTCGTGCAGACGACGGGTCCGAGGTGACCATCGGCGAGTTGTTGGAGTCCGGAGAGCAACCGCTCGTGTGGTCGCTCGACGAACGCCTTCGCATGGTTGCCAGGCCCATGGTCAAGGTGTTCCCGAGTGGACGCAAGGAAGTGTTCCGCGTGCGGATGGCATCGGGACGCGTGGTCGAGGCGACGGGGAATCATCCGTTCATGACCTTGGACGGGTGGATCCCCCTTGCTGAGATGTCGGTCAACGATCGCGTCGCGGCACCGAGGTGGACACCAGAGCCGCACGAGACAACGGTGATGGCTGAGCAAGAGATCGTCCTCTTAGCTCATATGATTGGCGACGGGTCGTGTGTGAAGCGCCAACCCATTCGCTACGCAAGTATTGATGAGGAGAACCTTGCGGCGGTCTCGGACGCAGCCAACTTCTTCGGGGTAACCCCAATCCGTGACGAATACGCTGCGGCACGAGTTACAACCCTGCGACTGCCGGCGCCGTATCAACTGACTCATGGGAAGCGGAACCCGATCGCTGCGTGGCTGGATGGACTCGGACTGTTCGGGCTTCGAAGCTACGAGAAGTTCGTCCCCACGGCTGTGTTCTCACTGCCGAACGATCAGATCGCTCTGTTCCTGCATCACCTGTGGGCGACGGACGGGTCGGTGCGCTGGGATGAGAAGGCGGGCATCGCGCGACTGTACTATGCGACCACCTCGCGGCGGCTCGCGGATGACGTGGCGCAGCTCCTGCTGAGGTTTGGAATCTACGCGAGGACAGTCCGAACTGAAAAAGCTGGATACCGTGCTTGCTGGCACGTGACGATCACAGGCGTGGAGAATCAGTCGGCGTTCTTGGGGAAGATTGGAATCCACGGAGAGCGTGGACAGCTCGGCAAGGATGTACTCAACAGGCTGTCGACCATCCAGTCGAATACCAACACGGACACCGTGCCGAAAGAAGTGTGGACTCAGGTCCGGGAACTGTTGAAACACAGCGGAATGACGCATCGGGAGTTCGCTGCTGCAATGGGTTCGCGGTTCTGCGGATCAACGATGTGGAAGCACTCGCCGAGCCGTGCGCGGCTTGCTCGAGTTGCAGAGGTGTTGAAGAGCGCTGACATCGAAATGCTCTGTACCAACGATGTCTACTGGGATCGGATCGTTGAAATTGAGAGTCTCGGAGAACAAGACGTGTACGACGGAACCGTTCCCGGCACGCACAACTTCATCGCAGATGGCATCGCTGTTCACAACAGCCTGGAGCAGGACGCCGACATGGTGATCCTGCTTCATCGACCCGACGCATTCGAGCGCGACGACCCCCGCGCTGGTGAGGCTGACATCATCGTCGGAAAGCACCGTAATGGTCCAACCGCCACGATTACCGTTGCGCACCAACTACATTTGAGCCGATTCGTGGATATGGCGAGGGGCTGAGAACTGCTTGTAGGCTCTCATTTCAGATGGCCAAATCTCAACGGTAGTGGCCACTGACTGGCCAATTGGCCATAAGTTGAGATTTCCCGGGGTGCACCCCGGCGTGTCGTAGCTGACGGAGCCCGTCGCAGGCGCAATCTGGTGGCTGGAGATACCCAGCTCGCGCAAGGGGCGGCCGATGGCTACCACCCAACTTCCCTCGAATACGGCAGGCGGCGGCCCGGCGTCGGTAGTGGATCTCACATCGGTGATGGTGAAAGTCCGGTCTCGGCTCGATTGCTCCGAACGGTCAGGACCGTGGAAGGACGTGACGACGCAGCGTCTGCGTGCGGCGGCTCCGTGGAGAACGTTCCGTTGGTTCAAGGGGCAGAAGCATTACTCGGGCACATACTGGGCTGCGACCTGCGCCAGCCACGTGACTTATGAGTCACGTCTGGAGCTTGGCCGATTGCTGCTCGCCGACTTCGATAAGTCGGTGTCGTGGGTCGTTTCACAACCGTTCTTGTTGGAGACGGTCGTCGAAGGCCAAGTGCGGCGCCACGTTCCGGACTACTTGTTGTTCACCGATGACGGCCCAGTGGTCGTGGACGTGAAACCGGCAGCGCAGATACTTAAACCTATTGTCGCACAGACATTTGCGTGGACGAAGGAAGTTGTTCACTCGCGGGGTTGGTCCTATGAAGTGTGGACTGGTGACGCGTCGGTGCATCTGTCCAACATCCGATTCTTGGCGGGATTCCGTCGGCATCAGTACTTCCGTGAGGAGGCGATCGAGCGAATGTCGCTACCCCATTTGATTGGAATGACTGTCAGAGAAGCGATTTCACAGGAGCAACATCTGTCGGCCGACGCCGCCCGTGCGGCGTTGATGCATGTGCTGTGGCGTCAGCAGTTCGCAGTTGACCTCTTGCGACCGTTGAGTGGGGCTCGGGTACTGGAGAGCGCCGTATGACTATGCATGTCTCGGTGGGGGTGGGGACGCGTCTCGTCTATGACGGTGAAATCGTCGAAGTCACTGAGCTATTGCCGAGTGCGTCAGGCACGGTAGTCGTCGTGCGCTACAGGAGGACCCAACGAGTTGCACAACTAGCGGTCAAAGAGATCTTCGGCGGCGAGCGCGTCCGGATACTGTCGGGCAATCCCGGCCCATCTGCCGATGATCCGATCGAGCTACCCGCGGTCGTGTTGTCGAATTTAACTGCACCCGAACGCGAAACCGTGTTGGAGCGCGCGGCCCATCTGCGTGAGATGCTAACCGGCTACCGGTCGGGGCATCCGGAGACAGCAAACGCAGATGAGCCACGACCAGAGTACCGACCAGACGTCCCGCTGATGAAGCGCTACCAATCGAAGGCAGCAGAACTTGGCGTCGGGGTCCGAACGTTGCGTCGCTGGACGAGCGAGTTTCGTCAAACCGGAGAAGCGGGATTGGTGGAAGCCAAGCCGCCTACGTCCCCAACCGGCAATGTTGACGATCGCTGGGTGCAGACAGCGATCGAGGTCATGGTCGAACTGGGGTTCCCCCGAAAAAATGGACACGGTTAGCTTGATTGCTGACTTGCGTGCGA
>NZ_JARJDD010000032.1:0-59226 GCF_029269935.1 Gordonia sp. N1V
AAGGATCCGGACGGGATTCTCGTGCCCCGGTTGCAGGGATACGGGCCCATCGACCGCGACTACGCCACCGCCCTCGCCGACGTGGCGAAGACCGTCCACTACCCCGAATCCGCCCGTGCCGCGGGACCACTCATCCCGCAGATTTCCGACCGGCCGCAGGCGCCACCGGCGGATCCGACCGGACACGGTGGTCACACCGTGCCACCTCCTGGGGCATTGACGTATGCACCCAGCGCGACATTGCGCGCTGAGGTGCTGGCCAATGATGCCTGGTGCCGGTTTCCGTTCTGCGGGATGCCGTCACACCTGTGCGACCTCGATCATTGGCGACCGTTCAACCACACCGACCCCGAGGCCGGAGGCTGGACGGTGCTCGGTGATCTGATCCCACTGTGCCGGGCCGATCACCAACGCAAACACCTCGCCGAGTGGGTGCCGACGCTCTACACCGACCGACGGGTGGAGTGGCGGAACCGACGGAGTGGGCAGGTGATTGTCACCTACCCGCGGTGACGGTCGCTTTGTCTGTGGGGTGGAACCAGCTGTGGCTCAACGGGTCTCGAGGGCGCTACAACGCCGACCGCAGGTATTCGAGATCGTCGGGGATTCCTTCGGCCGGCGTCTCGAGGATGATGGGTGCGTCGGCCGCTGCCGCGACGGCGACGAGCACCTCTGGGTCGATGTGTCCCGACCCTAGATTCGCATGACGGTCGCGGCCGGAGTCGAACTCGTCGCGGGAGTTGTTGAGGTGCACCAGATCGATACGCCCGGTGATCTCCCGGACCCGCTCGACGAGTCCGACGAGATCCTCGCCGCCCGCCCACGCGTGACAGGTGTCGAGACAGAAGCCGGCCTGCTCGAAATCGCCGACCGCCTCCCAGAGTCGATCAATGGCCTCGAGGGTTCGGGCCATCGCATGGTCGCCGCCTGCGGTGTTCTCGATGAGAATCGGGACCCCGAAGCCGCCCTTGTCGACCTGACGGTCGAACAGCTTGCGCCAGTTGGCAAACCCTTCCGCTGAATCCTCCCCGTCGCGCAGGTGGCCGCCGTGGACGACGAGACCGAACGCGCCGAGGTCGGCAGCAGCGGCAGCCTGCTCCTCGACGGCCTTGCGGGAGGGCATGCGGAGCCGGTTGTTCAGGCTGGCCACATTGATCTGGTAACTCGAGTGGACGACGACGTCGATCGGGGAGTCGCGGAAAGCCTGCGCGTCCGGGCGGGGGACCGGCTTCTTCCACTTCTGAGGGTCGGTGACGAACATCTGGAAGACGTCGACGCCGAGGTCCGTCGCGGTGGTCAGCGGGTCGTCATCCTCCCGCAAGTGAGCTCCGATGCGCATGGTGCCAGCTTAGGGCGCGCACGCGAGACCGAACCCCGCAGCCCGCACTCGCCGAACGGTGCAGATCAGTCGTTGGGCTCGGTCTCGACGGTGATCGGCACACCGGACGCGATCAACAGTCGGCACGGCGCCTCGGTGTCGGGGTACAGGTTCAACCACTGATGGCCGCCGCCGTGCGAGTACACGGACTCCAGGGCGCGGTCGAGCCGCGCTTCGGCCTCCTTGGTGATGATGTAGCGCTGATCGCCGTAGCGCAGGAACCTGTTGGGCATCTACAACCTCCTGACCGGATGCCGGCCTCGCCGATCGGGCACGTGGCTCATAACTGCCTGAGCGTGTGATGTGTCCCACTCGGAGTCTATGTCGCGTCGCCCATCGGCGTCGGGCCGTCGGCATCTTCGACACTCCTGACGTGCGAAGGGGCGAGGCGACCGGCCACTTTCAGGAATGTTCATTAGGCTGACTCTGGGTTACGTGTCGGTAGTGCGGTGATGAAGAGGCGGTTTCGCGTGAGTGTTGACGAGGCAATCGACGTGCCCTCGCCGGACGATCACCGCCGACGGCAGGCTCCTGAGCAGGTCGTACGCGAATCCGCCGTGGATCAGAACGGCGCGGGCACCGGCGTAGAGGAGACCGACACCGACGCCGCATTCGGCGACGACAACCCGCCGGACCTCGAACCGATCCTCGCCGACATCGCCGCGGCCGCCGAGATGGAGGCCGAACCCGAGAAGCGTCGCGACCTCACCATGGTCCGCCGGGTCGCGATCGTCGCGTGGGCGCTGTTCATGGTGTGGGAGATCGTCGAGCACGGGCTCGCCTTCGACCGCACCCGCCTGATCATCCTGCTGTGCCTCGGGCTGATCGCGGCCAGTATCGGCCGGCGCCGCGTCATCACCGTCATCATCGACTGGGCGCCGTTCGCGCTGATCCTGTTGCTCTACGACTGGACCCGCAACGTCGCCGAGTTCATCCAGGTCCCGGTGGCCTGGCATCTCGCCCCCGACGTCGACAAGGCCATCTTCGGGGTGGTCCCGACGGTGTGGCTGCAGGCGCACCTGAAGTCGCCGTCGGCGCCGTGGTGGGAGGTCATCACCAGCGTCGTCTACATGTCGTACTTCGTCGTCCCGTACGCGCTCGCGGCCATCCTGTGGCTGCGCAACCGGGCGACGTGGCGACGGTTCGCCGCATGCTTCATCGCCACCACCTTCCTCGGGCTCATCGGATACACGTTCGTGCCCGCGGCACCACCCTGGGCAGCCGCCCGGTGCACCTCCGCGGAGGTCGCCGACGGACCGCGCGAGGCGATCTGCATGACCACCCCGCAGGCCACCCAGCCCGGCGGGATACTCGGTCCCTTCGACCCGAGTCATGCCGGTGCGGCACCGTACGTCGAACGGATCTCGGCCCGCGGATGGGAATTCCTCAACATCCACGTCGCGTCCAACCTCATCGAGATCGGTCAGGGCAAGTCCAACCTGGTCGCCGCCATCCCCTCGCTGCACGCCGCGCTGACGATGCTGCTCGCCCTGTTCATGTGGCCGCGCGTCAAAGCGCTCGGCCGAACATTGTTCCTGGGGTACGCCTTTGCCATGGCGTTCACCCTTGTCTACACCGCCGAGCATTACGTGTTCGACATCTTGCTCGGCTGGGCGTTGGCGGCCTTCGTCGTCGCCGTCTACCGGCTCGTCGACCGCAAGCTCATTGCGCCACGCAACAGACGCAAGGCGCAGGCAGACGCCGAGGCGTCGCCCGTCGGCTGAGGTGGGCCCGCCGGTTAGGCTGGTCGCGATGCGCGCCCCACGAATCGGTCACCGGCAGTGGTGGCTTCGTGTGTGCTTGGTCGGGCTGCTCGCAATCGCGGTGCTGCTCATGCACTCTCTCGTCGCCGGCGCCCCGCGTGAAGCGCACGCTGCACCTCACCAGAGCACTGAACACCACAGCACCGAACACCACAGCATCGCAACGATGACCAATGCCGCGGACCCGGAAGTCTCCCACATGAGCGACGCCGGTGACTGCGTCCTGGGCCACCACTGCGTCTTCGTGCGCGCCGACGACGCGCCACTGCCGCCGGTCATCCTGCTGATGCTCGTCTGGGGCTTCGCGGCGCTACCCGCCCTCATGGGCATCGCGCCCGCACTCCTCGGACACCTCGGGCGACCACCACCCTGGGCGCAGCCCACGCATCTGAGCCTGTCGGTGATCCGCTGCTGATGGACCGGTCCCAGACCACCATCACAGCCATATCGACCATCACACAGGAGCTTTCAGATGTCTCTTCGCACCATCCGCAGGGCCGCTTCGGCGGCAACAGCACTCGCCGCGGCCGCGTTGATCGTGGCGGGCTGTTCGTCGTCGGAGTCCTCGTCGCCCACCGGGCACTCGGGACACGGCACGACGGCAACCTCGTCGCCCCATAACGCGGCGCACAACCAGGCCGATGTCATGTTCAACCAGATGATGATCCCGCACCACGAGCAGGCGGTCGAGATGGCCGACCTGGTGCCCAGCCGTACCGACAATGCCCAATTGCGCGCGCTGGCAACGCAGATCAGGAATGCCCAGCAGCCCGAGATCGATCAGATGACCGCACGGCTGAAGTCGTGGGGCGTCGCGGTCGACGACGGCGGCGACCATGGCGGCCACTCGATGAGCGGCGACATGGGCGGGATGATGTCCGACGCGCAGATGACGTCGCTCGAGAACGCCCGTGGCGCGCAATTCGACACGCTGTGGTTGCAGGGCATGATCGCCCATCACCAAGGGGCGATCACGATGGCCGATGCGGAACTCGCCGGCGGGATCGACCCTGAATCACGGTCGCTGGCAACGCAGATCAAGAACACCCAGCAGGCCGAGATCGATCAGATGAACGTCATGCTGGGACGGTAGGCCCACCTCGACGCTGTATTTCACCTGCGCCATCAGCCGCGCCGCAGCGGCAGCCGCATCAGGTAGACCTGATAGCCGAACGACACGGAGTAGGTGAAATACAGCGTCGGGCCCGACGTCGACCATGGATGGATGAACGGTGCGTAACCCGAGTACGGGTCGTCGCGGGAGACGACGAGTTCGCCGGCCGACCACGGTCCCTCGGGCCGATCCGCGGTCCGCAGCTTGACGCCCGGCTCGGTCTGCACCAGCGAGATGTATTTGCCCAGATACGAATCCCACGCCACCGACATCTCCCCGTTCTTGGGTGGCATGATCGGTGTCGCTGCTCCCGGGACGCGTGGCACCCACCGGCCGTTCGAGAAGTACTCGTAGGCGTTGATGTTCTCCATCTGCGACGCCGGGACACGCGCCAGATAGACTGCGCCCCAACGGCTGTCGGGTGTTCCGTACTGATACACGGTGTCGCCGACCTTGAGGTAGGCGGCCATCTGGAACTTGACGTTACCGCCCGAGTTGGGGCGTTGCGGTCCCACGCGCCGCCAGGTGCGTCCGTTGTCGTCGGAGCGGGCGAGGCCGGAGAAATTGGTGACCCAATGACTGTTGGCCACCCAGTGTTTGACCGACATGAAGTTCAGGTATTGCGTCTTGCCCACGGCCACACCGGCGGTCGGGATCAGGGTGATCTCCTTGCGGAGGTCGGGTTTGAGCAATCGGCTGGCATACCCGGGTGGTCCGGTGTGGCCGGTGAAGGTCATGCCGTCGGCCAGGTTGTGATCGGTGCTGCGCAACAACACATTCGAGCGCCAGTGGAACAACGACCCGTAGAGCAGGGACCGCCCGTCGAAGGACTGGGTATCGCCGAAGGCGGTCAGGATCTCGCCACGACCGTTGTCCCACATGACGCCGAGGTCGGTGCCGAGGATGTCGTAGCGCCCGAGGGTGTCGTTGATGGCGCCGGGTCCGGTGAGCCGGGCGACGGTGCCGGCCATGCCTGCGGCATATGTCGTGGCGCCGGCCGGTCCGCCGCCCACGCCCGCCACCATCAGGCCGATCGTCGTGACCGCGGCGGCCACCGCTGTTCTCGGGCCCAGGGGAACCGATCTTGGGCGCAGACGGAGCCAGGTCATGCGGTGGACCCTAGCAAAGGCGGAGAGATCACGCGCGTATCGCGTCACTCCCGGGCGTCGTCTTGCGAACAGTCGCTCATGCTCTGCTGTCTGCTAACCGAATTCGGTGATGAACGGGCAGTTCCAGTGCCGCACGGCCCAATGGATGCGTCCACTCATCGGTGTATGAGTTGTTCAGCGCCGCAGGGGATGTCACGTCGATATCGATAGGTCAACCGACTGCCGATCGAAGGCGTGGTAGTTGGCTCAGCGGATTGGCCCGTTCGATCTCGTAGCGCTGGCTTGTGCTGAACACCGTACTGAGCCCGGGTGCGGGGTCGCCTCCGCCTTCCAGGAAGACAGCCTGGCTGAACGGCCAGTCGGAGCCGAACACAATATGTGAACGTGGTGCGACGGCGAGCACCGATCTCATGGCGGCTTCCGAAGCGCTCAGTGCGGTGTCGAAGTAGAACGTTTGGATCAGTTGCTGCACGTCGAGCGCCGACGGGCGTGGCGCTCCGGCGGGCCAATGGTTACCGATGGGTGTTTCGGCGAGTACCCCGATCCGCCACGACAAGAACGGTAGGGTGCCGCCGGCGTGCGCGAGCTGGAATCGGATACCGGGATAGCGGCGAAGAGTGCCGCCGGCGAGCATCAGCGTGGCCGCTCGTGTGGTGTCGAAGGTGAACTCTTCGAGGAAGTCCGGCAGTGGCAGCGCCGGTTTGGCATTGTCGGGTATGGCTGCGGGGTGGACGAAGACAAATGTTCTACGGGCGTTGAGTGCGGCCATCAGCGGCTCGAAGCGGGGATCGCCCAGGTAGACGCCGTCGTAGGCGCTGAGCAGTAGGACGCCGTCGAGATGTAATGTGTCGAGGGCATATTCGAGTTCGGCGATGGACGCGGCGACATCGGGCATGGGCAGCACGGCGAATGCGCCGAACCGGCTTCGGTGAGTGTGGAACAGGCCGGCGGCGTATGTGTTGCAGTACCGTGCGAGGTCGCGGGAGTCCTTTCCGCGCAGGAAGGACACACCCGGATCCGACACCGAGAGGGCTTGAGCCTGGATGCCCCAACGGTCCATGAAGTCGATCGCTGATTCCGGTGACCACTGCGGGGTGGGATACCCGCCGATGGTGAAGTGTCCGTGTTCCAGTAGCGCGGCCCGATACTCCGGCGGTAAGAAATGTGCGTGCATGTCGATTCGGTAGCGACCTGTGGGAGCCGGTGATGCTCCGGCGTCACCGCCGCCGGCCGTGGCAACCGTGGCTCCGGCTGCTACGGCGCCGGCACCGATGAGCATCGCTCGGCGGCTCACTCCCGCCGACCGCCCGTAGCCGGTCGGTGCGCCGTGGTCGGATCGTGAATGCGCAGTGGGGGTCATTGTTTCGGAGATTCCTCTCGGGCGACGGAGTTGGTGGTGCTGTTGGTCGGCTCATGGTCGGCAGACGCCGGTTCGGGTTGCCGACGCGGTGCTTTGAGTGCGCAACCGGCCGCGGCGACGAGCAATACCCCGGCGACGGAGAGCATCGACGCTGACATGCCGTCGATGAGCGCTTCTCGCACACCGCTTTCGAGATGTGCGCCCACGGCGCCGCCGAGTCGCTCGGCGGTCGCCAGACCGGCGGCTGCCGAGTCACGGACGGCCGTTGCCGCCGGTTCGGGTAGACGCGACAGGTCGGGGAGGTGTTCGCAGTATTGACTGGAGAACACCGAGCCCATCACGGCGATACCGATGGCCGACCCGACTTCGCGGGTGGTGTCGTTCATGGCGGAGGCGACGCCCTGCTTGTTCTGGGACAGCGATCCGACGATGGCGCTGGTGCCGGTGGAGCTGGCCAGTCCGATGCCGAGGCCCGCGACGATGAGACCGAGCAGAAATGGCGGGTAGCCGGAGTCGGGGGTGAGTCGGGAGACCACGACGAGTCCGCCGGCAATGAGCAGCAGGCCGATGACCATCACGAGCTTGAGACCAATCACCGACACGAGGCGCGGTGTGAGGGCTGCGGTGGGTAGGACGACGGCGGCGACGGGGATCAGTGCTACCGCCGCGGTCAGCGGACTGTAGTCGAGGATCAGTTGCAGGTATTGCAGGCCGACGAAGAAGAACCCGAAGATCGCCATGAACTGGGTGAGGACAACGACCGCGCCGGCTCGAAACCCGGGCAGCCCGAACAGGTGTGGGTCGAGCAAGGGGTGCTGTGTCCGCAGTCCTTGAATTGCGTAGACGGTGAAGCCGGCGATGCACACGGCTGCGGCCAACAGGACCGGGACCGTGGTCCAGCCCTGGTCGTTGCCCTCGATGATCGCGAACACCAGGGTGCCGACCGCGACGGAGGTCGCCACGGCACCAACAACATCGAAACGATGGCGCGCCTCATCGCGTGTCTCGGGGGACAGCAATGCGGCGGCTACTGCGGCCACCGCGGCGACTGCGGCGCTGGTGATGAAAATCGATTGCCATCCCCAGCGCTCGAGTAGCGAGCCGGCGGCGAGCATGCCGATGATTGCGCCGGCGGCGGCGAATCCGGACCAGATGGCGACGCCTCTGTTGCGCTGTTCGGGCGGGAACGTGGCGGTGATTGTCGACAGGGTGCCGGGCATGATCATCGCCGCTCCGATGCCCATCACCACGCGCCAGCCGATGAGAGCCGAAGTGGTGTCCGCGAAGGATGCAGCCAGTGACCCCACACCGAAAACCATTGTGCCGACGATCAGGATCTTCTTGCGCCCGTAGCGATCTCCGATGGCTCCCAGCGGTAGGACGAGAGCCGCGAGCGCGACGGTGTAACCGTCGGCGATCCAGGTCAGTGCCGTGTTGTCGGCGCCGAGGTCCACGGCGAGGTCAGGGAGTGCGAGGTTCAGCGCGGATACCGACGCCACCACCAGGATCAAAGCCAGGCACATGGCGAAGAGAACGCCGCGTTGCGCCCGTCGGCTGATGAGCGGACTGCCGGCGTCGTCGGCCTCAGCCACCGTGCGCTCCGACGGTGTCGGAGCGCAGGTCCAGTGCGATGTCGACGAGCATGTCTTCTTGACCGCCGACCATCCCGCGCCGCCCGGCTTCGACGAGCAGGCTGCGGGCGTCGAGGCCGTAGCGCTCGGCCACGATCTCGGCGTGCCGCAGGAAGCTGGAGTAGACCCCGGCATAGCCGAGGGTGAGGGTTTCGCGGTCGACTCGGACGGGACGGTCCTGTAGCGGGCGGACGATGTCGTCGGCGGCGTCTTCGAGCGCGTCGAGGTCGCACCCGGTGTCCCATCCCATACGGGTGGCCGCGGCGATGAAGACCTCGAGGGGAGCGTTGCCGGCGCCGGCGCCCATCCCGGCCAGGGAGGCGTCGACGCGGTTGGCTCCGTGTTCGACGGCGACGATCGAGTTGGCGACGCCGAGGGAGAGATTGTGATGGGCGTGGATGCCGATCTCGGTGTCGGAGTGCAGGACTCCGCGCAGCGCATCGCAGCGTTCGGCGATGTCGTGCATGGTCATCGCACCGCCTGAGTCGACGACGTAGACGCATGTGGCGCCGTAGGACTCCATCAGTTTGGCTTGTTCGGCCAGTTCCTGGGGGCGGGCCATGTGGCTCATCATGAGGAAGCCGACGGTGTCCATGCCCAGTTCGCGGGCGGCAGCGATGTGCTGGGCCGAGATGTCGGCGTCGGTGCAGTGAGTGGCAACGCGTACGGTGCGCGCGCCTGCGCGGTATGCGTCCTTGAGGTGGTGCACGGTACCGATTCCGGGCAACAGGAGCGTGGCGACGGTGGCCCGTTCGACGGCCCCGGCGACAGCCTCGATCCATTCGAGGTCGGTGTGTGCGCCGAAACCGTAGATGCAACTGGACCCGGCGAGTCCGTCGCCGTGGGCAACCTCGATCGAGTCGACGCCGGCGGCGTCGAGGACGGCGGCGATGGTGACCGCGTGTTCGGTGGTGTATTGGTGGCGGATGGCGTGCATTCCGTCGCGAAGAGTGACATCACTGATGTAGATGGCGGTCACGGGGTGACTCCTGCCGGGTGGGTGAAATGGGCGGCAATGCGTTCTGCGGTGGCTTTTGCCGCCGAGGTCATGATGTCGAGGTTGCCCGCATAGGCCGGGAGATAGTGAGCGGCGCCGGTGACCTCGAGCATCGTCGTCACGCGGGTACCGGTGAACTTTCCTGTTTCGGGGATGTGCAGCGGCTTCTCGGCGCTAAAAGTCTCGAACTGCACGCGCTGTTTGAGGCGATAGCCCGGCACGTATTCGGTGACGCGCCCGACCATCTCGATGATCGACTCCTCGATGGCGGCGTGGTCGACGTCCCCGTCGACGAGGCAATACACGGTGTTGCGCATCAGGATCGGGGGGTCTGCGGGGTTGAGGATCATCACCGCTTTGCCACGTGTGGCGCCGCCTACCTCTTGCAGAGCGGTGGTAGTGGTTTCGGTGAACTCGTCGATGTTCGCGCGGGTGCCGGGGCCTGCGGACTTCGAGGAGATCGAGGAGATGATCTCGGCGTAGGACACCGGCGCGATCTGACTGACGGCAGCGACGATCGGGACGGTGGCCTGACCGCCGCACGTCACCATGTTGAGGTTGGGGGCGTCGAGGTGCTCATCGAGGTTGACCACCGGTACGCAGAACGGACCGATCGAGGCGGGTGTCAGGTCGAGCATTCGTTTCCCGGTCGACTCCAGCGAGCCCCAGTTCGCGCGGTGGGCGCCGGCCGAGGTGGCGTCGAAAATCAGCTCGATGTCGTCGAATTCGGGGAGTGCGAGGAGCCCATCGACCCCATCGGCGGTGGTGGTCACTCCGAATCGTCGGGCACGGGCCAGGCCGTCGGAGGTCGGGTCGATACCGACCATCGCGGCGACTGCGAGTGGGCCGTCGTCGCGGATGATCTTGATCATCAGGTCGGTGCCGATGTTGCCCGAGCCGATGATGGCGACGGGGTATCGGGATGTACTGCTCATGGCGCTGCTTTCGGGTGTGGGCGGGCTATGGGTGTTGCGCAGACAGCGTTGTCGCGTCTCGAGTTGAGATGAGCTGCGTGTTTCAGACGAAGGTGACCGCGACTCGGCCCAATCCGGTCAGGTCCGCTGCTGCGGTGTCACCGGTATGGACGAACACCGCGGACGTGATCGAGCCGGACATCACGAACTGGCCGGCGTCGATACCGGTGTCGTAGTCCGCCAGCGCGTTGGCCAACCACGCAACGGCCTCGGCCGGATGCCCGAGTACCGCGGTCGCGATACCGCTGTCGACGATGTCGCCATTGATCATCAGGGATGCCGCGACCTCGTCGAGATCAGGTGCCTGGCCGATGGGAACCCACGGGCCGAGGGCCACGGCACCGGAACTGGCATTGTCGGCAACGGTGTCGGGCAATGTGATTCGCCAATCGGAGACACGGCTGTCGACGATCTCCAAGGCGGCGGCGACGGCATCGGTGGCCTCGATGACATCAGCGACGGTGACGCCGGGCCCGCGAAGGGGGCGATGGAGACGGAAGGCGATCTCCGGTTCCACCCTTGGTGCGCACAGGGCGGCCGAGGAAATGGTGCCGCCGTCGGGGGTGACCATGCTGTCCAGAATGAAGCCGAAGTCAGGCGAATCGACACCGAGAAGCTGTTGCATCGGCGCGGAGGTGAGGCCTATCTTGCGCCCGACAAGCGAAGCGCCACTGTCGAGTTGACGAGTGAGGTTGTACTGCTGAATCGCGTATGCGGTGGCCACATCGAGATCGGGTACGGACTCTGTCGGCGGCTCGATCGGAGTACTCGTCGACAGCGCTTGGTGAAGACGGTCGGCCCAGTGCCCAACTTGATCGGTGGTCAGGGTCATCGCTGATCCTCCTTTTCGCTCTGTTCGACCAGGTGCACGGCAGCGGTGATGACGGCGTGCGCGTGTAGCTCGAACAGCGCGAGCAGGTCAACAGCATCCCCGCCGATCTCTTTGGCGATGAATAGTCCATCGGCTCCGGCCATCGAGTAGGTGGCCAGCTGGTCGAGTGAGGCCTCGTCGAGGCCGGGCGCCAGATCCGCGGTCGCCCGACGAATCGTCTCGTGCGCCTCGCGACGCACCTGCAGGAACATCTCGCGAGCCCGTGGTTCCACCGGTCGCCGCTCGAGAGCCAGCATCAGACCGAGCCGGAGGAAGTCCGGAGAATCGAGCAGGGCCTTGGCGACCTGCAGGGCCATGTCCGCGACACGTTGCTGGGCATCGCCTTCTGCGGGTACGGTCCACGCCGCCAGCCAGCGTCCGAAGCTGCGCTCGATGACGGCGGCGATGAGATCGTCCTTGTCGGCGAAGTGCCAATAGATCGAGCTCGCCGGCAGCCCGCATCGTTTGCTCACCAGTCCGATACTGGTGCCCTCGTATCCGCGTTCACTCGCGATTTCTGTTGCGGCGTCAAGGATCTTTGTCTTCGATGCCTCGCCGTTGGCTCGTACCCGCCGAGGTGCTGCGGCCATTGACTCGCTCCCTTCCGATACCGGACAGTCTCTGTAGTAGTCACTACGGTAAGCCCTTGACGGGCGGTGGTCAAGGGCTTACCGTAGTGATCGTTACAGATAAGTGTGCGGCGCTTTCGTGCAGCGCGGCCAGGTTCGAGGAGATATCCGTGCCCGACATTCCGCACTATGACGTCGCGATCATCGGTTACGGCCCGACAGGGGCGACCGCTGCGAACCTACTCGGCAAACAAGGCCTGAATGTGGTTGTGCTCGAGCGTGATCCGGACATCTACGGCCGGGCGCGCGCCATTTCCACCGACGAAGAGGTGCTGCGGATCTGGCAACAGGTCGGTCTATCCAACCGTTTGCAGGACGACATGCTGCCCGGGGGGCCGGTCGCTTTCGTCGACTCCGACGGACGGCCGTTCATCGAGGTGCAGCCGACGTCGCGGGGAGCGGGGCACCCGCCTCAGCAGTTCATCTACCAGCCCGCCGTCGACACGACGCTGCGCTCCGGAGTGGAACGCTTTCCCAACGTCGTCGTATTGACCCGACACGAATGTCTGAAAGTCGTCAGCGGGCCGGACGACACCGAGATACTCGCCGCCGATCTGTCCGAGGACAGCTTCGTCAGGCTACGTGCGTCCTATGTGATCGCCGCCGACGGCGGATCGTCGGCGACGCGCGGACAACTGGGCATCGGCTATCAGGGCCGCACCTTCACCGAGCGGTGGGTGGTGATCGACACCGAGGTCCGCAAGGAGTGGGAGGGTAGTTCGCGGTTGCGGTTTCACTGCGACCCGCAACGACCCACCGTGGACTGCCCAACCCCGCTGGGGCATCACAGATGGGAATTTCCGGTTCGTGACGGCGAGGACGAGAATCACCTGGTCTCTCACCAAGCGATCTGGGAGATTCTGCGCAATCAGGGCATCACTCCCGATCACGTGGAAATATTGCGTGCGGTCGTCTACAGCCACCACGTCCGGGTTGCCGACCGGTGGCGCGTCGGCCGAGTGTTTCTCGCCGGCGACGCCGCCCATGCGATGCCGCCGTGGATCGGTCAAGGTATGGCCTCGGGTGTGCGTGACGTGGCGAATCTATGCTGGAAACTCGCCGCGGTCCTCGACGACAGCCTGCCTGAGACAGTGCTCGACACCTATCAGACCGAGCGTGAACCGCATCTCCGCGAGACCACCGCGCACGCAGTGTTCGCCGGGAAGATCATCACCGAACGCCGTCCACTACTTGCGGCGATACGCAATCATGCTCTCCGCGCTCTGTCAAAAGTTCCCTCGTTCCCGCGCTGGATGGTCAACACCAAGTGGATTCCCAAGGCGCACTATGACAACGGCTTCCTGTCGCCGACCTCGCATCCGGCCCGCGGGTGGCAACTCCCGCAACCGTGGGTGCTCGACGAGAAGGGAATCCGCACGCCCCTCGACAACGTGCTCGCCGGCCGCTGGCATGTCCTGAGCCTCGACGCTCGTCAGCACTCGGCGTGGCAGGCGTGCGATGTGTCGACCCTGCAGGTGCTCCCGGCCGGAGCGCTACCGAGGGCGGGGACCATCATCGACTCCGACGGCACCCTCGCTGCGTGGCTGACTCAACTGTCCGCCGCCGCAGTGGCCGTGCGTCCAGACGGATTCATCTATGCCGCAGCCGATGTCGACAGCTCACTGCCCCTACCACCCACCGGCCTGCGCGCAGCACCGGTCCCGACGCGATGAAGGAACACAGCATGATCGCCTCCGAGCACACCTCGCACACCGTGACCGTCAACGGTGACACCGAGATCTTCTACACCGACATCGGTTCGGGTGAACCGGTGATCCTGCTGCACGGCGGCGGACCGGGCGCCTCCGGGCTGTCGAACTACGTGCGCAACATCGACGCACTGGCACAACGATTCCGGGTCATCGTTCCCGACATGCCCGGCTACGGCCGAAGCAGCAAGAACCTCTCGCAGGACGATCCGTTCGGGGCGCTGGCCGACGCGATCCGCGCGCTGCTCGACCACCTCGGCTTGGACAAGGCCCATCTGGTCGGCAACTCCTACGGCGGCGCGTGCGCGTTGCGGCTGGCCCTGGACACCCCGCACCGGGTCGACCGGCTCGTGCTGATGGGACCAGGCGGCATCGGTACGACCCGTGGAGCTCCTACCAAAGGGCTCAACAGCCTCCTCGGCTACTACACCGGTGCAGGCCCCAGTCGCGACAAACTCGAAGAATTCATCCGTACATACCTGGTGTACGACGCCGAATCGGTACCCGCCGCAGCAATCGACGAGCGCTACCAGTCATCGATCGACCCCGACGCCATCGCCAACCCCCCGCTGCGACGACCATCGGGAGTCGGAGCACTGAAGACGTTGTGGCGCATGGACTTCACCCGCGACCCGCGATTAGCCCAACTGCAGACCCGCACACTCGTGCTCTGGGGACAGAACGACAAGGTCAACAAGCCCGCCGGTGCGCAGATGCTCGTCGATCGCCTCCCCTACGCCGATCTGATCATGCCGGCGCGTACCGGCCATTGGGTCCAATGGGAACGCGCCGACCTGTTCAACCGCGTCGTCGCCGACTTCCTCGACGGCACCTACGCATAAGGAGTTTCCATGAGCGCACCCACCGCGGCGTCGACCGTCGCGGCGCCCTCGGTGTTCGGCAACGTCCACCTCGGCTACATCGTCATCGAAAGCCAACGATTCGCCGACTGGCGCCGTTTCGGCAAAGATGCCATCGGCATGCACCTCGACGAGGTCTCGCCCGACGTCATCCGATTCCGCCTCGACGACCACCAAGCCCGATTCATCATCGTTCGTGGGCCCGCCGAAGATGTTGTTGCCCTCGGCTGGGAACTCGACGACCACGAATCTTTCGACACGATCCTCTCCCGGGTGACCGGCCGCGGGGTTCCGAGCATTGACGGCTCCGAGCACGACGCAGCGATCCGCGGAGTGCAACGGCTGACCCGGTTCCCCGGTCCCAACCGGCTGGCCCAGGAGATCTTCACCCGCGCACGCGTCACCGACGAACCTCTGTTCATGACCAACTCCGGTGGATTCGTCACGGGGACTTCGGGTATGGGCCATGTCGCGATCACCTCAACCAAGCCGCAGCAGATGCGCGGCTACTACAACACGGTCTTCGACGCGCGGCTCACCGACTACATCGACGAGACGATCAGTGGAGCGAAACTCAAGATCCGGTTTCTGCGCGTCAACGAACGACATCATTCGATTGCGATCGCGAATGTACGGGCATTGCCGATCAATCCGATTCGCACGCGAGTGCAGCATCTCAACATCGAGGTCGCCACCCTCGACGACATGACCGAGGCTTATCAGCGGGTCAAGCAACTCGGATTCGGCATGTCACTCTCGGTCGGGCAGCACACCAACGACAAAGAGTTGTCGTTCTATGCGCTCACCCCGTCGGGTTTCGAATGGGAAGTGGGGTGGAACCCCATCACAGTGGACGAGAAGACCTGGGAACCATCCACTCATCAGGGAATCAGTATCTGGGGCCACACCCCCGTGGGTCAGACGATCATCGACAAACTCAACCAGTTCCGTCGTGGGGCACTGTCTTTGCGTACCGATGAGGACATCGTCCCGGCGCTCGCAGGCGCCGGGATCGCCGACAACTGAGATTCGTCACCGAAACCCGCAGAACAGGATCCACCATGCCCCGCATTGATACCCACCATCACGTGGTGCCCGACTTCTACCGCAACGCCCTGCGCGCCAAAGGGATAGATGCGGCCGGCGGTCGGACTCTTCCCGACTGGAACCTCGACAGCACCTTTTCCACCATGGCGGCACTGTCTGTCAACGCTGCGGTGCTCTCGGTGTCCACCCCGGGGACCACTTTCTTGGACGATCCCGACCAGGCGTCACAGCTGGCAGCGCAGCTCAACGATCACAATGCCGACCTCGCACGCCAACATCCTGACCGCCTCGGGTTTCTCGCCACAGTGCCCACCCCCCATGCGGGCCCGTCGGCGCGCGAAGCGGCCCGCGCACTCGACGAACTCGGCGCCGACGGCGTGACACTGCTCGCCAATGCACAGGGAAACTACCTCGGAGAACCAGGCCTGGACGAGCTATGGGAGGTGCTCGATGCACGAGAAGCAGTCGTCTTCATCCATCCCGCCGACCTGCCTGGACCGGCGGTTTCGGACCTCCCACCGTTCGCCACCGACTTCCTCCTCGACACCAGTCGGGCGGCATATCTCTTGGTGAGGAACGGGATTCGACGGAAGTATCCGCGTATCCGATTTCTACTCAGTCACGGCGGCGGATTCGTCCCCTACGCCTCGCACCGGATGGCGATCGCGATCCTGGGCGACACCGGCCGCGGTATCACCGACTCACTCGACGAGTTCCGCACCTTCTACTTCGACACCGCCCTGACCGCCAGCCCGGCCGCGCTCCCGACCCTGTTGGCGTTCGCAGCGCCAGGCCACATCACCTTCGGGTCAGACTGGCCGTTCGCACCGGTGGCCGCCGCCACATACTTCGCCACTGCGCTCGAGGACTATCGAGAGCTGACCGATGCTGATCGCGCGGCGATCGACTGGTCCACCGCGGCCACCTTGTTCCCCAGATTCGGCCCGAGCGACCAAGCACCTTCCGACCTCGACATCGGACTTGCCGGCGCAGTGCGTCGGCGACTCATGCGCGTCGTCAGCCGCGCAATGCGGACCTGATGTCAACTCGAGGTCTCACGCTTCGCGATAGCGCCCGCGCACATCAACGCTGGTGAAGTCGATTTCGGCCGCGGCGTTGTTCACCGCCGTCACCATTCCGACGCCCCACATCCCGTCGACGTCGTACAGCCCGGCCGTCGACGCCGAGATCCCGTCGTGCTCGGTGTGCGAGTCGGCTTCGACGCCGATGCGATCACCACGCGGCAACCGCGACAGGGCCACGGTCAGATCGCAATTGATGAAACCGATCCCCGTGGTTCCCCAATTGCAGATCAGGCTGGTCGATTCGGCACTGATCGCGGCACGCACGAACGGTGTCAGTTCCGCCCCGACGACCGCCGGTGCGGCCCGTGTCCACACCCGTTTGCGCAGCCCGTTCTGGTGGTTGCCCATGTTCGAGTCCCATTCCCCGACACCAGCGGCGTCGGAGGCGAAGCGGGGTGCCCAGTCGTCGACCGCGGTCGTCGGCGGCGAGAAGGTGCGGGCCCCGGCATCACTTTGCCACCGCTGCCCCGGCGGATTCTGCGACTCGCGCAGGAACACCGCGGTCGCCCGCGCCACGATCACCTCAGCCTCTGCCGCGCTGTCGTCGGGGAACTGCACGACGTCGACCTCGGCGACCCGAATCCGCCCACCCGATCGCAGCACACGGGCTCGGGTGCTGGTCGGTATCTCCCGCGCCGCCCTGAACAGGTCGATGGTGAAACGTGCCGCCCGGAAACCCGGCTCGGCGATCCGCTGCTCGGCTGCATGCGCGGCCAGCGCGCAGACCGCGGGTCCGTTGAGGGTGCCCGGCGCCCACAGGCTGCGGGCGTAGGCGAGCGGCAACACCCGCCCGTCGGTGTCGGGCCGGAAGAAGGCGATATCGCTCACGTCATCTTGTCTACCGGTTCACCCCCTGCGGGTGATGCGCGGGTCGATCGGGCGATACCGCCGAGAGTCCTTCGGCCCAACCTGCGCCGACCTCTCATCCCTCACACCGAATTCGGGATAATCTTCGGAAATGACATTCGGTGTGAACACCAGACAATTCCCGAACGAGATCATCGGCGCGGTCCGCACGGCATTGATCGTGACGTCCATCGTCGGGATCGTGCTCGGCCTCGTCGCCGTCTTCTGGCCCCGCGCGACCACTCTCGTGCTCGCCGTGCTGTTCGGCATCTCGCTGATCATCGCCGGAATCTTCCGGCTCTACCAGGCATTTGCCGCGACATTTCTCTCCACCGGGTTACGGGCGCTGCTCGGCGTCGTCGGTGTGCTGACCCTGCTCGTCGGCATCATCGCCCTGTTCAGCCCGGGTGACGCGGTGTGGTTGCTCGCATTGTTCATCGGCATCGGCTGGATCTTCCAGGGCGTGCACGACCTGTTCAGTGCGGTGTCCGGTTCCCAGCACTCCCCGACCTGGTTCCTGATCCTCTCCGGCGTGATCTCGGTGATCGCCGGCATCGTGATGATCGTCCTCGGTCAGTACGCAGTCACCGTGGTCGTCTTCGTCGGCGGCGTCATGCTCGTCGTCATCAGCATCGTCACGCTGTGCACGCTGCCCAAGAAGATCGAGAGCGGCCCCGACACCCTCTGAGCGCGTCGCGCGCGAACAACCCAAAAGAAGGGCCGCAATCGGATTCCGGTTGCGGCCCTTCGCGTCAGCCGAACCAGGGTGCGATCGGATTGCCCTGCCACCGGGTGTGTGCAGGCACCACGTCACCACGCATCACCAGCGACGCCGGGCCCACCGTCGCCGACGTCCCGATCCCCGAGGCGGGCAGCGCGACACAGTGCGGGCCCATCGTCGCACCCGGCTCCAGGACCACCCGGTCGATGGCCATCACCCGGTCGTGGAACAGGTGGGTCTGCACCACGCAGCCGCGCTCGACGGTCGCGCCGTCACCCAACGTCACCAGGTCGGCCTCGGGAAGCCAGTAGGTCTCGCACCACACCCCACGACCGATGGTGGCGCCGAGCATCCGCAACCACAGGTTCAGGATCGGCGTTCCCGTGGCGGCGTTGGCGAACCACGGTGCGGCAACGGTTTCGACGAACGCATCCGAGAGCTCGTTGCGCCACACGAACGAACTCCACAGCGGATGCTCGGAGACCACGATGCGTCCGACGACGAGCCACTTGGCGGCTGCGGCGATACAGCAGGCCGCCGCGCCCGCGACGAGCAGGATCAGTCCGCTCACCAACCCGGCGATTACGTAGTTCGCGTGAAAGGCGATGTACTGCAGACCGATCAGCATGAACAGCCCGAGCACGAACGACACCATCACCGGAATCAGACGCAGGGTCTCGATGACCGACCGGGCGACCTTCAGACGCATCGGCGGATCGAAGGTGCGTGAGGTATCGGTGCGGGCGGCGGTGCGGCGCAACCGAACCGGCGGACTACCCAGCCAACTCGACCCGGACTTCGCCCGATCGGGCGCCGCCGACAGCACGGCGACCAGGCCGTTCTTGGGCACCTTGCGACCCGGCCCGGCCATCCCGGAATTGCCCAGGAAGGAGCGTTTGCCGATCTTCGCGTCGTCGATGTGCAGCCAGCCGCCACCGAGTTCATAGGAGGCGACCATGGTGTCGTCGGCGAGGAAGGAACCGTTGTCGATGGTGGTGAACTTCGGCAACACCAGCGCCGTCGAGATCTCGGTACCCTTGCCGACCTTGACGCCCAGGATGCGGAACCACCACGGCGTCAACAGGCTCGCGTACAGCGGGAACAGGTACGTCCGTGCCGAATCGAGCAGCCGCTCGGTCATCCACACCTGCCAGCCGACCCGCGACCGCACCGGGTGATAGCCCTTGGTCATCCCCAGCGCGAGCAGCCGCACGAGCACGGCGGTGATCACGGCGAACACGCCCAGGCTCACCAGTGTGGCGGCCGGGGTCAGGATCAACGCGCGGAGGGCGACGTCACGCAGCCGGTCGGCGTGCAGCGCCCAGGTGCCGATCACCACGAGCCCCGCGCCCAGCGAGATCAGCGGGATCGAGGCCAGCAGCAGCGACGACACCCCGTACACCGGGACCCAGCCCGATCGGCGGGGCGGGCGATGTGCGGGCCACGGATGGCCGGCCTTGCCCACCTTGACCGCGGGCGATCCGGCCCAGTGCTGGCCCTTCTTCACCCGGCCGAACACCGCCGAGCCCGGTCCGATCTCGGCGTCGCGGCCGATCACCGCGCCCGGAGCCAGCGTCGAGCGGGCGCCGATCGCGGCGCCGCGCTTGATGACGATCTCACCGATGCGCACGACGTCGCCATCGATCCACCATCCCGACAGGTCGACCTCGGGTTCGATCGACGCGCCCTCGCCGACGGTGAGCATGCCGGTCACCGGTGGGATGGTGTGCAGGTCGACGCCGCGGCCGATGCTCGAGCCCAGCGCACGGGCCAGGTAGATCATCCACGGCGCACCGGACATGTTCGCCGCGCCCGCGGCTTCCAACAGTCGCTCGGCCACCCACAGCCGGACGTGTACCGATCCGCCACGCGGGTAGTCGCCGGGGGTGACACCGGCCAGCAGTGCCCGCGCTCCGGCCGCGGCGATCAGCATCCGGCCCGGCGGGGTGATGAAGATAGCGAAGGCCACGATCACCACCCACCAGTTCACCTCGACCAGCCACGGCACGGAGACATCGAGTGCGCGGGCCGCGGCTCCCGCGACGTTGTTGGTCACGCCCAGCCACGTCGCCCACTGCAGACCGGTCAGCGTGGTCAGGGGCACCGACAGCAGGATCTGGGCGATACCGGTACGACGCGGTGTCGGGGTGACCTCGCGTTCGACGACGACCGTGGCCGGCGCGATCGCGTCGAGCATCCGTGCCAGCGACCCCAACCGCGGGTGATCATAGAGGTCGGCGACGGTGACCTGCGGGTACCGCTCCCGCAGCGCGGTCACCAGCTGCGCCGCAGACAGCGAGCCGCCGCCCTCGGTGAAGAAGTCGGCGTTGACGCTGGCGATGCGAGCGCCGAGGACGTCGGTCCAGCGGTCGGCGAGCCATTGTTCGGTGGCGGTGAAGTCGTCGGCGTCATCGTCGTCGTCGGTGCCCGCCCCGGGCAGCGGCCAGGGCAGCGCGTTGCGGTCGACCTTGCCGGAGGTTCGGGTGGGCAGTTCGTCGACGAGTGCCAGTCGCGGCACCATCGGCGCCGGCAGTCGCTCGGAGAGCAGGGCGTGCGCTGCCGAGACGTCGAAGTCGGGGTCGGTGGAGACCAGGTAGCCGACGAGCAGTGCGTTGCCGGCCGCCGATCGGCGTACCGCCGCTGCTGCACCGCTCACCCCCGGGAGGTGTTGCAGCGCATTGTCGATCTCGCCGAGCTCGATGCGCCGACCGCCGACCTTCACCTGATCGTCGGCGCGCCCCTGGAAGACCAGTCCCTGCGCGTCGAGCCGTACGAGATCGCCGCTGCGGTAGGCGCGCTCCCAGCCGAGAGTGGGCATCGGCGCATACTTCTCGGCGTCCTTGGCCGGGTCCAGGTAATGGGCCAGTCCGACACCGCCGATGATGAGTTCGCCGATCTCGCCCTCGGCGACCGGCCGTCCTTCGGCATCAACCACCGCGAGATCCCAACCGGGAAGCGGCAATCCGATCCGCACCGGACCCTCTCCACCCAACGGTGCCGCACAGGCCACCACCGTCGCCTCGGTGGGCCCGTAGGTGTTCCACACCTCGCGGCCCGGAACAGCAAGCCGCTCACCGAGTTCCGGTGGACACGCCTCCCCGCCGAAGATCAGCAGACGCACCGCCTCGAGAGCCTCCGGCGGCCACAGCGACGCCAGTGTCGGAACGGTGGACACCACGGTGATGTCGCGCGCCACCAGCCACGGGCCCAGGTCCATTCCGCTGCGGACGAGTGACCGCGGTGCCGGTACCAAGCACGCACCGTTGCGCCAGGCCAGCCACATCTCCTCGCACGAGGCGTCGAAGGCCACCGACAATCCGGCCAGCACCCGGTCGCCCGGGCCGATCGGCTCGTCGGTGAGGAACAGCCGCGCTTCGGCGTCGACGAAGGCCGCGGCGTTGCGATGGGTCACCGCAACACCTTTCGGGGTCCCGGTCGATCCGGAGGTGAAGATGATCCACGCGTCGTCGGCGGTGGTGGGACGGCAGGCGCCCGCATCACCGGGCGTGGCGTTGGACTCCTCGGGAGTCGACGTCGGGTGCACGCCGTCGGCGTCGATCAGCACGTCGATCCCGGCCTCGCCGAAGACGAGTTCGGCGCGCTCGTCGGGGTCGTCGGCATCGACGGGCACATACGCCGCACCGGCGTAGATCGCCGACAGGATCGCGGTGTAGAGGTCCCGCGACCCCGACGGCATCCGGATACCGACACGCCCGCCGCGCCGCACCCCGGCCGCCGCGAGACGGTCGGCGCCGCGGCGGATCACCGCGCGCAGTTGCGCGTAGCTGTACACCCGCTCACCGTCGTCGATCGCGGGCGCGTCGGGGTATCGGGCGGCGGTCTCGTCGAGGATGTCACAGAGTGTTCGCGGGTCGCTGGCCTGCGACGACAGCAAATACTGTGCTGGGATCTCCACACTCACCACCGTTGCCTAGACATGGAACGAGAAGAATATCGCGACTGGTCGACGAGTTGCGCCGGACACGGGTGAACGGAAGGTGTCGATCGTCTCCGTTATCCCGCCCGCGGTGACCCTGCACGCAAAGGCTGCCGAACAACCGGAATGAACTCTGATCTCGGTGTAGGTTCGCTTACACCAGAGGTTGGAGCTGACCCGTCCACACCGGTCATGCCCCATCGGACCCGCCCGACGCCGGCACAGGAGGTATGCCGGCACAGGAGGTATTCGGTATGCCGATCGTCCAACACCGCAAGGCCAGCGCGCTCTCGTATCCGATCTGGGTGGGTAGCCGACTGTTCCTGAAACCGTTGCTGTCGCTGTGGCCGCTCAACCGGGAGGGTATGGCCGGACTCTTCCTCATCGACCGCATGTTCGCCGTCGGGCCCAAACCGCACAACGTCGTCCGGGAGCAGATTCGCCTCGGTGACCGACCGGCCGAGGTGATCCTGCCCACCGGCCCCTCACGCCGGGACTCCGACACCGCGATCCTCTATCTGCACGGCGGCGCCTTCGTCGTCGGCGGGGTGGGGACGCACCGGTCGATTGCGGCGCGACTCTCGCGCGCCTGCGAGGTGCCGGTGTTCTCCCTCGTCTACCGGCAGCTGCCCGCGGCCGGGGTCGGTACCTCGGTCAGCGACGCGATGTCGGCCTACCGGGAGTTGCTGACCGAACGCGGATACCGACGCGTCGTCGTCGCCGGCGATTCGGCGGGTGGATTCCTGGCCGCCAAGGTCGTCGAAGGGGCTGCCGCACAAGGACTCCCGACACCGGCAGCGCTCATCGGGTTCTCACCGCTGTTGGATCTCGACCTGGCCGACAATCCCGACCGCAGCAGCAGTTCCGATGCCTACATCCCGTTGTCCCAGCTGGTCAAGCTCGCGCCGCACTTCTTGCGCGGCCCGGTCGCCTTCACCGGGGTGCGCCGCATCGCCGACCTCGAGCTGGAGGACTTTCCCCCGACCATCATGATCACCGCGGAGAACGAACTGCTCGAACCCGATGTCATCGACCTCGTCGAGAACCTCGACGAGGCCGGGGTCCGGGCGGAGGCGCACAGCTATTCGTGGCAGATTCACGCGTTCCCGGTCTTCGGTTCGCACCATCGGGAGACACTGGAGGCCATCGAGGTGTCGGCCGAGTTCGCCGGCCGCGCGATCCGAGAGGCGAAGAGCGCTGACGACCGAGAGAACAAGTGGGCCGGATGACGGGCGGGACCAGCCCGGGAGGGTAGCCGGCGCGCCGGATGCGCGGTTCACGCTGGCGGCTGAACGCACGCTGCTCGCGTGGGTTCGGACGTCGCTGGGATTCCTGGCCGGTGGTGTCGCGATCGTCTACGTGGCTCCCGACATCACCGATCGCACACTGGAGACGACCCTCGGCCTGGTGATGGTGGCGCTCGGGTGTGCGATCGCCGTCATGGGCGGTTGGCGGTGGCGCCGGACCGATCGTGCACTGCGTGAGGGTGGCCCGATGCCGGGGTCCTCGCATCTGCTGGTGGTGGTCGCTGCCATAGTGGTGATTGCGGTGGCGATCGCGTTGACGATCGTCATCGGGCACTGAATTTTTCTCGAGCCACTGAGTACTTCCCGAGCCACAGACCAGGAGGGTCGGCGTCACCATGACCGATCACCAGTTCCAGAGCGCCGCGCAGACCTTTTCGCGGGGCATGGTGACCATCGGGGCGATCATCGTGATGGTCTGCGTCGGCTTCCTCACTTACATCTGGTGGCGCGACGGCCGGTGGCTGTGGGTCACCCTCGGCATCGTCCTGATCGTGGTGAACATCGCGATGCTCGTGATGACCTACCGCAAGGCTCGGCTCACCCCGCCCGCACAGCCCGCGGACGACGAGGACGACTGACCCCTCCCGCGGGATCGCCGCGACCGTGCCATACGAATACAGATTCCACCAAGTTGGCCGAAAAACCCTGATTTTGGGGGTCGAGGGTCCGCTCATGTGGAATCTGTATTCGTATGTGGCGCGCTCGCTCAGCGATCGTCGTGCGTCGGCGCCGTCAGGCCGACCGCCCGCCGACGATGTGCTGGCCCCGGTTCACACCGGCCGGGGAGTCGCTGTGCCACAGGACGCCGACCGCCTCGCGCATGAGGTCGTCGCGCAGGCTCGTCCTACCGCCGACACTGATCGCGCGGCGCACCACCGGCCGCGCACCCGAGAGCTGAACCCGCGGAACCGCCAAACGCCCTACGCCCCGGCCGCGCAGCACGCCTCGTCGTCGTCGGCCGCGAACTGGGTGCGATAGAGCTGTGCGTACCGACCGCCTCGTGCGAGAAGCGTGGGGTGGTCACCGCGTTCGACGATCCGGCCGTCCTCGATGACGGCGATCTGATCGGCGGCGCGGATCGTCGAGAGGCGATGCGCGATGACGATGGAGGTGCGTCCGGCCAGGGCCTCGCCGAGGGCTTCGGAGACCGCGGCCTCCGACGTCGAATCCAGATGCGCGGTGGCCTCGTCGAGAATCACCACCGACGGTTTCGCCAGGAGCAGCCGCGCGATCGTCAACCGCTGCCGCTCACCGCCGGAGAGCCGGTAGCCGCGTTCGCCGACGACGGTGTCGAGTCCCTCGGGCAGCGACGCGATCAATTCGTCGAGACGCGCCCGGCGCAGTGCCTCCCAGATCTCGTCGTCGGATGCGTCCGGCTGTGCCAGAACCAGATTGGCGCGAACGGTGTCGTGGAACAGGTGACCGTCCTGGGTGACCAATCCGACGGTGCGATGCACGGTGGTGGCGGTCAGGTCACGCAGATCCACGCCGTTGAGCTCGATACCACCGTCATCGACGTCGTAGAGGCGGGTGGCCAGCGATGCGATGGTCGACTTGCCCGCGCCGGAGCTGCCGACGAGGGCGAGCATGCCGCCTGCGGGGACGTCGAGGTCGATGTGGTGCAGCACCGTCTGGCCGCCCCGATTATCCAGTTGCGCAACCTCTTCCAGGGAGGCCAGCGACACCTTGTCGGCCGACGGGTAGGCGAACGACACGTCACGGAAGCGCACCGACACCCCGGCGTCGGAGCGGGGGACGTCGACGGCGTCGGGCTTGTCGACGATCAGTGGTCGCAGGTCGAGCACCTCGAAGACCCGCTCGAAACTGACCAGCGCACTCATGATCTCGACGCGGGCGTTGGCCAGCGCGGTCAGCGGCGCGTACATGCGGGTGAGCAGCAGGGCCAGGGAGACGACGGCCCCGGCCGACAGGTGCTGGTGCACGGCCAGCCAGCCCCCGAGCCCGTAGACCAACGCCAGTGCCAGTGCGGAGACCAAGGTCAGCGCCGTCATGAACACGGTCTGCAGCATCGCACGCCGAACCCCGATGTCGCGCACACGATCCGCGCGGTCGGCGAACTCCGCCGACTCCTGCTCCGGGCGTCCGAACAGTTTGACCAGCGTCGCTCCCGGAGCGGAGAACCGTTCGGTCATCTGGGTCGACATCCGGGCGTTGTGTTCGGCGGCCTCGCGCGACAACGCCGCCATCCGCTTGCCGAGGCGGCGGGCCGGAATGACGAAGACCGGCAACAGGATCAACGCCAGCACCGTGATCTGCCAACTGATCGCGATCATCACGCCGAGCGTCAGCACCAGCGTCACCAGATTCGACACCACCCCCGAGAGCGTGTCACTGAACGCGCGTTGGGCGCCGATGACGTCGTTGTTGAGCCTGCTCACCAGGGCGCCGGTGCGGGTACGGGTGAAGAACGCGACGGGCATGCGCTGGACGTGGTCGAAGACCGCGCGCCGCAGATCCAGGATCAGACCCTCGCCGATGTTGGCCGAGAGCCACCGCGTCACCACCGACGCGGCCGCCTCGGCCACCGCGATCACGGCGATCAGGCCGGCGAAGCCCGCGATGGCCGCGGCGGCGCCGGAATCCTGTGCGGTGATCAGGTTGACCACGTGCCCGGCCAGCAGTGGTGTCACCACCGTCAGCACGGCGGTGAAGATCGACAACACCAGGAAGGCGACGATCCGGCGGGCATGCGGGCGGGCGAAGCCGCCGATCCGGCGCAGTGTGCCGCGCCGATCGGGGCTGCGGGGCGTGCCGTCGGGGGAGGTCATCGATTTGTACATGACGTCCCACGCGACCGATTCCATGCTCATGGCAGCCAGGTTAGAACTTCAAGTGAACTTGATGTCCAGAACCGAGGCAGAACGACTGGTCCGGAGTACGAGAAGGGCCCGTACCGAGACCTCGGGGAGAGGTGACGGTACGGGCCCTCGTCGAGGGGAGGCCGTGAGCGCTAGCCGGCGGCCTGCGCCAGCGGCGTCCCGATGTTGTCGACGACGTAGCCGAGGCTGAGCACGGTCTGCCAACCGAACGCCTTCTCGAGTTCGCCCTCGAGGTAGACGCTGTGGTTGTCCTTGACCGCGGGCAGGTTCGCCAGCGCGCTCTGGTCCAGGATCGTCTGCTTGCCCTTGGGTGCGTAGGACAGCTGATCCCACACGATCACGTCGGTGTCGAGCTTGCGGGCTTCCTCCAGCGACAGCGTCGCGTAGAACTTGTCGCCGGCGGCCTGATCGACCTGCATGTTCGGGGCGAAGCCGAGAGCGGTGAAGAACTGCGTCCGGGGATCGGCCGCGGAGAACGCCGACAGTGCGCTGCCGTCGTAGGTGGCGACGCTGACGGTCTTGCCCTTCCAGTTCGGGTGGGCGGCCCCGAGATCGGTGATCTTCTTCTTCACGCCTGCGACGAGTTCGGCGGCCTTCTTGGGTTGTCCGACAGCCGCACCGATCTCCTCGGTGGTCACGTCCCACGGCTGCTCGTAGTCGGCGTAGTCGGCCTTCTGGGCGATCACCGGGGCGATCTTGGACAACGCGTCATAGGTGTCCTTGTCGATACCGGAGTAGACGGCGACGATCAGATCCGGTTTCATCGCGGCGATGGCTTCCGGATCGATCTCCTCGGCGTTGTAGATCTCCGGCTTCTGGCCCTTGAGTAGATCGGTGGCCCACGCGCCGACCGCCGCGCCCTTGGTGGTGGTCATGCCGTCCCAGTTGCGCACCGTCACCGGCACCACGCCGAGCGCCAGCAACGCATCCTGGTCGGTGTAGCCCAGCGACACCACGCGTTTGGGTACCGCGGTGACCTCGGTGGAACCGAACTTGTGGGTGATGGTCGCCGGCAGTGCACCCTGCTCGGCCGCCGGCGCCGCGCTCGACGACGAGTCGTCGGAATCCGAGCCGCAGGCCGTGAGGAGCGCCGCCACCAGGGCGACGAGCGCCATCAGGACAGCGCCACCACGTATCTTGTTGAACGTCACCATATCTCCTGTGTTCTCTCGGCGAAGCCGATCAGATTTCGTCCACATAACCGGCACGCGTGCCGAAGTACTCGGTGGCCGGTACCTCCCGGCCGTCGTCGAGCCGCAGACGATCGAGGACGATCGCCGGGGCTGGCCGATTGGGGGCGTCGGAGCCGCACACCACCGCGATGCCGCCTTCACACTCGACGGTGACGCGTCCGGGGGTGCCGCCGAAGCGGCCCCGCGACACATGCGCGCGTATCACCCGCAGCCGCTCACCGCGGAATCGGAAGTGCGCGTTCGGGTACGGGTCGGACTGGGCGCGCACCAACAGCTCGATGTCGGCGGCGCTCGCGGTGAAGTCGATCCGGGACTCGCGGTCGGAGCGCTTGTGGAAATAGGTGGCGCGAGCCGGGTCCTGGTGGTGATCGGTGAGGGTGCCGTCGGCGAGGGCCGACAGCGTCGAGAGCACCAGGGGTTCGATCAACTCGGTGGTGGCCGCCACGAGTTCGGTGGTGGTGGCCGTCGGTCCCACCGGGATCGACTGCTGCGCCACGATCGGGCCGCCGTCGAGTGTCTCGTCCATGCGGTGGACAGTCACCCCGACGCGGCTCTCCCGATTGAGCAGGGCCCAGAGGACCGGCGAGAATCCCGCGTACTCGGGCAGCAGGGAGTCGTGGACGTTGAGGGTGCCGTGGGTGGGTAGATCGAAGACGCTCTTGGGCAACCAGGTCCGCCAGTTGTTGGCCAGGATCACGTCGGGCTTGGCTCGGTGCACCGCGTCGATCAGGGCGTCGTCGGCTCGCTGCGCGACGTGGACCGGAACCCCATGGGCCTGCGCGAGATCCTCGACGGAGTCGCTGAACATCTGCTCGTAGGGGTGGGAGCTGGTGGGATGGGTGACGGCCAGGACGACGTCGTGCCCCGATTTCAGGGCCGCGGTGAGGGTCCGGTGCCCCCAGGTCTGATAACCGAAGGTCACTACGCGCACCCAGGTAGGTTAGTGGAGCCTTAGCTTATGAGTCAATTCGACCGAAAGTGCCGAAATGCCCATTTCTGCTGACCTGCTCGCACCGCACGCCGACGTTGTCTTCGATCTCGTGGACGAGCGCAGATCGCCGTGCTGGCCGCGGTATCGCGTCCTGCCCGACGGCAGCGCCGAGGCCTTGCTGATCACCGACCTCGACGCGCGTGGCGCCACCGTCGTCCGCGAGGACGGCGGTCCGCCGGTCGGGTTCGTGCCGATCGCGGCCGACGACCTCGCGGCACTGGTGGGCGACGCACCGCTGCCGCTGCCTGCCTCACCCGGCGTCGCCCGCGTCGAGATGGCCTTTCCGGCAACCAGTTATCGCATCGCACCCGGTGACGATGCACCCGGCGCCGATCCGTTCAACGCCGACAGCCCGGGTGGGCTGGTGTCGCTGCTCACCCATCCGCACGCGCCGCGGTCGGGGCTCGACGGGTTGGACCTGTGGCGACCGGACTCGGCCGATTGGGTCGAGGAGGCCGCGGAAAGATCTCGCCCGCAGCGCATTCGACTCGATCGTGGTGTCCTCGGCCGTCGCGCGACGATGCACCTGAGCGCTCCGCGTCGGGCCGCCGCCGACGGCATCGTCCCGGTGGTGCTGCTGCTCGACGGGGATGACTGGCTGCACCTGTATCCGCTGTCGTCCGCGCTCGCTGCCGCGGCCGCCGGATCGGCCGAGTGGGTGTCGGTGCTCGACTCGGTGGCATTGGCCTACCTGCCCGCACCCCTTGACCGGTCGGCGCGGGAGGACGAACTGACCTCGGCTGCAATGGCATCCGCGGTGGCCACGTCGGTGCTGGCCGCCGTGGACGCCGATCTCCTCGGGCGCGGGTTGCATCGCGGGTACACCGTCCTGGCCGCGCAGAGCCTCGGCGGGGTGGCCGCGGTGCGTGCCGCGGTTGTTGCCGCGGGCGCGGGCTCGGCGGTACGTGGTATCGATGCCGTTGTCGCACAGTCACCCTCGTTCTGGTGGCCGGCGCCGGCGATGGGCGGGCCGCTCGACGGGCCCGACGGTGGTGCGGTCCTGGAGGAACTCGGCGGTGACACGCTCGACCTCTCGTCGCCGGCCCTCTCGTTCCGGTTCACCGTCGGCAGTGGCGAGCCCGCCATGCACCGGCACGTCGATGCGGTGCGCACCGCACTCACCGACCGCGGTGCCCGGGCGACCATGCGCGTCATCGACGGCGGCCACGATCATGCCGTGTGGCGGCTCGCGCTGGTCCGTGACCTCTGCGACGAGCTCAGCACACGGCACTGACCCTGCTGTGACCACCTAGCCTCAATCGTTGTGTATCAACCGAATTCGGCGGCCATCGCCGAGACGGTCCGAAGCTCGTAGACCTCCCGCACCGAGACCGGCCGCCCGAACTCGCCCCGCAGCAGCGCGGCCAGACGAACCGCCGACATCGAATGCCCGCCGACCGCGAAGAAGTCGACATCGGAGTCGACATCGTCGCAGTCGAGGGCTTCGGCCATCAGGTCGGCGACGAGTTCCTCCTGCGGCCCGGCCAGCGGGCGGCCGCCGGACTCGACGAGGTCTCCCGCGCCGAGCTTGGCATGGTCGATCTTGCCGTTGAGTGTCAACGGAATCCGTTCCTGCACCGAGAATCGGGTGGGCACCAGGTAGTCGGGCAGCGCGTCACGCAAGCCGTCGCGCACCAGGGTCGTCAGGTGAGCCGGATCGTCGGTGTCGGCCACCAGATGACAGCACAACACCCCGTCACGGGCGATGGTCACCGCATCGCGGACATGGTCGGCGAACCGCTCGAGCACCACCGCCGACACCTCGGCGGGATCGACCCGATGGCCGCGGATCTTCACCTGGTCGTCGGTGCGACCGAGATAGTCGATCAGGCCGTCGCTGTTACGCCGCACCAGGTCTCCGGTCCGATACATGCGCTCACCCGCGGCGCCGGCCGGGCACGCCACCATCGTCGCGGCGGTCCGGGCCGCGAGATGGAGGTAGCCGCGAGCCAATCCCACACCGGTGACATACAACTCGCCGGCCACCCCGTCGGGCACCGGACGCAGCCACTTGTCGAGGATCATCACCTCGGTGTTGTCCACCGGCCGTCCGATGGACGGCGTGGCCGACTCGTCGGTACCCACGCCAAGGGTGTTGATCGTGTATTCGGTGGGCCCGTACAGGTTGTAGCCGCGGGTACCCGCGGTGGCTCGCAGCCGCGCCCACAGGGTGGTCGACACCGCCTCACCGCCGAGCAGGATGAGCGGCGGAATGTGTGCCTGCGCCGCGAGAAGTCCCTCGGCCACGAGTTGATCGGCCTGTCCGGGCGTGACGTTGAGGACGTCGATCCGGTGCTCGGCGACGTAGGCGACGAGCCCGGTGGCGTCGCGGCGCAGTTCCTCGTCGCAGATGTGCACCTCGTGACCCTCCGCGAGCCACAGGAGCTCCTCCCACGACATGTCGAAGGCGAACGAGATGGCATGGGCCACGCGGAATCTCCGGCCCGCCGACTGCACCGCCGGGGCAAAGATCCGCCGCCGGTGATTGGCCAGCATGTTGGCCAGGCCTGCATGTCCGATGACGACGCCCTTCGGGGTGCCGGTACTCCCGGAGGTGTAGATCACGTACGCGTCGCCTTCGGGATGGGCGCGCGAGACGGCCAGTGCCGGGGCCGCGGGATCGTCGGTGACCGGCATCAGCCGGTCGGCGGGAACCACCGCCGACATGCGATGGCTCGATTCGTCGGAGACCAGGACCACATCGGGAGCGCAGTCGTCGCAGATCGCGCGCAGCCGGTCGTCGGGGTGCTCGAGGTCCAGTGGCGTGTATCGCGCGCCGGACCACAGCACCCCGAGGATGGCGACGACCACCTCGGCGGAGCGGGGAACGGCGATCGCGACGGTCGAGCCGGGCGCGACCGACGCCTCCGCGAGCCGGCCGGCCAGCCGCATGACCCGATCGGCAAGCTCCCCAAGGCTCCACCGCACCGCGCCGCACACCAGTGCCACCGACTCCGGTTCGCGGCGCACGGCCCCGGCGAACTCGTCCATCACGGTCGACGACCACGGCTCGTTCGCGGCCGCCACCGCAGCCGGATTCGGGCCTGACACAGCAGGATCGGATGCCACCGGCAGGGCGGCCAACGGAGTATCCGGCGCCTGCGCGGTGCGCGAGAGTGCCCGCAGCACGGTCATGGCGTGGTCGGCCAGCCGCGTCGCCGTGGTCTCGTCGACCAGCTCGGCGCGATATTCGACCTTCAGCGTCATCTCGTCGCCGGGGGTGAACACCCACGTCAGCGCGAAGTGGGTGGAGTCCTCGGCCTCCTCGGTGAGAATCCCGTGCCGGTCCCGGGTCTCGCGGGCCGCCTCCGGGTCGAGGAAGTTCTGGATCACCACCAGCGAATCGAAGAGGGCGGTGACCCCCAGCTCTCGATGGATCTCACCGAGATCGGCCCCGTCATGCGGCATCGCCGCGGCACGATCGTCGGAGATGCGGCGCAACATCTCCCGGATCGGACGCCACGCGTCGACCTGGACACGGACCGGCACGGTGTTGAGGAGTACGCCCACGACCTCGTCGATGCCGGGCACCTCCAGCAGGTCGCGCCCCGACACCGACAGCCCGAACATCACGTCGGACTCACCGGTCGCTCGGTGCAGGGTCAACGCCATGGCGACGGTGGCCAACGCCGTCAACGTCACCCCGTGCGCGCGACCCGCCGCGAGGAGATCGGCGGTCTCGGTGGCGTCGAGGAAGCGGATGATCTTGCGCGGCAACACCTCGGCCGCTACCGGGGCCGGTGCGCCGACCTCCGCGGTCCGGCCCACCAGTGTCGGCGCGGCCATTCCGCCGAGAGCCGAACGCCAGAATGCGATGTCCTGCCGGTCATCTCGGGCGTCGAGCAGTGTGGCCACCTCGGCGAAGCCGGGCCGTGCCGGCCGCGGGGTACGCACCGCGGACTGTTCGCGATCACGCAACCGGTCGAGGAACTCGGTGAGGAAACGCGCCCTCGACCACCCGTCGAGCAGTGCGAGGTGATAGGTGAACAACACCGTGTCACCGTGACCGGCGCGCCGGACGATGGTTGCACGGGCGGCGGGCGAGCGGTCGAGCGGAATCGCCTGTGCGCGATCACGTTCCCGCAGGGCATGCTCGTCGGACGAGGTGCTGTCGATGTGGACGACCTCGACCGGCAACAGCACGCGCTCGTCACGCCCGGGCAGGTACTGGGTGGGTGATGCCGCACTCAGATCGAATCGCGCGCCCATCGCCGGGTGCACGACGACGGCGTCGGCGAAGGCCTCGGCGAGCTGATCCGGATCGATCTCCCGGTCGAAGGTCAACGCGGTCTGCGCGTGATAGGACCCCGACGGCGCGACCTGCGACTGGAACAGCAGGCCCCGCTGCAACACCGTCGGCGGCACCGGCACCGGGCCACGATCGGCCGTCCGGTCGATCTCGGCGGCCAGCGCGCCGACGCTGCTCCGCACCGCGTCGGTGATCGCTTCGGCGGTGATCTCCTGGCCGACGATGTCCGAGATCGACTCGGCCACGGCGAATTGCACCACCAGGCGCGGTGATGACCCACTGACCCAGACGTCGGCCTCGACGGCGTACGGGGTGCGCGGCGGGGCGGACGGTGGTGGGGTGGGCAACATCTCACGGCTCTCGCCGCGACCCAGATAATTCACCAGGATCTGTGCTCCGCCCTCGGCGAGCAGTCGGGACGTCCGCGCGTGGATGTGGCGTAAGGCCATGTAGCCCAGTGGGTCCGGCTGATCGGCGAGAGCCGCGGCCAGTTCGCGGGAGGTCACCGCGGCGTCGGTACGGGCCGTCACCCGCACCGGTGCGATCTGGGTGAACCATCCGACGGTGCGACCGCAGTCCAGCGCCACGTCGCCGCCGCGCACCGGCTCACCCGGATCGGGGCGACCGTGCCCTTCGATGTCGACGAGCAGGGTGGGTTCGGTGCCGAGCAGACGTGCGACCGACGCGAGCATGAGGGCGACGATCACCTCGGTGACCGCCGCACCGAGCGCGGACGCGGCCTCGTCGATGACGACAGCCACCTCCGGTCCGTCGACCTCGACGGTGTGGGTGGTGATCCGGTGTGCGTCGAATACCGTTGCCGCGACAAGTGGCTCGGTGGTGTGCAGGTCTCGCCAATGCTCGAGATCCGATGCGATGACGGGGCTGTAGGCCGCGCGCATCACCTGCTGCGCATACGTGGCATACGAACTCGGCTCCGCAGCCGGACGCCCGCCACGCAGGGCCTGCTCGAGGTCGTCGACGATGACCATCCACGACACGCTGTCGACCACCGCATGGTGGGCCAGCAGCACCACGCACTGTCCGGCGTCGAGGAGGGCAGCGGCGATCGGTCGGCCGTCGGCGATGCTGATGTCGTCGATCAGTTCACGCACCGCATCGGCCGGGTCGGCCGACGCCGACTCCCGCACCGGCGGCGTCGCCGGACCGGAGTCCGGCATCGAGATCGACAGCGCCGCATCGGCCTCGGTGCCGGTGATCACGGCGCCGAGCATCGGGTGTGCGTCGACGGCGGCGGTGAGAGCGGTGCGGATCTGATCGGCGGTGACGCCCTGCGGCGTCCGGACCAGCCGTGCCTGCACCAGGTCATCGGGGAATCCCCACTCGTGCTGGCGGAGCAGGATGGGCGTCGGCACGGGTGCCACGCCGGTTCCGGAATCCGCTGCCGCACTGCTCAAGACGGGCACCGCATCGGTACCGAGGCGTTCGGCGATCCGCGCCGGGGTACGGCCGAGGAACACATCGCGCGGGGTCACCTTGACGCCGCTCGCGGTGAGCCGGTTGGCCACCCGGATCGCCACGATCGAGTCGCCGCCGAGCATGAAGAAGTCGTCATTGCCGCCGACCGCGTCGAGGTCGAGGGCTTCGGCGATCACCGACGCCACGGCGGTGACCCGCGTGTCCGGGACGTGGGGGTCTCCGCTGTCCGGTGCTGCCATCTCGGGGATCGCGGCGACGGGGATCGCGACGAGTAGTTCCCGCAGCCGCTCGTCATCGCGTTTGCCGTTGACGTTGCGCGGCAGGGCATCCACCACGAGCACCTCGTCGGGCACCATGTGCGCCGGAAGAGACTCCCGAGCCGCGCGCCGCGCGCGGGCCGCGTGATCCTCGCCGGAGCCTGGTGCGCCGTCGGCGACGATTGCCGCACGTAGGCGCGGACCGTCGGCGGTGTCGACGGCCAGCACGGCGGCCTCGGTGGCGACCCCGGAACGGCGTAACGCGGCCTCCACCTCGCCCGTCTCGATCCGGAAGCCGCGTACCTGTACCTGCCGATCGGCCCGGCCGATGTAGTCCATCCCGCCGTCGGGCCGTACCCGCACCACATCACCGGAGCAGTACAGGCGGTCGCCACCGGCTCGCAAGTGGTTGGTACGGAAGGGGTTTGCGACGAATCGGGTGGCGGTCAGGTCCGGTCGCCGGTGATACCCCGCCGACACCTGCGGTCCGGAGACGTACAGGATGCCGGTCTCGCCCACCGCCACCGGACGGAGCTGCTCGTCGAGCACGTGAGTCACCAGACCGTCGAGCGGACGGCCGATGGGGCTGCCCGTGTCCTCGCGTATCCCGTCGGTGAGGGTCAGCGCGGTGACGTGCACCGTCGTTTCGGTGATCCCGTACATGTTGATCGCCACCGCACCGGGGTGTCGGTCCAGCCACCGGCCGGTCAGCGCCGGTTCGAGACGTTCGCCGCCGAAGATCAGGTACCGCAGGTCCGGAAGTGTCACGCCGGTCGCGTCGAGCGCGGCGAAGGCAGTCGGTGTCTGATTGAGCACGGTGATCCGCGCGTCGCGCAGGGCGCGGGCGAGATCGGCAGGGATGCGGGTCAGCGCGTGATCGACCACGACGGCCAGCGCGCCGGCGCGTAGCGGCGCCCACAGTTCCCACACCGAGAAGTCGAAGGCGAAGGAGTGTGCGATGCACCAGATGTCGTCCGGTCCGGTCACCACGTGGCTCTCGGCGTTTCGTAGCAGCGACACGACGTTGCGGTGGGTCACCACGACGCCCTTCGGGGTTCCGGTGGAGCCGGAGGTGTAGAGGAGGTACGCGGGGTCGTCGGGGCGGACGCGATGTGGTTGTGGGAGTGTGCCGTTGGGCTCGGCGGGCGTGTCACGCCCGTCGGGATCGGGGCACAGGACCGGGATGTGGTCGTCGGCGAGACGCTTCGCGAGCCCGGCGTGATCAGGGGAGGCGACGATCAGGGCGGGCCGGCAGTCGTCGACGATGAGGTCGAGGCGCTGCTGCGGCGAGTACGGATCGAGCGGGACATAGGTGACCCCGGCCAGTACCGCGGCGATGACGGCCTCGGCGAAGCGGCTCGATCGCTCGATCAGCAATGCCACGCGCGGTGGTGGGTCACCGGGCGTCGGGGCGGGTAAGGTGCGACGGATCTGCTCGGCGAGTGCTGTTGCAGTAGAGTCGATCTCGCCATAGGTGCGGGTGCTCTGCGCCGACTGGGCCCGCAGGTCGCCGAGCGCCGGACGGCTGCGGTGCGCACGGACCGCCGCGGTCCACACCTGCGCGAGCGTCGCATCGTCGTCATCGTCGAGGGAATCGAGAGCCGAACTCACCTCCGCGACGGTGCAGTCGGTCAGCAGCATCGTGGTCGCGGTGACGAGGTGCGCGGCGATGCGCTCGGCGCGAGCGCGGGGGATCACCGACTCGTCGTGGATCAGTCGCAGCGGTGCAGGGGCGTCCGGGGTGATCACCACCGTGAGCGGATAGTGCGGCGCGCCGTCGTTGACGATGTCGACGATCTCCAGGCCCGTTCCGCTGGTGTCGATCTGATCGCCACCGGTGCCGATCTCCACCACCACGAGGGTGTCGAACAGTTCTCCCGCCGATCGTCCGGCCGTGCGGGCGATGTCGATCAGGCCGATGTGCAGGCAGTCGCGGACCCGATCGTGGTGTGCGGCAAGCCCGTCGACGAGGTCGCGGGCGCGCCGGGTGGGCGCTGCCCCCGGCGCGCGGACGGGCACGGTGTTGATGAACATGCCGACGGCATCGTCGATCCCGTCCACCGGGGCGTCCCGGCCCGAGACGGTCGAGCCGAACACCACGTCGGTGCCGTCGTCGACACCGGTCATCCGGCGCAACGCCAATCCCCATGCGGCCTCCACGACATCGGGGAGGCGCAGCCCGGCCGCACGGGTCCGCGCCGCAAGCGTTGCGAGTTCCGGTGCGTCGAGCGACATCTCGGCCAGGGTGGTCGACGCCGTGGCGCCCGGCGCCACCACCACCGGATGGAGCCGACCGGCGAGTTCGTCGCGCCAGCGCGCCACGTCGGCGTCGTGGCGGCGGGCGGCAATCCAGCGTAGGTAACCGGCGAAACCGCGATCGAGGCGGTGTGCGGGCACCTCGGTGCGGTCCCGTGCGGCGGTATCCAGGTAGCCGGTATCCCGGTGGCCGGCATCCCGGTACGCGGCGAACAACTCGCGCAACGCGATCGGCACCGACCACCCGTCTGCGATCAGGTGGTGCACCGTCTGCACCACGACGTGGTCGTCGCCGTCGGGGATCACCGTGTAGCGCATCAGGGGTGCCGTCTCGGGATCGAAGCCGCGGTCGCGATCGGCGCGGGCGATCTCGTCGATGCTCACCTGTTCGGCGGTCCGGTCGAGCACGGTGAACTCGAGCCGGTCGGCGCAGTCGGTGTCGAGGAGCTGATACACCCGACCCGACCGTGTCGTCCGGAACGCCGCGGCCAGGGTGGGGTGGCGCCGCAACAACATCGCGGCCGCCGTCTGCAGCCGCTCGACGTCGAGGGTTCCGCGCAACGTCAGGATCTGTTGCTCCACATACATACTCGACTGTGCGCCGTCGAAGATGCTGTGGAAGTGCATGCCCTGCTGCAGCGGGGTCGGCGGCAGCACGTCGACGAGGCCGGGTCCGTCGATGGCGTCGAGTTCGTCCTGATCGAGGATCACCTCGCCGCCCGGGGTCAGGGCGAAGTCACCGGCCGAATGCGATGCCAGCGCGGCGATCCCGGCCACCGCGTGCAGGGCGCGCTCCCACAAGTCCAGAAGCCTGTCGATCCGGTCGTCACCGAACCGGCCGGCAGCCCAGGAGATCGTGGTGCGGAGCACGGCCCCGTCGGGGCCGGGTTCGGTGATGGCGTTGAACTCGAGTTCACGGGGGAGGCGTTGCCGCGGGTCGCGACGCTCACCGAGTTGGCCCGTCGGACCCAGCGGCGCGAAGTCTTTGGCCTCGGCGGCCCCGACCCGGCCCAGATAGTTGAACAGCACCTGCGGCGACCGGTCCGGCACCGCATCGGCGTGGTCGGTGTCTCCGTGGTCCGGGCCGAGATAACGGGTAATGCCGTAACCGATACCGCGGTGGGGCACCGCCGACAGCTGGTCCTTGACGGCCTTGAGTGCGCGGCTCACCTCGGCGGGGTCGTCGAGGTCGACGGCGCCGGGGTCGACGAGCACCGGATACAGCGTGGTGAACCAGCCGACGGTACGACTCAGATCGGCCTCGCCGCCGCCCGGGGTCGGGATGTGCCGGGTCTCGCGGCCGTGGCCCTCGAGTTCGACGACGCTGTGGGTGTGGGCGTGCGCCCCCTGGTGGTCCGCTCCCCGCTGTTCTGATCGGAACCGGGCCAAGGTCAGCGACAGTGCCGTCATCAACACCGCTTCGGCGCTGGTGGCGTATCCGGCGACGACCTCACCGAGCAGTGCCTCGGCCCCCGGCCCGCCGAACTCGTGCACCCGCGTCACCTCGTCTGCGACGCGGGCGGTCAGCTCCGTAGGGTCGTCGGCCAGCGGGGTGTCGGGGTGGGCGAGCACGTCGTCGAAGTAGGCGCGGTCGGCCTCGATGTCGGGCGCGGCCGCAATGAGTAGTTCGCTCCATCGCCGCAGTGAGGTGCCCTCGGCCTGCACCGGAGGGTCCACATCGGTTGTCGGAGAACCGGAATCGTCGAGTAACCCCTCGCGCCACGCCGCCATTGCGCGTGTGAGGTCGTCGGTGAGGATGTTCCAGGACACACCGTCGATCACCAGGTGGTGGATGACGACGAGAAGTCCGCGGGTGCCGTCGGCCGCCACGCGCAGACCGGCGGCCAGCACCACGCTGTGCGCCGGATCGAGCTGCCCGGTCAGCAGCTCGATGCTTTCGTCCGCTGTGCCCGAAGCCAATTCGGTCACGGGTACGACGTCGATCTCCTCAACGCGGGGTATCCGCAGGTGCAGCCGTGGTCCGGTGACCACGGTCGCTGCGAGTGCCGGGTGCGCGCGGACGGTTGCGGTCAGGATCGACTGCGCGGCAGCCTGATCGAGATCGTCCGGGGCGCGGAGCTCGACGGCCTGCACGAATCCGTGGATGTGCTCGGCGATCTCGCCCGCCCACCGGATGATCGGCATCGCGTCGACGACGCCGTCCGGCCGGTCGTCGGGGTCGGGCTGGTGGCCGGCGCGGGTGACACGCGCGGCCAGCGCACGTGGTGTGCGGGCGTCGAAGACATCGGACACCGTTGCGCTCCAGCCCTCTCGGCGCAGTGCGCCGAGGACCCCGATGGCGCGCAGTGAATCCCCGCCGACGTCGAAGAAGTCGGTGTCGGGACCGATCCGGTCGATACCGAGAGCTCCGGCGAGTGCCGCGGTCACCGCGGCCAGCGCCGGGGAGGCCTCCGCGCCGGGCTCGCCGACCGCGAGATCTGGCTGCGGGCCGAGCGCTTCGGAGAAGTCCGGATCGGGTAGTGCGCGCCGATCGAGCTTGCCGTTGACCGTCATCGGGAACGCGTCGAGCACCATCACCGTCGCGGGCACCATGTAGTCGGGCAGCACCGACCGCGACCATTCCCGGATGTCCGCCCCGCTCGGGTGGCGGCCCCGGTGGCAGACGACGTAGCCGATCAGCCGGCCGTCCTGCAGTGTCACACAGGGCATCCGCACGTCGGGATGCTCGGCCAACCCGGCCTCGACGTCCTCGAGTTCGAGGCGCATCCCGCGGACCTTGACCTGGTTGTCGGCGCGGCCGAGAAATTCCAGTGATCCGTCGTCGAGGCGCCGCGCCAGATCGCCGGTGCGGTACATGCGCTCGCCCGGCCGTCCGAACGGGTCGGCCACGTAGCGAGCCGCGGTGAGATCGCCCTGGCCCACATACCCACGGCCGAGCAGGAACCCGGCCGCATACAGCTCGCCGGGCTCGCCGGCCACGCTGGGCCGCAGCTCGGCGTCAAGGACATACAGCGCTGTGTTGGGGTTCGCCGACCCGATCGACGGCCCCATGCGGTCGTCGTCGCCGGCATAGATCACGTGGGAGACACCGATCGTCGCCTCGGCCGGACCGTATCCGTGGTACATCGGGATCTGCAGTTGTTCCCGGAAACGCCGGAACAGAGCCTGCGTCAACAGTTCCCCGCCACACCAGACGTGCCGCAAGGAGTCCAGCCGCGACCCGCCGTCGGCCAGCGCGAGCAGCACGTCGAGCATCGACGAGACCAGGTAGGCAAAGGTGACGTGCTCGCGGGCGATCAGATCGAGCAGATACTGTGGATCGCGTTCACCACCGGCGTGGGCGACCACCACCCGGCCACCGCTGATCAACGGCAGCAGGATCTCGTTGATGGAGATGTCGAAAGCCAACGGCGCCTTGAACAATGCGGCATCGGTCGGGCCGAACCCGAGGATCTCATCGCGTTGCCAGAGCAGTCGTTCGACGATGGCCTCACGCCGGATCATGGCGCCCTTGGGTTTTCCGGTCGATCCCGAGGTGAACACGACATAGGCGAGCCCGGCTCCGCGCATCGGTCGCGTGACGGGATCGACCTCCTGATCGGGTAGTTCTGCGTCGCAGTCGAATTCGATGATCGCCGGATCATTCGCGCGGTCGTGGGGCGAGTTCGCGCCGCGGCGGGTGACGAGCACCCGCACCTGCGCGCGCTCGATGACATCGCGCCGGCGGGCATCGGGCCACTCGGGGTCGACCGGCACGAAGGCGCCACCGGTCATCAGCGCGGCCACGATGGCCACCACCATGTCGGCCCCACGATCCATCGCGATCCCGACGAGCGCCTCGTCACCGATACCGCGGTCCTCGAGTTCATCGGCCAGAGAGGCTGCGCGGAGCCATAGTTCGCGATACGACAATCGATGCCGGTCGTCGATCACGGCGAGCGCATCCGGTGTGGCCCGCACGTGGTCGGCGATCAGTTCCACCACATCCGGTCGCCGCCGCGGGGCATCGGTGTCATTCCAACGACGCTGGCGCCGCAGACGCTGCTCGGCGGTGTCGGGCCGGACGGAGTCCAGGCGACGATCGGGGTGGGTGACGAGATCGCCGACGAGGTCGGTGAGGTCGTCGGGTGAGACCGGCGCGTCGGTGCTCACGCCGAGCCCGTCGCCGTCGAGGCGGGTGCTGACCCGCACCGACCCCACCTCGGCGATGACGGCGGCGTCCTCGGACTTCTCCGTGCGGTTTCGCAGCGCAGCAACAGTATCCAGCCCGCCGGCCACGTCGACCAGGCCGACCTCTCCGGGGGAGCTCGATCCGAACAGTGGTGTCGTGCTGATCTCGGTGGTCGTGCGGCCACCGTCGACGACGCGCAGCGATACGGCCGGGGCCGGTGAACCGTCGACGGCGCTGCTGCGCGCGGCCCACCAGGCGGTGGCCAGTGCGATGGTGGCCGCGGTGGACCCCACTCCCACGTCACCGAGGCGCGAGCGCATTTCCTGTAGAGCTGTCGGGGCGATGGTGGTGAGGACATTCGAACCGAGCGAACTCATCGTCAACCTCTCTGTGACGCCGGTGGCATGCGAGTGACACGTTCATGCGCTGCCGGCTGATCGGCCCGTGGTGGTGACGGACACAGTGGTATCGGACCCTGTGGAATCGGACCCTGTGATGTCGGGGGTGATAGCGGGTCGGGGTGGTGGGGTGAGTCACATGCCCGAGTGGGAGCGATGCTGCCCGCCCCGTCCCGACGCCGCCAACTCCGATTCGGCCGGTTCCGGCTGGGCCAGTTCGGAGATGATGGCCGAGCGCAGTTCACCGGCCCGGATGGCGATGTTGGAGAGCAGGGTGGCCCCGAGGCCGTGGGTGCCCTGGGAGGCCCCCTGGACGAACAGTCCGGCGATGCGGGTGCCGTCGACCACCGCCTGATGGTCGCGGCCGACGACGCATGTGTCACCGATGGAACTGATGCCGTCGACGCCCGGTGAGGTGAATCCGGTGGCGCAGACGACGGCGTCGACGGTGACGGTGTCGTGGGTGCGATGGATACGGTCGTACAACTCGACCTGCACGCGCCCCTGATCGGTGACCGAAGCCGAGGTCACCGCGGTCGATCGGCGCAGGTGCAGTCTGCTCTGGCCGGTCACCGACTCGCGGTAGTGGTGATCGTGCAGGGTGGTGAGCAATTGCGGCTCCACACAGGAGTAATTGGTGTAGCGATGCCGGTTGAGCAGGTCGGCACGGACATCCTCGGATGCGGCGTAGAAATCGTCCACCGCGGAGGGGTCGAACACCTGGTTGGCGAACGGGCTGTCGTCGGCGGGGGCGAAGCCGTAGCCGTGGAAGGTGGAGGTGACGCCTGCGCCCCGGGTGTAGAGGTAGTCGATGGCCTCCGCGGCCGACTGCCCACCGCCGACGACCAGGAATTCCGATCCGGCGATGTCGGCCCGCAGGGCATCGAGATGATCGAGGAAGCGGTGGTTGTGGAAGACCCGGCCGCTCTCGGTGAGCTCGGGGCGATCGGCCCACTCCGGCAACCGTTCTCGCAGGCCGAGCGCGACGACGACGGTGCGCGAGAAGTATGTCTCGACCGACCCGTCGTCCAATGTCGTCACCACGCGAAAGCGTGCTCCCGCCGGGGCGTCGGCGTCGTGGGGATCGACCTGTTCGACCCCGATCACGTTGCGGCCGTAGCGGACATCGGCGGCGACGTGGTCGGCGACCCAGGACAGGTAGTCGGCGAATTCGACCCGTTCGGGGGTGAAGGTCTGCCGGTTGATGAAGCCGGTCAGCCTGTCCTTCTCCACCAGATAGTTGACGAAGGTGAATCGGCTGCGCGGATTGCGTTGGGTGACAAGGTCCTTGAGGAAGGAGATCTGCATGTTGGTCCCGGGTAGGAGCATGCCGGGGTGCCAGCCGAACGTGTGGCGACGTTCGAGGAACACCGTGTCGAGCGGTGGAGAGTTCTGGTCTGCGTCGTCGTATTCGCTCATGGCGATCGCGAGCCCGAGGTTTCCCGGGCCGAACCCCACGCCCACCACGTCGCGAGTTGTGGTCATCGGCTTCACTATCACACACCTCTGATTTGGTTAGCCTAGCCTTTGTTTGTCCTCCAAAGATACGACATTGTCGGCCAACCGGAGAAACGCGGGACTCGCGGCGAGGACGAGAGTGGTCTTTCCCCGCCGGCGTCGGCGGACCGTGTCGGCGGTGATTGCCGAGGTCACCGCGTCGACCGCGGAGGTCGGGTCCACCAGCACCAGGATGTCCGGATTCGCATGCAGCGCACGGGCCAGTGCCACCCGCTGGCGTTGTCCGCCGGAGAGGTTGCCCCCGCGGTCGGCGACCGGATGATCGAGGAGCGCGGCGGTGTCGTCGACCAACTCGTCGAGACCCAACTCGGTGAGGATGTCCGCCGGCTCCGAACCGGGCTCGTAGTGCGTCCCGTCGGGGTGGACGACCGCGCCCAGGCGCCCGCCGAAGATCGCCGGGTGCCGCGCATCGGCGAGCACCACCCGCCGGAGGCCGGCCGCGTCGAGATCACCGATCTCGGTGCCGCGCACCGAGATCGACGGTGCCTCGGGGGGCGCGTCGGGACCCGCGGCAAGAGCGGTGGCCACCCGTGCTGCTTGGTCGGTGGTGCAGTCGACCGCCACCAGGGCGCCTGCGGTCACGGCGATCTCGGTGGTGTCCACCTGCACGAGGAGGTCGGGATGCGTACTCCGGTGGACCGTGCCCGACGGCGCCGGGGTGGTCACCGGGGCACCGCCTTCGCCGGTGCGCCCGGATCCCAGCAGTACCACCCGGCGGGCCGAACCCCGTGCCAGCGCGGCGAATCGAGGCATCCGGCTGAGCTGGCCGAGGGGTTCGGCGATGAATTGGCTGAGTCCGACCACCGCGACCAGATCGCCGATGGAGATGTCACCGGAGAATGCGCGGACGCCGGCCAGCGTGCCGACCACGCCGACGAGAAGGGCTGCGGCACCGGCGGAGATACCCTCGTACACGCCGGAGATCCGGGCCAGGCGTTCGGCATGGCTGCGCGTGGTGGCCGACAGTGTGCGGTAGCGGTCGTATGCCGGGCCGCGTCCGGCGAAGCCGCTCAGCGGCCGCAGTCCGCGCAACAGATCCGCGACCGCGCCGGTCGCCCGGGCGATGAGCTCCTGCTGTTCCTCGGTACGGTGGGTGACCTTGCGCGACAACAGGTTCAGTGCGGCCAGCAACAACACCGTACTTACCAGGGCGACGCTGCCCAGCAGCGGATCGATCACCGTCAGCACCACGGCACCGGCCAGCACGCCGACCGCCGAGGAGATGGTCACCGGGATCACCTCGATGATGTCGGAGGCCTGCGCGGTGTCCTCGGCAATCACCGTGACGTACTCGTCTCGCGACAATGGCGAATCGTTGTCGCGCGCGGTGATCACCTTGGCGGACAACATCGCCCGCAGGTGACGCACGTGTCCGGCATTGGCCCGCTGCAGCCCGCGATAGGCGGTGCGCCACGACACCGACACGCACGTGATGACCGCGCCGAGGGCCGCGATCGAGATCACCGGCGCCCACCAGCTGTCCGAGGTCATCGCTCGATCGATGATGACGCCGAGGAGCACCGGCACCGCCGCCTCGGCGGCCTGGTACACGCACAGCAGTACCGAGCCCACCGCCACCGCGCCGCGATTGCGTCGGACGGCGTCGCGCAGCAGGGCCACCGCGGCACGGTCGGGTGTCCGGCTCATCGGGCGCCGTCCTCTCGAGTCCCGTCGTGCTCGGTGGCGCTCGACCACACGCGCCACAGCGCGGCGTACCGTCCGTCGGCGTCGAGTAGTTCTCGGTGGGTGCCGTACTCCACCACCCGGCCGCCGTCGATGACGGCGACGGCATCGGCCGCCGCCGACTGGCTGAGGCGGTGGGCCACGATCAACGCGGTGCGACCGCGGGTGACGGCCGCCGCCGCGGCCTCGAGCCGCGCCGCGCCGCGAGAGCCGGCCTCTGCGGTCGACTCGTCGAGAACCACCACCGGGGTGTCGCGCAACAACAGCCGTGCCAGCGCGATCTGCTGGGCGCGCATCGGGTCGAGCGTGAGGCCGCCGGAGCCGATACGGGTGTCGAGGGCCTCGTCGAGTTCGCGGACCCAGTGATCGGCACCCACCTTGGCCAGCGCCGACCACAGCTGCTCGTCGTCGGCGTCGGGTCGGGCCAGACGCAGATCGTCGGCGAGGGTGCCAGCGAATACATGGGTCTCCTGCGTCGCCACGCTCGTGAACGCGCGGATCCGGTCCTCGCCGAGACCGGAGATCGGTACATCGTTGTAGCGGATCGCATCCGGTGGCGCGCCGATCGGGGTGAGCACCCCGGCGGTCAGCGAGGCGATGGTCGTCTTGCCGGCACCGGAGGCGCCGACCAGCGCGAGACTCGTGCCGGCCGGGATCGTCAGATCGACGTCGTCGACCGCCGGGGCACCGTTCGCGTGATAGTGGTGGCGCAGCCCGCGCACCACGATCTCCACCGGCCCCGGCTCGGCGGGCGGCAGATGCGGCCGGGTTCCCGGAGCGAGGGTGTCGATCACCCCGACGACCCGGGTCATCGCCGCCCCCGACCGTTGAGCCTCGTCGAAGAAGGTCAGGATGGCGCCGATCGGATTGAAGAGTCGATGGAACAACAGGGTGGCCGCGGCCACCTGCCCGAGACTGACGTCACCGGCCCGCAGCAGCAGCCATCCGACGACGATGATCAGTGAGAGACCGACGAATTCGGCGCGGTTCTCGCGAGAGACGAACCGTTCGAGTACCCCGAACACCGAGACGGAGATGTCGCGCACCGAGCGGGCCGAGGCGTCGATCCGGTCACGGGTGGCGGTCTCCAGACCGTAGGCACGGACCGTCGTCAGCCCGTCGATACCTCCGACGAGGCGGTCGATGTGATCGGCCTCGGCGGTGCGGAGCTGGCGATACTTCGGTGAGGACCGGGGCAGATACCAGCGCATGGCCGCGACATAGGCCGGTGCGGCGCCCAGACCGGCCAGCGCCAACCGCCAGTCGAGGGAGAACAAGCCCGCCACCGAGACGACGATGAGCACCGACGAGCTGAAGATCGCGGGGATCGCGGTGCGCGAGCCCGCGACGAGAACCGCGATGTCGGCGCCGACCCGCGACAGCGCATCCCCGTGTCCGGCCCGTTCGATCCGGGTGACCGGCAGGCACAGCACCGCGGCCACCACCCGCTCGCGCATGGTGGCCAGCAGGCGTGCGATCAGGGTGGCGAGCAACGTTTCCGACAGTGCGGTGAACACGGCGGTCACCACCGCGGCGATCACCACCGCGATCGCGACGCCGACGAGGATTCCGCGGTCGTTGCCCGCCCGGACCGCGTCGACGATCGAGCCGAGCGCGAGCACCGCGACCAGCGAGGCACCTGCTCCGATGACCGAGGTGAGCACCACCCCGATACTCAGCGGCAGATGCCGACGCAGCTCGGCGCCGAGGTAGGCGAGCACCTCACGCGGCGTCGCGATCGGCAGCAGCGTGGATGCGTCGGACTCGTGGTGCTCCGGCGACGGCTGCGTCATACGGCGCGGCCCCGTGATTCTGTGCGGCCTCCCGGCACGACGTCGGTACACCGCTCGCCGACGGGCACCACCAGCGGCCGCGACGACACCGGATCGGCCATGACGCGGCTACGCAGACCGAACACCTCCCACAGCATTTCTTCGGTGATCACGTCCTGCGGTGCGCCCTGGGTGATCACCGCGCCGTCGCGCATCACCACCAACTCGTCGCTGTAGCGGCAGGCCAGCGCCAGATCGTGCAGCACCATCACCACCGTCCGCCGCTGTTCGGTGTGCAGGACGTCGATGAGGTCGAGGACCTCGAGGCTGCGGGACAGATCCAGGAAGGTGGTCGGCTCGTCGAGGAGCAGTGTGTCGGTCTGTTGCGCGAGCACCATTGCGATCCACACCCGCTGCCGCTGTCCGCCGGAGAGCGAATCGACGGTGCGGTCGGCGAGATCGGCCACGCCGGTCTGGGCGAGAGCCGCATGCACCACATCGCCGTCGCCCGCCGACCACTGGCGCAGCCAACTCTGGTGGGGATGGCGGCCGAGGGCGACGAGGTCGGCCACCAGGATTCCCTCCGGCGCGATCGGACTCTGCGGCAGCACCGCCATCGCGGTGGCGAGTTCCCGCGTGGACAGATCGCCGAGCGCCCGCCCGTTGATCTCCACCCGTCCCGACGAGATGGGGATCAGCCTCGAAAGTGCTTTGAGCAGTGTCGATTTGCCGCAGCCGTTGGGGCCGATGATGCAGGTCAGCCGTCCACGGGGGATGGTCAGGTCCAGGTCGGTGATCACCGGCGTGCCGCGGTAGCCGACGCTGATGCCGCGGGCGGCCAGTGCCTCGGTGGGGGGCGCACTCATACGGTCACCTTTCGATTCACGCGGATGAGGAGGACGAGCAGGAACGGCGCACCGAGAGCGGAGGTCACGATGCCGACCGGAGCCGATCCCAGGGCGTAACGCGCGAGGAGATCGGCGTAGAGAACGAGCGCGGCCGCGACCAGTGCGCTGCCGATCACCGGCGGGGTGGGGCTGCGATAGAGGAGCCGGGCCAGTTGCGGTGCGGCCAGCGCGACGAAGGTGATGGGGCCGGCTGCGGCGACCGTCGCCGCGGTCATCACCACGGCCGGGATCCACAGCAACAACAGGGTGGTGCGGACCGGCACACCGAGCGCACGAGAGACGGCGTCGCCGAGATGGGTGACCCGAAAGTCGAACGCCGCCAACGCGATCAACGACATCCCGACGCCGATCGTGATCCACAGCGGGACGACCTGTCCCCAGGTACGGGCCTCCAGTGATCCGGTCAGCCACGATACGACGTCGGCGGCCTGGGCCAGACGTGACTGCACCAGCATCAGCGAGATGACGGCGCTGGCCAGGGCATTGACCCCCACCCCGATGAGCACCAACCGCATCGATTCCAGGCCGCCCCGGTAGGCCAGCGCGGTGATGACGACGGACACCAGGATGCCGCCGAGGAGCGCGGCCCCGAGCGTTCCGACGGTGACCCCGCCGATCACCAGGCCCGCGGGCAGCAGTACGAGCATCGTGACGGCGGCCGCCGAGGCGCCCATCGAGACACCCAGCAAATCGGGGCTGGCCAAGGGATTCCGGGCCAGTGACTGGGTGATCGCACCGGCCGCACCGAGCGCCACACCCACGCCGAGGCCGACCAGCACCCGCGGCATGCGCCAGTCGAGCACGGTCACCCGGTCGATGCGGTCGCCGCCGCCGACCACGACCTGCGCCACGTCGGCCAGCGGGATGAAATAGGGGCCCGACGCCAACTCGACGAGGGCGGCGATGACCACGATCGCCGCCAGCAGCAGCGTCAGCAGCACGCCTCGACGCTTGATACGCATGCGCGGTACCGGCCAGACGAGTTCGTCGGGGCGGGGGAGGGTGGCCGTCATGTCTGCACCATCCGGCGGCGACGCACCAGATAGATGTAGACCGGCACGCCGATGAACGCGAGGATCACCCCGACCTGGACCTCGGCGGGACGCATGACCACCCGGCCGATGACGTCGGCGACGAGCATCAACGCGGCGCCCGCGGGCATACACGCCACGAGTAGCCAGCGATGGTCGGGGCCGGTGAAATGCCGCACGATATGCGGGACCACCAGCCCGAGGAAGGCGATCGGTCCGGCTGCCGCGGTGCCCGCGGCGGCCAGCAGGGTCAGGGCGAGAAAGCATGCGCCGCGGATCATCCCGACCCGGACGCCGAGCGCGGTGGCCAGTTCCGGACCTGCGGCGAGCACGTTGAGCGACGGGCCGCATGCCAGGGCCACCACCACGCCGACGATCATCAGTGGCGCGACACCGGCGAGGATGCCGAGGTCGCGTTCCACCAGCGAGCCGGCACTCCAGAAGCGGTACTGGTTGAGGCTGGCCTGATCGTGCAGGATCACCGCTGTCGTCCCGGCGATGAAGAACGCCGAGCACGCCGCACCGGCGAGGATCAGTGACAGCGGGTTGGCGCCCCCGCCGCCGAGCGAGGCCACCCCGAAGACCAGTGCAGCGGCGATGATCGCGCCGGCGACGGCGAACCACACGTAGGCCGACACGCTCTGCAGGCCGAAGAGGAAGACCGCGAGCACGGAGAAGAATGCGGCGCCGCCGGAGATGCCGAGGACACCCGGGTCGCCGAGCGGATTGCCGGTCAGGCCCTGCACGAGCGCCCCGGACAGGGCTATCGCCGCACCGACCGCGATGGCCATCAGGGTGCGGGGAATTCGCTGATCCCACACGATGATCCCGATGTCGCCGCCATGGCCCCGACCCGCGGTCAGGGCGTCGATCACCTGGGCCGGATCGGTCCAGCGCGTGCCGATCCACAACGACAGCACCGCACCCACCAGCATCAGCACGACCGCGACCGACACGGTGAGCACGCGGCGTCGGGTTGCGGTCGTCATCGACGGGGATACTGTCGCCGTTGCCGTCATCGTCACCACCTCTCCCCGGATGCACCAAGTGCCGCGTTCTCCGATCCGCAGCGAGTCTATATGGAGCCTTACCTAAGTCCCTGGCCGCCGGTGGCGGAGGCTGCACTGACAGACGATCGATTCCATGAGTAGGTTGGAGCCCGGAGTGATCGTTCGGTTCGGTAGCCGCCGATGTGGCCGGCAGTGAGGTGGAGGCATGGCACAGGAACTCAAGCTCGGTCTGAAGGCGTCGGCGGAGCAGTTCGATCCCCGCGAGTTGGTGGAGATCGCGGTCGCCGCCGAGGAACACGGGATGGATTCGGTCGCGGTGAGCGACCACTTTCAGCCGTGGCGCCACAACGGCGGGCACGCGCCGTTCTCGCTGGCCTGGATGGCCGCGGTCGGCGAACGCACCAAGCGGGTGCAGATCGGTACCTCGGTGATGACGCCGACGTTCCGTTACAACCCGGCGGTCATCGCCCAGGCCTTCGCCTCGATGGGCTGTATGTACCCGGGCCGCATCATGCTCGGCGTGGGCACCGGTGAGGCGCTCAACGAGTACGCGACCGGTTTCCAGGGGGAGTGGCCGGAATTCAAGGAACGCTTCGCTCGACTGCGCGAGGCCATCGCCCTGATGCGTCAACTGTGGACCGGTGACCAGGTCGACTTCGACGGCGACTACTACCACACCCAGGGCGCGTACATGTATGACGTTCCCGAACAACCGATTCCGGTGTACGTGGCGGCCGGCGGGCCGGTCGTCGCGCGGTATGCCGGTCGGGCCGGCGACGGGTTCATCTGCACCTCCGGCAAGGGTGCCGAACTCTATACCGAGAAGCTGATCCCGGCGGTCAAGGAGGGCGCGGAGAAGGCCGACCGCGACTTCACCAAGATCGACCGGATGATCGAGATCAAGATCTCCTACGATCCCGATCCGCAACTGGCGCTGGAGAACTGCCGATTCTGGGCCCCGCTGTCGCTGACCGCGGAACAGAAGCACAGCGTCAACTCGTCGACGGAGATGGAGCGGTTGGCCGACGAACTGCCGATCGAGCAGGTCGCCAAGCGCTGGATCGTCGCCTCCGACCCCGACGAGGCCGTCGAGAAGGTCAAGTTCTACACCGACGCCGGCCTCAACCACCTGGTGTTCCACGCGCCCGGCCACGATCAGCGGCGGTTCCTGGCGAACTTCGAGAAGGATCTCGCGCCGCGATTGCGCAAACTGACTGTCGTCGACTAGGTTTCGTCGTCCGCGTCAGACTTCGGTGGGCGCCAATGACGACGGCTCCACCATCCCGTGCGTGCGCCGCACCTGCTCGTAGAGCAGGTTGATGACGCGCTCGGCCACCGGATTCTGCCGAGCCCGGTGATGACGGCGCAACGCCAGTGCTCGCCGCGGGGTGGGTTCGGCGATCGCGACGGTGCGCACGCCCGCAGGAAGGTCGATCACCGCCAGTGCCGGCACCACGGTCAGCCCGACACCGGCGGCGACGAAGCGCATGGCGGTGCCGTAGTCGTGGGTCTCGACACGGAAGTTCGGGGTGAAACCTGCTGCGGTACAAGCTCTCAGCAAGCCCTCGCGACACGGTCCGCGTGCCACGTCGTTGTCGATCCAGGCGTCGTCGGCGAGTTCGCGCAGCGTCACCTGGTCGCAACCGGCGTACGCCGAGCCTTCGCCGACGACCACCAGATAGTCCTCGGTCACCAGAGGTACGGAGTCGAAGCCGGGAACCGGGGTGACGATCGGTGCTCGGCTCAGGGCGCTCTCCGGGCTCTCCACATAGATCTCGATGTCGGGTGCGCTCGCCTCGGGATCGGCCAGCTCGATCAGCCGCAGATCGAGTCGGGTGTCCGGGAACTCGCGGCCGATGGTGGCGATGATCTCCGGCATCCATGCCGCGCCCGCGGAGGCGAAGTAGGCGACGCGCAGGGTGCCGGCGTTGCCGTGTCGCAGATCGGCGACCAGGCCGTCGAGGCGCGAGAGGCCGTCGAAGACCACCGAGGACTCGGCGGCCAGCGTCGTGCCGGCATCGGTCGGGACGATTCCGCGCCCCACCCGCTCGATCAGCGCGAGTCCGGTCTCGCGCTGCAGCCCGGCGATGTGCTGACTGACCGCGGACGGGGTGTAACCGAGCGCCGCGGCGGCGCCGCCGATCGACCCCTCGGCGACCACGGCGCGGAAGATGCGGAGGCGGTGGGGATCGATCATGACCACGACCATACAGTCACACTGATGGGTCAGTGTAGAAATATGAAATTGTGCTGAAGTCTCCGATGGTCGACCATGGAGAACATGACCTTCGGATCGCGCACTCTGAATCTCCCGGCGCTGGCCGCGCTGACCACGGTCACGCTGTGGGCGCTGTCGTTCATCGCGATCCGTTCGGCCGGGCACGCCTTCTCGCCCGGCGTGCTCGCGGTGGGACGCCTGGCCGTCGCGGTGGTCGCCCTCGCGGTGATCGTTGCCATCGCCGGCATGAAGGCGCGACGAGGGGTTCGCCGCTCGGCGTTCCGACCGCCGCGCGGCCGGGCGCTCGTGCTCGTGCTGGCCTACGGGGTGGCCTGGTTCGGCGTCTACAGTGTGGTGCTCAACTGGGCCGAACGCCACATCGACGCCGGAACCGCCTCGTTGCTGGTCAACTTCGCCCCGATCCTCGTCGCGGTCTTCGCGGGACTCTTTCTCGGCGAAGGGTTCTCGACCCAACTGAGCGTCGGGATCGCGATCGCCTTCGCCGGCGTCGTGCTCATCACGTTCGGCGGCGGGGGAGCGCACGCCGACTGGCTCGGCGTCGGGCTGGGTCTGCTCGCCGCGGTCCTCTACGCCACCGGCGTGCTGTTGCAGAAGGTCGCGCTGGCCACCGTCGATGCCCTGACCGCAACCTTCTGGGGCGCGGTCGCCGGCCTTGTCGTCACCCTGCCGTTCGTGCCCGCCGCGATCGGTGAGGTCGCCTCGGCCTCGGCCGCCGACCTCGCCTGGATGGTGTTCCTCGGCGTCGGGCCCACCGCGATCGCCTTCACCACCTGGGCGTACGCCCTCTCGCGCACCGACGCCGGCGCGATGGCCGCGACCACCCTCGTCGTTCCGGCCCTGGTCATCGTCCTGTCGTGGCTGCTGCTCTCGGAGATCCCGACACCGCTGCGCATCGTCGGCGGGGTGCTGTGCCTGCTCGGGGTGGCGCTGACCCGCGGCCTCATCAAGATCCCCGGCGGTCGGCGATCAGTCGTCGGTGGGCGCCCGATCGTCGAGCGTGAGCTGGAGGAATGCGAGGTCAAGCCATGACCCGAACTTCGTCCCGACCTCGGTGAGCAACCCCACCCGAGAGAAACCGAGCCGCTCGTGCAGCCGGATCGATCCGGTGTTGGCGGCGTCGATACCCGCGACGATCACATGCACCCGATTCTCGCGGGCCCGGGTGATCAGTGCATCCATCAGCAGGCTGCCGATTCCGCGCCCCTGCTGTCCCTCGCGGACGTAGACCGAGTGTTCCACGGTGTGGCGGTAGCCGTCGTGCGGGCGGTACGGACCGTAGGTCGCGTAGCCCAGGACATGTTCTGCCGCCGGACTTCCGGTGGATTCTGGGACATCCCCCACCGGGGAGTCCTCCACTGCGGAGTCCTCCACCGCGACGAGCACAGGGAAACCGGCGGCCTGCCGCCCGGCGAGCCACTCGCGGCGGTTGTCGGCGTCGACGAGCTGATCGTTCCAGATCGCGGTGGTGTGCTCGACGGCGTGGTTGTAGATGACGGTGATGCCGTCGACGTCGCCGGATTCGGCGTCGCGGATGTGCATGGCAGCCCCCGATGGTCGGTAGGTGTGGACGAGCCGATTCTCACCGACGCGGGCGCTCCACATCGACGCGGGGTCTTCGATAAGTTCTTCAGGTGGACCGCGATCGGATGGTGGAGGTGGGAGTCGGGCTCGTGTCGCGTTTCGGCGCGAAGACACTGAGTCTGACCTCGGTGGCCCGGCACGCCGGGGTGGCGCGGGCGACCGCCTACCGCATGTTCGGTGGCCGTGACGCGCTGGTCGCCGCGATCGTCGACCGAGAGGTCGCCCAGCTGCGCGTGCAGTTGCGCGAGTGGGCGGCGACCGAACCCGATGCCGCCGGCAAGGTGCGCGCCCAGATCCGACACGTGCTGCCCTACATCCGCGAGCACGAGGCCTTGCAGTACGTGCTGCGCCACGAACCCGAGGAGATCGTGCGGGCGTTGATCAGCACCACCGACTCGGAGGGGCCTTCCCTGGTCGCACGGATCGTCGACGAGGCCCTACCCGACATGGCGCCGGAGATCGGTCAGCACCTGGTGCCCGACGCCCGTGGGGCAGCCGAATTCCTGGTGCGCATGATCTATTCGGTGATGCTCGTGCCCGACAGTTCGTTGTCCGACGAGCAGATCGCCGACCTGGTGGTGCGCGCCATCGTCAGTGATGCGCCCGACGATGCGCGGCCCACCGATCGGCCGGCCGACTGAGGCCGAGCAGAACCATTAGGGTTACGGCCATGGGTGCAGAGACGACCACCGCCACCGACGAGGATGGATCGAACGACCGGCCGGTGGTGTCGAGCCCGGTGGTATCCACCCCGGCGGTGTCCACGAAGGTCTACATCGCCTCGGCCGAGGGTGACACCGGCAAGTCGACCGTCGCGCTCGGTGTGCTGTCGCTGCTGAGTGCGACCGGCGGCCGGGTGGGGGTGTTTCGGCCGATCTCGCGGGCCGGCGCGGGTGAACGCGACTACCTCGTCGAGATGCTCATCGAGCACGCCTCGGCCGACATCGACTATGACGACTGCATCGGCGTCACCTACGACCAGGTACACGCCGCACCCGACGGCGCGATCGCCGAGATCGTGGCCCGGTTCCACGCGGTGGAGGCGCGCTGCGATGCGGTGGTGATCATCGGCTCGGACTACACCGACGTCGGCAACCCGTCCGAACTCGCCTACAATGCGCGCGTCGCCGCCAATCTTGCGGCGCCGATCATCTTGGCGCTCAATGCTTCCGGGCGCACCCCGGTGGAAGTGCGGGAGACCGCCGAGCGCCTGCTCGCCGATATCGCCGCCATCCACGCCACCACGGCCGCCGTGATCGCGAATCGGTGTGACCCCGAACAGATGTCGGCGGTGGCGGCCGAGTTGTCGAGGATCTCGGTGCCCACGTGGTGTCTGCCGGAGGAGCCGGTGCTCTTCGCCCCGACGATGGCCGAACTCAAGGACTCGCTGCGGGCGAGTCTGTACAGCGGCGACCCGGAGCTCCTCGATCGGGAGGCGCTCAAGGTCATGGTCGGCGGGATGACCGTCGAGCACATCCTGGAACGGCTGTCCGAGGGCACCGTGGTCATTGCCCCCGCCGACCGCTCGGACGTCCTGCTCGCTCTTGTCAATGCGAATGCGGCACAAGGATTTCCGCGGCTGTCGGGCATCATCCTCAACGGCGGGATGCGACCGCACCCGATGATCGACGCGCTCGTCGACGGTCTGCAGTCGACGCTGCCGATCATCATGTGCGAGCAGGGGACCTACGAGACCGCCCGCACCGCGGCCAATACCCGCGGCCGCGTCGCGGTCGGGTCGGCGCGCAAGATCGAGGCGGCACTGGGATTGATGGAGACCCACATCGATCCCGAGGCGATGATGAAGGTACTCAAGGTGCCGACCCCGGAGATCATGACGCCGCAGATGTTCGAGTACGGGCTGATCGTTCGGGCCCGCGCCGACCGTCGGTGCATCGTGCTGCCCGAGGGTGACGACGACCGAATCCTGCGCGCGGCAGGGCGATTGCTTCGTCGTGGGGTGGTGTCGCTGATCATCCTCGGCGACGAGGCGGCCGTACCGCGCCGCGCCCACGAACTCGGGGTGGATCTCGACGGTGTGCAGGTCATCGACCCCGCGACCTCACCGCTCACCGACGAGTTCGCGCACATCTACGCCGAGCTGCGCAAGAACAAGGGTGTCGACTTCGAGCAGGCGCAGGAACGAATGCGCGACGTGTCGTACTTCGGCACGATGCTGGTCTACACCGGGCGTGCCGACGGTATGGTCTCCGGCGCCGCCCACACCACCGCGCACACCATCCGGCCCGCATTCGAGGTGATCAAGACGACGCCGGGGGTCTCGACGGTCTCGAGCGTGTTCTTCATGTGTCTGGCCGATAAGGTGCTCGCCTACGGTGATTGCGCGATCGTGCCCGACCCCACCGCCGAGCAACTCGCCGACATCGCGATCTCTTCGGCGGCAACGGCTTCCGGGTTCGGTATCGAGCCGCGGGTGGCCATGCTCTCGTATTCGACGGGTAGTTCGGGAACCGGTGCCGATGTCGACAAGGTGCGCGTGGCCACCGATCTGGTCCGCGAACGCGCCCCACAGTTGTTGGTGGAAGGCCCGATTCAGTACGACGCCGCCGTCGAGCCGTCCGTGGCGGCGACGAAGATGCCGGACTCTTCGGTGGCCGGACGCGCGACGGTGCTCATCTTCCCCGATCTGAACACCGGTAACAACACCTACAAGGCCGTTCAGCGTAGCGCCGGGGCGGTCGCCATCGGGCCCGTGCTGCAAGGTATTCGGCGGCCGATCAACGATCTGTCCCGGGGTGCGCTGGTCGACGACATCGTCAACACCGTGGCGATCACCGCGATCCAGGCGCAGAACATGGCGGCAACGAGGCGGCGCGAGGCATGAGCGACCATGTCGCCGGGGCGGTCCTGGTCCTCAATGCGGGCTCGTCATCGCTGAAATACCAACTGGTACATCCCGATACCGAGGTCGTGGTGGCCGAGGGGATCGCCGAACGGATCGGCGACCACGACGGTTCGATCACCCACGAGCAGGACGGCGAGAAGACCACCGAGACCCTCGAACTCCCGGATCACCTCACCGCCATCCGGCGGGTGCGAGAGCTGTTCGCCTCGGGCGGTATCGATCTCGCGAGTGCGGGGCTCTCGGCGGTGGGACACCGGGTGGTACACGGCGGACGAACCTTCTACCACCCGACCCTCATCGACGACCACGTCATCGGCGAGATCCGCCGCATCTCCTCGCTGGCACCCCTGCACAATCCGGCGAATCTGACCGGGATCGAGGCGGCACGCGAAATGCTGCCCGACGTGCCGTCGGTCGCGGTCTTCGACACCGCCTTCTTCCACGGACTCCCCGAGGCGGCGGCGACCTACGCCATCGACCGCGGGGTGGCCAAGCTGCATGCCATCCGCCGCTACGGATTTCACGGGACCAGCCATCAGTACGTGTCCGAGCAGGTGCCGCCGCTTCTCGGCAAGGAACCGTCCGAGGTGCATCAGATCGTGCTGCATCTCGGCAACGGTGCGTCGGCGTCGGCGATACGAGGAGGTGACCCCATCGACACCAGCATGGGGATGACGCCGCTCGAAGGGCTCGTGATGGGTACCCGCAGCGGCGACATCGATCCCGGCGTGGTGCTCCATCTGCATCGGGTCGTCAAACTCGACGCCGACCAGATCGATGCCCTCCTCAACAAGAACTCCGGTCTCAAGGGGCTCTGCGGCGAGAACGACTTCCGGTCGGTCACCGAGCGCATCGAACGCGGCGACGAGGCCGCGAAACTCGCCTACGACGTCTACATCCACCGGCTCCGCCGCTACATCGGTGCGTACATGATCGATCTGGGTCGGGTGGACGCGATCACCTTCACCGCGGGTGTCGGGGAGAACGCTGCGGGTGTCCGCGCCGATGCGCTTGCCGGATTGGAGAACTACCGCATCGTCGTCGATCCCGACCGCAATGCGGAGCGGAGCAGGACAGCGCGACGGATCTCCACCGACGACAGTGCGGTCGCGGTGCTGGTGGTACCGACGAATGAGGAACTCGCGATCGCCCGGCAGGCGGCCGAGGTGGTCGGGGAACGCGCCTGAGTAAACTTACAAGCACTCTGGACTGTTTTTGATTTTGCGGCTACGATCGCCGCTATGGCTGATACCGAAGCCGCCTTCACGGGTGTCGATGCGCCCGCAACCATGCCGCGTACGCAGGCGCAACGGTCGGCGGCGACGCGGGAGAAGGTGCTCGACGCGACCGTCGCCTCGCTGATCGAGCGGGGATACGGGGCGACGACCACCCAGGAGGTCAACCGCCGAGCCGGGGTGTCGCGCGGGGCGCTGCTGCACCAGTTCCCCACGCGGGAGGCCCTTGTGGTCGCTGCGATCGGCCATCTCGTCGATCGACGCAAGGCCGAGATCATCGAACGCGCCGGCGGGGGTGCGGCGGATCTGACGCTGCTCCTCGAGGTGTTCGACGGGCCGCTCTTCTATGCCGCATTGGAATTGTGGGTGGCCGCCCGCACCGACCCGGTCCTGCGGGAAGCGCTGATCCCGGTGGAGGAGCGGATCGCCGGCGAACTCGTCACCACCGGCGTCGCGGTATTCGGCGGCCGGTATTCGACCGAACAGATCGAGCTGGCCGCCGAACTGGCACGCGGCCTGGCGATCTCACGTCTGTTGCGCGAGCCCGATCCCGACCGCAAGTTCGCGCGTCGGATGATCACCATGCTGATGGAGGCATTGAACCGATGAGCACGAACCCTGTGACGGAACCCGATGTTCTGATCGTCGGCGTCGGATTCGGTGGCCTTGCCGCGCTGCATCGTCTGCGGACCGACCATCCGGATCTGGCGGTGCTGGCGGTCGAACGCGCCGAGAGCCCCGGTGGCGTGTGGCGCGACAACAGCTATCCGGGTGCCGCCTGCGACGTGCCCACCTCGTTGTACTCGTTGTCGTTCGCCGACAACCCGGACTGGTCCCACACCTACGGGCGCGGATGGGAGATCAAGAACTATGCCGAGTCCGTCGCCGCAGCGTTCGCCGATCAGATCCGCTACGGATGCGAAGTGCTTTCAGCGACTTGGGACTCCGATGATCAGCGATGGATCGTCGAGACCTCGGAGGGCCCGATTCGGACCCGCTTCCTCATCGCGGCACCCGGCGCGTTGTCGGCGCCGACGACACCTGCGGTACCGGGGCTCGACGAGTACGAAGGCACCGTCTTCCACACGGCTGCATGGAATCACGCGCACGATCTGACGGACCGTCGGGTTGCGGTGATCGGCAGCGGGGCGTCGGCGATCCAGGTGGCCCCCGAGATCGTCGACAAGGTGGCCGAACTCGTGGTGTTCCAGCGCACGCCCTCGTGGGTGATCCCGCGTCTGGACCGCACCATCGGACCGATGGAACGAGCTGTCTATCAACGATTCCCGAAGGCGCACCGAGCCGCCCGGAAGTTCACGTGGCTCACGCACGAGTTCCACGTGTTCGCCATGGCGCACCACCAGCGGGTCCTCCGGGCCTTTCGGGCGATCTCGCTTGCGCACCTTCGTCGGCAGGTTACCGATCCGGAGTTGCGTCGACGACTCACACCGGACTTCACCATCGGATGCAAACGAATCCTGATCAGCAACAAGTGGTATCCGGCGCTGGTGCATCCACACACCAGGGTGACCGGTGCGCTCGCCTCGCTGACGCCCACCGGCGCGGTGAGTGCTGACGGTACCGAATTCGAGGTCGACACGGTGATCTTCGCAACGGGTTTCACCCCGACGAGCCCGCCGTTGGCCAAGGTCATCGTCGGGCGCGATGGTCGACGACTCGACGAGGTGTGGCACGGTTCGCCGAGTGCCTACCGTGGCGTCGAGGTCCCCGATTTCCCGAATCTTTTTCTGTTGTACGGCCCCAACACCAACCTCGGTCACTCGTCGATCATCCTGATGCTCGAAGCCCAGGCCTACTACATCGGGCAGGCTTTGGCGCACCTGAAAGCCGTCGACGCCCCGACCGTCGAGGTCACCGAGGCGGCACGTGACGCCTACGTCGCCGATATCGACGCCCAGCTGACTGGCACCGTCTGGAATTCCGGTGGTTGTGGTAGCTGGTATATCGACTCGACCGGCCGCAACTCGGTGATGTGGCCGACCTACACCGGCACCTACCGTCGCATGATGTCGCACTTCGCCCCGGCCGATCATGTCATCGGTGTACCCGCCCCGGTCCGCGAACCTGTGGTTCGCTCCTGACGTCCTGTGGCCCGAATCCAGCACCGTAGCAGCCGGTCTCGAGGCTCGCCGCACGCGGCTCGCACCTCGACCATCGGGGAGAACCGTTCACCCTGGTGGCCGTTCCACCCCGCGCCGGAATGCTCCAGCCCGTCCCATCCGATGGTCGAGGTGCCGAGGAGCGCCAGCGACGAGCCTCGAGACCCCT
>NZ_JARJDD010000033.1:0-48480 GCF_029269935.1 Gordonia sp. N1V
CGAGGAGACCATGCAGCTGCGCATACAGGCCCAGCATGTCCGCAGTGACCAACGCTTCACCGTCACCATCGACATCGGCCACCGCGATCACCCCCCTCACACGCTAATCGAACAGATCAGCCCGTGAATATGTGTTCGAGTGTAATGGACGACGACTCTTACCGCAAGCGGCGACGGCATCACCGATGAGTCCGTCGAGGATGCCGATCAAGACCCCCCGTGGAGCGGCCGGGCAGCGCGGGCCCGGTCGAGCCGATTGTTACCGGCCTGCGGCGGGACCATAGGATGGTGTGTTGTGACTCCCGCCGATCTCGCCGCGCTGCTGAGCTCTGTCACCCGCACCGTCGTGGCAGACCATGACCTCGATACGTCATTGGTCCCCGACGCCGTGGTCATCGAGCGACCGCGCCATGCCGACCACGGTGATTACGCCACCAACGTCGCACTACAACTGGGCAAGAAGCTCGGGGTGAATCCGCGTGAGCTCGCCGGATGGCTGGCCGACGCCTTCGCTGCCGCCGACGGGATCGCCAAGGCCGAGGTCGCGGGCCCCGGATTCGTCAACATCTGGTTGGCCGCGGCCGCGCAGAACACCGTCGTCGCGACGGTCCTCGACCGGGGCACGCAGTACGGTCGCGGCGACGAATTCGCCGACAAGGTGATCAACCTCGAATTCGTCTCGGCCAACCCGACCGGGCCGATCCACCTCGGTGGCACCCGGTGGGCCGCGGTCGGCGATGCACTCGGACGTGTGCTCGCCGCGCGTGGAGCGGCGGTGACGCGCGAGTACTACTTCAACGATCACGGCGCCCAGATCGACCGATTCGCGCGGTCGCTGGAGGCCGCGGCACTCGGCGAGCCGACGCCCGAGGACGGGTACGCGGGCGAGTACATCGTCGACATCGCGCGTCAGGTCACCGAGCAGGTTCCCGATGTCCTCGACCAGCCGGAGGCGCAGCGGGTCGAGACCTTCCGTGCCGTGGGCGTCGATTTGATGTTCGACCACATCAAGAAGAGCCTGCACGAGTTCGGCACCGACTTCGACGTCTTCACCCACGAGAACAAGATGTTCGAGACCGGGCTCGTCGACGAGTGCATCGCCGAGCTCAAGGCCAACGGCAACCTGTACGAGTCCGACGGCGCCTGGTGGCTGCGCACCGAGCAGTACGGCGACGACAAGGATCGCGTCGTCATCAAGAGTGACGGCGAGGCCGCCTACATCGCCGGCGACATCGCCTACTACCGCGACAAACGCAACCGGGGCTTCAACCTGTGCATCTACATGCTCGGCGCCGACCACCACGGATACATCAAGCGGCTCAAGGCGGCCGCGGCCTCCCTCGGTGACGACCCGGGGACCGTCGAGGTGCTGATCGGGCAGATGGTGAACCTCGTGCGCGACGGCAAGCCGGTGCGGATGAGCAAGCGTGCCGGCACGGTCATCACCCTCGACGACCTCGTCGACGCGGTCGGTGTGGACGCCGCTCGGTACGCGCTGATCCGCTCGTCGATCGACGTCAACATCGACATCGACCTCGATCTGCTCGCCAAGCAGTCCAACGACAACCCGGTGTACTACGTGCAGTACGCGCATGCCCGCCTCGCCGCACTCGGACGCAACGCCGACGACCTCGGGCTCTCGGCGAGCACCGAGCACCTCGACCTGCTCGACACCGCCGAAGAGGGCGACCTCATCAAGACCCTCGGTGATTTCGACGAGGTGGTCGCGACCGCCGCGACTCTGCGTGAGCCGCACCGTATCTGCCGCTACCTCGAGAGCCTCGCCGGAACCTATCACCGCTTCTACGCGCACTGCCGCGTGTTGCCGCAGGGCGACGAAGAGGCCGGCGACATCCACCGCGCCCGGCTGGCCCTGTGTGCGGCGAGCCGTCAGGTTCTGGCCAACGGGTTGGCCCTGGTCGGCGTCGGCGCACCGGAGCGGATGTGAACGCCCACCCCGCCGGGCCTCGGCACGCCGACCTCGTGGCTGCCCCGCATCTGGCGCAGAAACCCAACGATCCCGCGGTACTCGCCGAGATCCCGGCCCAGGTGTGGCCGCGTAACGCCGTTCGCGACTCCTCGGGTGAACTGCAGATCGCCGGGGTCGGGGTGAGCGAACTCGCCGAGACCTTCGACACCCCGTTGTTCGTCATCGACGAGTCCGATTTCCGGTCACGCTGCGCGGACATGATCGACGCCTTCGGGCCCTACGGTCGCGTGCACTACGCGTCAAAAGCCTTCCTGTGCACCGAGATCGCGAAGTGGGTCGATCAGGAGGGCTTGTCGATCGACGTGTGCTCCGGTGGTGAGCTGGCGATCGCGTTGCACGCCGGGTTCCCGCCCGAGCGAATCGCCTTCCATGGCAACAACAAAAGTGTTGCCGAGCTCGCCGCGGCACTCGATGCGGGAGTCGGGCACATCGTCTGCGACTCGATGACCGAGATCGAGCGACTCGACGCACTCGCCGGCGAACGGGGACTCGTCGCCGACGTGCTGATCCGGGTCACCGTCGGCGTCGAGGCCCACACCCACGAATTCATCGCGACCGCGCACGAGGACCAGAAGTTCGGTTTCGCGTTGACCGGCGGGGTCGCCATGGAAGCGGTCCGCCGTGTCTTCGCGACCGACAACCTGCGGCTGGTCGGCCTCCACAGTCACATCGGGTCGCAGATCTTCGACATGGACGGCTTCGAGCTCGCCGCACACCGTGTCCTCGGCCTGCTGCACGACGTGGTCGCCGAGTTCGGCGTGGACAAGACCTCACAGATGTCGATCGTGGATCTCGGTGGGGGACTGGGTATCTCCTATGTTCCGGAGGATCGGCCGTTGCCGGTCGTCGCGGTGGCACAAACTCTGGCCGAGATCGTCAAGCGCGAATCGGCGGCGGTCGGGCTGCCGATGCCGACGCTCGCGGTCGAGCCCGGCCGCGCGATCGCCGGCCCCGGCACCATCACCCTCTACCGCGTCGGCACCATCAAGGACGTCGAACTCGGTGGGGGAGCGATTCGACGGTACGTGTCGGTCGACGGCGGCATGAGCGACAACATCCGCACGGTGCTCTATCAGGCCGAGTACGACGTGCGGTTGGTCTCGCGGGTGTCCGACGCCCCCGCGGTGGTCAGTCGCGTCGTCGGAAAGCATTGTGAGAGCGGCGATATCGTCATCAAGGACTGCTGGCTGCCGGAGGATCTGGCGCCCGGTGACCTGATCGCGGTGGCTGCGACCGGGGCTTACTGTTATTCGATGTCCTCGCGGTACAACATGGTCACCCGCCCGGCCGTCGTCGGTGTTGCCGACGGGACGGCCCGGGTGATCCTGCGGCGAGAGACGATCGACGATTTCCTGAGGCTGGAGGTGACCTAGGTGAGCCAGACACAAGACCCCACCGGAGCGGGTACACAGACACGATCCATCGGAGTCGCGGTGCTCGGTATGGGCAACGTCGGCACCGAGGTCGTGCGCATTCTCGAGGAGAGTGCCGACGATCTGCGCGCCCGGGTGGGCGCGCGACTCGAGGTGCGTGGCGTGGCGGTGCGCGATCTCGCCAAACCCCGCAAGATCGACTCCGAGCTGCTCACCGACGACCCGGCGTCGTTGGTCGCCCGTGACGACGTCGACGTCGTGGTCGAGCTGATGGGCGGAATCGACCCGGCCCGCAGCCTGATCCGTCATGCGCTCGAGAGTGGCAAGTCGGTCGTCACGGCCAACAAGGCACTGCTGGCCGAATACACCGGTGAACTCGCGACCGCGGCCGCGACCGCCCGCGCCGACCTGTACTTCGAGGCGGCGGTGGCCGGTGCCATCCCGGTGATCCGTCCGCTGACGCAGTCGCTGGCCGGCGACACCGTCGAGCGGGTGGCCGGAATCGTCAACGGCACCACCAATTTCATCTTGTCGGCGATGGATGCCGACGGTGACGATTACGAGGTGGTGCTCGCCGAGGCCGGTCGGCTCGGTTACGCCGAGGCCGATCCCACGGCCGACGTCGAGGGATACGACGCGGCGGCGAAGGCGGCGATCCTCGCGTCCATCGCCTTCCACACCCGGGTCACCGCCGCGGATGTGTACCGCGAGGGCATCACCGCGGTGACCTCCGCCGATCTGCTCGCCGCCCGCAAGTTCGACTGCACCATCAAGCTGCTCTCGATCTGCGAACGTGTGCGCGATACCGATGGCACGCAACGTGTTTCCGCTCGTGTCTATCCGGCGCTAATCCCGTTGAGCCATCCGCTCGCGACGGTCGGCGGTGCATTCAACGCCGTCGTCGTCGAGGCACAGAACGCTGGGAGATTGATGTTCTACGGACAAGGCGCCGGCGGGGCACCGACCGCCTCGGCGGTCCTCGGCGACCTGGTGATGGCCGCCCGCAACAAGGTGCACGGAGGTCGTGGACCGTTGGAGTCCACCTACGCCAAACTGCCCATCGCGTCGATCGGCGACGTGCCCACCCGCTACTACGTGTCGATGCGGGTCGCCGACCGCCCCGGAGTGCTCGCGCAGATCGCCAGTGAGTTCTCCAAGCGTTCGGTCAGTCTGGCCGCCGTACGGCAGGAAGGCGCGGGAGAGGATGCCCGGCTGATCGTCGTGACCCACCGCGCTCCCGACCGTGCTCAGTCCGAATGCGTTGCGGCACTGGAAGACATGGACGAAGTACTCAAGGTGTCGAGTGTTCTGCGATTGGAAGGTACCGATGACTGACGCCCCGTCGACCCCGCTCGCCCCCGTGCATTCGGGGTGGCCCGGACTCATCGAGGCCTACCGGTCGCGGTTGCCGGTCGCCGACGACTGGAAGGTGATCACCCTGCTCGAGGGTGCGACCCCGCTCGTTGCGGCGCCGTATCTCTCGGAGCTCACCGGCTGCGAGGTGTACCTCAAGGTGGAGGGTCTGAATCCGACCGGGTCGTTCAAGGACCGCGGTATGACCATGGCCGTCTCCAACGCGGTCAACAACGGCAAGACCGCGGTGCTGTGCGCGTCCACCGGCAACACCTCGGCGTCGGCGGCCGCCTACGCCACCCGCGCCGGGATCACCTGTGCGGTGCTGATCCCGCAGGGCAAGATCGCGATGGGCAAGCTCGCGCAGGCGGTCATGCACGGCGCCAAGATCATTCAGGTGCAGGGCAACTTCGACGACTGTTTGGAGCTCGCCCGCAAGGCGACCGCCGAATTCACCGAGATCGAGCTCGTCAACTCGGTCAACCCGGCCCGCATCGAGGGGCAGAAGACCGCGGCCTTCGAGATCGTCGACGTCCTCGGCCGCGCTCCTGATGTCCATGCGTTGCCGGTCGGCAACGCCGGCAACATCACCGCCTACTGGAAGGGCTACTCGGAGTACCACACCGACGGGATCGCCTCGTCGCGTCCGCGCATGCTCGGTGTCCAGGCGGCCGGCGCGGCGCCGCTGGTCAGCGGGGAGCCCGTGGCCGACCCGGAGACCATCGCCACCGCGATCCGGATCGGTAACCCGGCCAGCTGGCATCAGGCCGTGGCCGCCAAGGACGAATCCGGCGGGCAGTTCCGCGCCGCCACCGACGAGAAGTTGCTCGAGGCCTACCGTCTCGTCGCGGGCCGCGAGGGTGTCTTCGTCGAACCCGCGTCGGCGGCCAGTGTCGCGGGCCTGCTCGCCGCGCGTGAGGAGGGCTGGGTGCGTGCCGGGGAAACCGTCGTGTGCACCGTGACCGGCAACGGACTCAAGGATCCCGACACCGCGTTGTCGGGGATGCCCGAGGTGGAAGCGATCGACGTCGACCCGGTGGCGGTGGCCCATGCCCTCGGCGTCGCCTGAATCGCTCATGGTCACCCCGGACACGGTGTATCGGCAACTGCCCGAAGGTATTTCAACTCGGGTTCGGGTTCCGGCGTCGAGTGCGAACCTGGGGCCGGGATTCGACTGCCTCGGTATCGCGCTCGGCATCCACGACGAGGTGACGGTCACGACCACCGACACCGGGCTCACGGTCGAGGTGATCGGTGAGGCGGCCGAGCAGGTTCCTCTCGACGCGAACCATCTCGTCGTGCGCGCCATCCTGAGCGGTCTGGCGCACGCCGGCTTCTCGGTGTCCGGCATGCACCTGCGCTGCGTCAACGTCATCCCGCACTCGCGCGGTCTGGGATCGTCGGCGGCCGCCTCGGTCTCCGGCCTGGCCGCCGCGTCGGGACTACTGGCGGCGTCGGGGGTCGCCGCACCGCTGACCACCGACGAACTCGTGCAACTCTCCAGCGAGTTCGAAGGTCACCCGGACAACGCCGCCGCATCGGTACTCGGCTCGGCCGTGGTGACCTGGACCGAACGCACCGACGACCGCGACCGCTACCAGGCTCGTGGTCTTCGGGTGCACCCCGACATCAGCGCCACCGTGTTCGTGCCGTCCACCGAGTCGTCGACCGCCTTCACGCGCGGACTGCTGCCCGACGAGGTGCCACGCGCCGACGCCGTGCACAACCTGAGCCGTGCGGCCCTGGCGGTGGTTGCGCTGACCAGCGACCCTAGTTGCCTGCTCGCGGCCACCGAGGATCGTCTGCACCAGCCATACCGGGCAGCCGCGATGGGACCGACCGCAGAGCTCGTCGCCGCGCTGCGCAAGCGGGGACATGCGGCCACGGTCTCCGGCGCGGGACCGAGCGTACTGGTCCTCGGCGGTGCACCGCTCCCATCCGACGCCCGTGACCTCGGAATCGAGTACGGATTCGTTCCGCAGACCGTCGAAATCGCGGGCGGAGTCGAGATAGGCTGACGCCCGAGGCCGGCACGAGCAACGACCCATTCGCCGAGGTCGAGCCGGTGGGGGTCGGGATGTGAAGACGTCGGGGAGGACGAGCGGGGAATGCACACGCCGAATGCGGCACGGAGTACCTCAGGGACACGGAGTACCGCAGGGACACGGAATACGGCGGGGACACGGCGTGTTGCCCCATCTGGGACGACGCGTTATCATATCCTCGTCTAGCCGCGAAGGCTCGTTCAGCCATGTTCTCGGGTAATCAGCTTGGTGGTCCACTCCGTAGAGGAGCCGCCTCCACAGCGGAACGAACGGTTCACCGATACCGACCCGACAATCACCTCCTCGAGCCGGCACCCAACTGGCGCACCCGAGTACAGGAGTGACACTCGCAGCCGGAGACCACGATCTCTCACCCGTCCACCGAGGGCGGGCATGCCCGACGAACCTCGGCATCTGACAACCGAGGGCGACGGCGGAATGAAGCCCCTTGCGGCACACGGTTTGCAAGGGAATGAAAGGACATCCGTGACCGATACGGACCTGATCACCGCACCCGCTTCCGCAGACACGACCACCGAAGCGGCGGCGCCGAAGACCCGCGCCCGCAGCGCCCGAACCGGACTGTCCGGCATGGTGCTGAGCGAACTCCGTGCGCTCGCCGGGGAACTGGGCATCAAGGGCACCTCAGGCATGCGCAAGGGTGACCTCATCGCTGCGATCAAGGAGCGCCAGTCCGGCGGATCGCCGAAAACCGGCGAGCAGGCCAAGGCCGGTTCCCCCGAACAGATGACAATCACCGCCGACGAGCCCACCGGCCGTCCGACGCGTGGACGCGCGAGCAAGAACGGCGCCGCCGAGACCGGCGCAGGCGAGACCAGCGCACGCGAGAACGGCACCTCCCGGACGTCTGCCGCGGACTCCGACGCGGCAGCCGGCGCCGAGAAGACCGACGCGGCACCGAAGAAGCGCTCCGAGCGCGAGTCCACCGACACTTCCGGCGAGTCGACGAGCGGTGGCGGCGAGGCCCGCACCGAGCGGCGCGACAATCGCGCCGACGCCGAGGGCGACGACGCGTCGGGCAACCAGCGCAACCGCAATCGCAACCGCAACAACCAGAACCGTGAGGGTGGCCAGAACCGCGAGTCGGGCCAGAATCGCGAGGGCAACCGGAACGGCGGTAACAACCAGGGCGGTAACAACCAGGGCGGGCAGGGCCAGAACGGCAACCGCGACAACAACCGCGACGACGACGACGACCAGGGCGGCCGACGCCGCGGACGTCGGTTCCGCGAGCGGCGTCGTGGGCGCGACCGCGAGAACACCTCGGGCGAGCCGCAGATCTCCGAGGACGACGTCATCGCGCCCGTCGCGGGCATTCTCGATGTGCTCGACAACTACGCGTTCGTCCGCACCTCGGGGTACCTCGCCGGCCCCAACGACGTCTACGTCTCGATGAATCTCGTGCGCAAGAACGGCTTACGCCGCGGTGACGCCATCACCGGTGCGGTGAAGGTGCCCCGCGAGGGTGAGCAGCCCAATCAGCGGCAGAAGTTCAATCCGCTGGTGCGACTCGACACCGTCAACGGTGCCGAGGTCGAGGCCGCCAGAAAGCGCCCGGAGTTCGGCAAGCTGACACCGCTCTATCCGAATCAGCGCCTGCGCCTGGAGACGACCCCTGATCGCCTGTCGACCCGCGTGATCGATCTGATCATGCCGATCGGCAAGGGGCAGCGAGCATTGATCGTGTCGCCGCCGAAGGCCGGTAAGACCACGATCATCCAGGACATCGCGAACGCAATCACCACCAACAACCCGGAATGCCATCTCATGGTGGTGCTCGTCGACGAGCGCCCCGAAGAGGTGACCGATATGCAGCGCTCGGTCAAGGGTGAGGTCATCGCCTCGACGTTCGACCGTCCGCCGTCAGATCACACCTCCGTCGCCGAGCTGGCCATCGAGCGCGCCAAGCGTCTGGTCGAGGGTGGCAAGGATGTCGTGGTGTTGCTCGACTCCATCACCCGTCTCGGTCGCGCCTACAACAACGCCTCGCCGGCGTCGGGTCGCATCCTCTCCGGTGGTGTCGACTCGACCGCGCTGTATCCGCCGAAGCGTTTCCTCGGCGCCGCGCGCAATATCGAGAACGGCGGGTCGCTGACGATCATCGCCTCCGCGCTGGTCGAGACGGGCTCCACCGGCGACACGGTGATCTTCGAGGAATTCAAGGGCACCGGTAACGCCGAACTCAAACTCGACCGCAAGATCGCCGACCGCCGGGTGTTCCCGGCCGTCGACGTCAATCAGTCGAGCACACGTAAGGACGAGCTGTTGATGTCGCCCGAGGAATTCGGGATCGTCTACAAACTCCGTCGTGTGCTGAGCGGCCTCGATTCGCAGCAGGCGATCGACCTGTTGATCAGCCAGCTCAAGAAGACCAAGACCAACGTCGAGTTCCTGATGCAGGTGCAGACCAATGCGCCAGGCGCGATGAAGGACGACTGAGACAGGTCTCGCCACAGGGCATTTGGCCCGCTGGGCCTTGACCACCTCAAGCCGCCCTCGACCATCCAGCGATGGTTGAGGGCGGCTCGATTCGTCCGGTGGCCTGCCTGTTGCGGGCGCGGGCGGCTCAGGCGACCAGGTCGGTCAGTAGATGATCCCAGGCAGCGAAGACCGGTGCGGGAACCGGGCCGGTCTGGGTGAGCACGAGGCTGCAGGCGCCGTGCCGGTCGTACAGCTCGATCGAGCCGGTGCGTCCCCACACTCCGTCCGACCAGGTGATCCAGGACTCGGCGACCAGACCGAAATTGATCATCGCCCGCGCGCGCCCGGAGGCCACGACCATCTGGCCGCGGTGCTCGCGGGCGCCGTCGAGCTGGTCGTGGCGCATCTGGATACACCCGGGTGCACAGGTGGCCGTCGTCATCGCCATGCCCAGGAGTGCAGCGTGTTCGAGCGCGGCGATCACCTGCCGGTCGTCGACCCTGCGGAAACCGGCATCGGAAAGACCCGGGAGTTCGGTGCGTCGCGCGACACCGCCGTCGGCAAGGATGGAATCGAATTGGGTGATCTGGTCGTCGTCGGCGCGGACAGGTGTCGGCGTCGACCAGCTCGCAGGGGCGTCGGGACCGTATGAGTCGAGGCCGGCGGCGTCGGCGAAGCTCGGATCGGCGCGCCCGAGTCCGATCGACTCGAAGGCCAGCCGGTCACTGAGCTCGGTGAGATACGTGGCATGAGCGGTGTTCCCGTCGACGTCGAAGAACCGCAGGGTCGGCGGGACATGTGCGGCGGGTTCGGTGATCAGCGCCGACCCCAGACGAGCGGGGTTGAGCCGCAACGTGATACGCGAGGCATCGCACCGGATCGGTCCACCCGGATGCACCGGCGGCTCGTGGGCGCCGACGTCATTGCACACCACCGGCCCCGCCACGGTGACGCCGACCACCTGGTCGAGATGTGGAAGATGCGCTCCGACGACGGCGGGCTCGACGCCGAGTACAGTGCCGGTGAAACCCGGGGAGGCCATCAGCGTCGCGAGATCGCTGGTACCCGAACTCCCTGGCGCACAACCACATCCCTGGTCGCGCCGACAGCCCCGCGACAGGGACGTGCCGGAGCCGTCGGGGGCGTCTTCATGGCCGGGAGTGGACTCGGGGTTGGTGGGCATGACGCCCTTCCTTTCCTAGTAGACGTCGCGCAGGTAGCGCTTGTCCTTCTTCAGTTGATCGAGGTAGTCACCGGCCTGATCGGCAGAGCGGGAACCGTGCTCGGCGATGATCTCGGTGAGTGTGGTCTCCACGTCGCGCGCCATCCGGGTGGCGTCGCCGCACACATACAGGTGCGCACCGGATTCCAGCCACGCGAAGAGTTCCGCCCCCTGCTCACGCATCCGGTCCTGTACATAGACCTTGCGATCCTGATCACGGGAGAACGCGAGATCCACACGGGTGAGCACACCGTCGGCGCGGAATTGGTCGATCTCATCGGCGTAGAGATAGTCGGTGGCGTGATGCCGGTCGCCGAAGAACAGCCAGTTCCGTCCCGAACAGCCGCGGGCCTGCCGCTCGTGCAGGAACGCACGGAACGGTGCGATTCCGGTACCCGGCCCGATCATGATCGTCGCGGCGTCGTCGGCCGGCAGCCGGAACGACTTGTTGGGGGTGATGAAGACGTCGACGGTGTCGCCGTCGTGGCGGCGATCGGCGAGGAACGTCGAACACACCCCACCACGTTCGCGTTCGCCGGAGCGGTAGCGGACGGTGGCCATGGTGATGTGCACGGTGCCCTGGTGTGCACGGGGACTCGACGAGATGGAGTACACCCGGTGCGCCAACGGACGCAGTTCGGCGAGCAACTCCTCGGGGGTGATCGTCAGGGACGGGTCGACCTCGAGGAGGTCGAGCACGTCCTTGCCCCACAGCCACGCGTCGAGTGCCTCCTTGTCGCCGGTGGACACCAGGTGCAGCAACTCCGGATCCTGACTGCGCGAGGCGATGTAGTCGACGAGATACTTCGACGGCGTCGCGATCTCGTACTGACGTGTCAGGGCATCACGCAACGTGCGGGTGGACTTGCGATCGGTGATCGGCTCGTCGCCGGTCGCTCCGAGACGGCTGATCACGCGTTCCACCAGAGCAGCGTCGTTGACCGGGGCGATGCTGATACCGTCGCCCGGCTCGTAGGTGATTCCGCTGTCGCCCAACGAGATCACCAGATGACGAACTTCCTTGTCCGATCCCGGGCCGGACAACACCGTGTTGGCGACGATGGTCGCCGGATACGGATTCTTGCGCCCCCACTTCGCCGGCGTACGGGGCCTGGTTGCCGGGGCGGGGGCAACGGTTTCGGCCGCAGCGGGGACCGAAGGCTGGGTGGCCGGTGCCGAGGAGTCATATGCCGAGGAGTCGGGGGCGGTGGAATCGGAGGTGTCGGTGTCGACGGTGGCCAGCGCGGTGATCGCGCCCGAGATCCACTCGCGGGCGGGTTCCTCGTAGTCGACGTCGCAGTCGACCCGGTCGATCACCCGGGTGGCGCCGAGTTCGGCCAGTCGGGCGTCGATGTTCTTCCCGGCCTGACAGAACCCGTCGTAGATCGAATCACCCAGCGCCAGAACGCCGTAGAACAACCCGTCGAGGCGGGGTGCGTCGGGTGCGGCGAGTGCTTGCCAGAACAGTTCACCGTTGTCGGGCATGTCGCCCTCGCCGTAGGTGGAGGTGATCACCACCAGTCGTCGCACCGCAGTCAGGTCGCCGAGTTCGAGGGCGTCGAGACCGCAGAACTGGGGGACGAATCCCTGCGCGCCAGCCTGTTCGACGAGTTGCTCGGCGAGGTATTCGGCGGTCCCGGTCTGGGAGCCGAACACGACCTGCAGGGCGATCCCGGTCGGCGCGGCCGCCTGGACCGCGCCGATGGGCTGCGCGGTGGCCGATCCGGCCATCGCGATCTTGGTGTTCAATCCCGCGAGAAATCCCGCCAGCCAAGCCTTCTGATCGCCGGTGAACGGGACGTCGGAGGGAATGTAGGGCAATTGCATCTCAGGAGACCTCCGGTAGGACTGCGGCGGCCGAACGCGCGAGGGACTCGGCGACGTCGGGGATCGCCCGCATGGCGAACAGTTCGTCGAAACTCGGTAGCCGACCGAGTCGTTCTCGATTGCGGCGGTCCTGGTGGAGAATCCAGCCGTAGGTGCCGGGGGCATCCATCGAGCGCACATTGCGGCGTTCGAGTGCCGCCTTGTAGTCGTCGACGCGTTTTGCGGAGATGAGCGCGGCGATCTGCTCGGAGTCGTACTGCGCCAGAATGTCTCGCACATAGCGGGACACCCGGGCGATGAGATCGTGATCCTCGGTCAGGATCAGATTGCGTGCCGAACGCGCGAGGAACTCCTCACTCGGCGAACCCGTTGCCGCCCTGGCGCCCCGGTGGTTCAGTCGCGCGCCTGCGACCTCGCGGGCGAGTTCGAAAACCGTGAAAGCGCCCAGCAAGCGGTACATGTCGGCATCGTCGGTGTGGCCGTACTCGGGCACCACACCCTCGACGACGGGTGTCCCGGAGCGCAGATCGGTCTTGAGGGTTCGGATCTGGCCGAGTGCCATCGCCCCGACGAGTTCATCGCGTAGCGCTCGCGGGCTCAGCGTCGCCATGAGGGTGTCGGCGTCCTGGTGGGCAAGCAACGCCCGGGGTAACGCATAGCTGACGTAATGCCGTTCGGTCTCCCAGTTCTCGAGCAGCCGTGTGGCCAACGCCGAGCCGGTGGCCTCGGCGTGCATCTGCAGCAGGGTGAACGCGGCATGGTGATGGATCGGGGCGAGTGGATCGCCGACGCCGGTGATCGCACCGACGATCACCGAGTCGTTGCTGATCCGTTCGGCAAGTTCGCATCCGGGATCGTATTGATAGAGAAAGCCGCCGCTCATCCCGTTTCCCAGGCCGTTGCCGTAGCCGCCGAGGTTGAACACGGCACCGCCGGTCATGTACTCACAACCGAATTCGCCGAGCCCCTCCACGACGGCGGTGGCACCGGAGTTGCGGACCGCGAAGCGATCTCCGGCCTCACCCTCGACGAACAGGCGCCCGCCGGTGGCCCCGAACAGGGCGAAGTTCCCGATGAGGACGTTGCCACCGAGCGCGGGGGAGCCGCCTCCGGGGGACCGCACCACGACGGTGCCGCCGCACATGGACTTGCCCACTCCGTCGTTACAGGTTCCGTGGTGTTCCAGCCGCATCCCGTCGTTGCAGAATGCGGCATAGGACAATCCGGCCGAACCGGAGGTGGCGACGACCACGGTATCGGCGTCGAGGTGGCATCGGCCGCGATCGTCGCGGATCGCGGCGGTGACCTCGGGGACGGTCCCGTGATTGAGCCGCCGCTCGATGTCGACGGCGAGTTGTGCACCGACACTTCGGTTGCGGTTGGTCAGCACCACCGGTGTGGTGTGGACCCTGTCGCGGGACTCATCGACAAGCGCGCGCCAGACCTGTTCGCCGAGCGCGTCATCGACGCGGTAATCCCGTTCGAGATAGACCGGATCGGTGATCTCGGGTGCCTCGATCCGCGCGAGCAGGGCTTGCGGGCGCAGACCGGAGACCAGTGCGGGATGATCGATCAGCCGGAGCAGATCGGTGCGTCCCCGGGCGGCGCGCAGATCCGGCAATCCGAGGTCGGCGAGGAGTTCGCGGACCTCGTGGGCGACATTGAGCAGATACTGCGCCATCGCCCGTGGATCGCCGTCGAACACCTCCGGATTGGTGGTGAGTCCGGCCGGGCACTTGATGTTGCAGTTCTTGGCCATCACGCAACCGATCATCATCAGTGCGGCGGTGCCGAATTCGAAGCTGTCGGCACCGAGGAGAGCAGAGACGAGCACGTCGCGTCCGGTCTGGTGTGCGCCGGAGGTCCGCAGCACCACCTTCTGGCGCAGCCCGTGCACCGACAACGCCTGATGGACCTCGGCGAGCCCGATCTCGGCGGCTCGGCCCGCATACCGCAGGCTCGTCACCGACGCCGCGCCTGTTCCGCCGGTGTTGCCCGCCACGTTGATGACGTCGGCGCCGGCCTTGGCGACACCGACCGCGATGGTGCCGATGCCCTCAGAACTGACGAGTTTGACGATCACCCGAACACGCGCGGCCTTGCAGTCGTGGATGAGCTGGGCGAGATCCTCGATGGAGTAGGTGTCGTGGTGCGGCGGTGGGCTGACGAGTTCGACGCCCGGGGTGCCGCCACGGGCGGCGGCGATCTCGACGGTCACCTTGGGTGCCGGGAGTTGGCCGCCCTCACCGGGTTTGGCTCCCTGGCCGATCTTGATCTCGAGCTCGGTGAGCATCGGGTCGGCGAGGTATCCGGCCCAGATCCCGAATCGTCCGGAGGCGAATTGCTTGATCCGCGAGGCGCGCAACGTCCCATAGCGCGAGAGATGTTCGCCCCCCTCGCCGCAATTGGACAGGCCACCGACCATGTTGGTGCCGTGGGCGACCGCCTCATGGGCGGGTGCGACGAGTGCGCCGTGACTCATTGCGCCGGAGGCGAAGGTCGCCGTGATCTCATGTGCGGGTTGCACGTCGGTGAGCGCGATCGGTGGGGTGTCGGCCACCGGCTCCAGGATGTCGCGCAACGCGCTCGGGCGGCGGGCCCGCGTGGCCGCCAGATCGGCGACGAAACCGCGATAGGCGTCGGTGACGGTGAACCGATCGATCTCGGCGGGACTCAATGCCGCAAAGCTGCTGTCCTCGTAGACCTCGTCACCCAGACCGAACGCGTCGGCGAGGGTGGCCAGGGTGAGCAGGCGGACCGTGTCACCGAGCCCCTCGGCCTCTGCTTTCGTCGATTCGCCTCGCGCCGAGGAGAAATGGATCTTCTCGTCGACGAGGGCGCCGTATCCGCGGACGGCCGCGGCGCCGAACGAGTGTCCCGCGCCCTCGGCACGTTCCTTGAACAGGCCGAGCAGGGGTAGGTCGGCGTCGGCAGCCGGTATTGGCACGCTCATCGCCGCGCTGTGTGCGGCTCCGAGGGCCTCGACGATCGGCTGTAGCCCCACACCGCCGACGGGTGCCCGCAGATTCGGGAACCAGTGGTGCAGATCCTGCTCGGCGGTGTCGAGGAAGGCCGGTTCGAAGAACTCACCGCCGATGTAGCTTTCGACCGTGCAGAGCCCGACCCGGCCCATGGTCTTGCACAGCGATTTCTCGGCGGCCTTGCGCCACCGGGCGAACCCCTCCTCGTCGGGTGCCCGCCGGGCCACCGTGTGTGGATGCACCGCGGCGGCACCGAACCCGAGGATCGCCGCGAGATGATGCGACGATTCGACCTGGCCGGTGTCGACGACGACCGAGATCCGCAGGCGCACCCCGGCGGAGATGAGTTGCTGATTGACCGCCGACACCGTGAAGATCATCGGCAGCGCCGCCCGTTCGGGACCGATCCCGCGGTCGCTGAGGACGGCGATACCGCCGGTGGCCGAAGCGAACTCGACGATTCGAGCGCCGAGACGGTCGATCGATTCGACGAGGTGGATGCGATCGGCGTCGGCGTCGACTCCCCGCTCGAATGTCGCGTCGAAGAGCTGCACTGGTGATTCCGACTGTGCCATCAGCAGTCCGAGCTCGCCGGCGGTGAGAATCGGTGTGCCGAGTACGATCTGGCGTCCTTCGGACGGGTCCGGCTCGGCGTTGATGTCCGGGCGCCGGCCGAGTGCGACCCGCAGGCTCATCCCGTCGGCCTCCCGGATGGAGTCCAGTGGCGGATTGGTCACCTGCGCAAAACGCTGCGAAAAGAACCGTGACACATTGGGTTCGACGTTGGTCAGCGGATTGATGGCGTTGCCGAAGCCCATCGCGGAGACCCGCTCGACGCCGTCGGCGAGCATCGGGTCGATGAAGTACCGGAAGCTCTCCTGATCCAGATTGTAGGCGCGGTAGCGCTGATGATCGGTGAGATCGTGCTCGGCGGCCGTGGCCGGGATGTCATTCGACGAGGACTCGGCCGAGGTGTGCGCTGCGGCGATATCGGCGAGATCGACCTTCGCCGCGCGCAGCAAGGCGGGGTAATCCCGTGCGGTGGAGAGCTTTTCGTAGGCGTCGGCGGTGGTGTAGACGCGATGCTCGCGATGGTCGTAGTAGATCATCCCGCCCGCGGAGACGCGGCCGCGGGCGATCACGGTGTCGGGATCGAAGTCGACCTGCCCGGCTTCGGAGAAGGCGCACAGGTATTCGGTGGTCTCGACGGTGCGCAGCGGCCGCAGGCCGAGACGGTCCAGTCGCGCGCCGATGATCGTACCGTCACCGAAGACGACCGCGGCGGGTCCGTCGTTCTTCTCCTCGTAGAGCGAGAAGTACTCGAACATCGCCCGGACGCGGTCCGACAGCGTCGGATCGTTCTCCCATGCCGGCGGCATCATCGACACGATCGTCGTGACCAGGTCGGTCTGGTCGTTGATCACCCGAGCGGCCACGGTCTGGTCGAGGCGGCTGGAGTCGGACTGGCCGGGTGGACGCACGATGGGCCGTCGGGCTGCCGCGGCGGCGGAGACCTGGGCGATCCGGTTCTTTTTGTCGGTGTTGAGTTCGCCGTTGTGCGCGAGGAACCGGAACGGCTGCGCCATCGTGGGATGCGGGTCAGTGTTGGTGGAGAAGCGCGTGTGGAAGAACAGGGTGTGCACGCGATGATCGGGATCGGCGAGGTCGAGGAAGTAGTCGATGACCTCGGGGGAGGACAGTCGTCCTTTGAGGACCTGTGTGCGTGCCGACAGTGAGAGCGGATAGAGCCCGGCAAGCGCGGGCGCCGTGTAGCCGATCGCCTCGATGTGCAGAAGCGCCTGCTGGACGAGACGGTCGAGGTCCACCGGCTCGGGGCACGGTTGCGGTGCTGCGAAGATCCACTGGCGGATCGGGAGCTGGAAGTCGACGGCGGCCTCGCGGAGAACGTCGTCGTCGACCGGCACGTCGCGCACACACAACACTGTGAATCCGCGGTCGGCCATCGTGCGCTCGATCAACCGGGTGGCCTTGGCGGCCGACTCCTCGGTGGTCGGCAAGAAGAAGTTGCCGACGCAGAACTGGCCGAGGCGCAGGTCGGGGCGGCCGGTGAGTTTGCGGAAGAACCGTTGGGACAGGTCGATGCAGATGCCGCCGCCGTCGCCGACGCCCAACGCGGACATGCCGCCGCGGTGGGGTACCGAACACAGTGCGGCACGCGCCTTGTCGATCACGCTGTGCTTCTGGACGCCGTCTTTACGGGTGATGAAGCCCACCCCACAACTGCTCTTCTCGTCGCTGGGGTCGACCAGCAGCTGCTGGTGACCGTGCCGATCGGCCTGCATTCGTCTCCTCGTGTGCCCGCGTATCCACTCGATGTGCCGGCCTCGGCGGTGACGTCCGAGTGAGCCGGTCGGCGATGTCCGCTGCGACGATGAAGCGAACATCAGAGGCACTATAACTTAGCCAAGCCTTACCAACATGAGCGTGCCCTAAATATGTCGCCGATGGCGGGAATGAACCCGTGGGTGGGTCTGTTGAGGCCGGTGAACCCTTCGGTGGGGCACGTCGTCACCGGTCACCGACGATTTCGGTCCGGTGCGGTACGCGTGGCATACTGATCGGTCGAGTCCGGTTCCGGTTCACACCGACGATCCGCGTCGGTGACCCGGCGACCACGAGAAAGGGACACCAGAGATGAAGCAGGGAATCCATCCCGATTACCACGCGACCACCGTCGTGTGCGGCTGCGGCAACACGTTCGAGACCCGCAGCACCGCTGCCAACGGTCGCATCAACGTGGAAGTCTGCTCGCAGTGCCACCCGTTCTACACGGGCAAGCAGAAGATCCTCGACACCGGCGGTCGCGTCGCGAAGTTCGAGGCTCGCTACGGCAAGCGCAAGAAGGCCGACGCCGCCAAGTAGACCCGTCGACGACGCCCGCCCGGTTCAGCAAGAACCGGCCGGGCGTCGTTTGTCTTTGGTGGGCGTGGTCGCAGATCGAATTCCCGGTGGCATCGGTGCCACACACGCCGTGTTCGCGCCGCGCCGCGATGCAGGAGGAAGAGCGAGGAGCGGAGCGACAAGGCGATGACGACGAAGAGCGGTGCAGTAGGGCGCGAACACCGCACCGGCGGAGCCGGTGCCAAAGGTACTGCGCCGCGCCGCGATGCAGGACGAAGAACGAGGAGCGCAGCGACGACGTGATGAGGACGAAGAGCGGTGAGTAAAGGCGCAGGTGCACGCGCGGACGGAGTCCGCGCCGAAGGTACTGCGCCGCGCCGCGATGCAGGACGAAGAACGAGGAGCGCAGCGACGACGTGATGAGGACGAAGAGCGGTGAGTAAAGGCGCAGGTGCACGCGCGGACGGAGTCCGCGCCGAAGGCACTGCGCCGCGCCGCGATGCAGGAGGAAGAGCGAGGAGCGGAGCGACAAGGCGATGACGACGAAGAGCGGTGCAGTAGGGCGCGAACACCGCACCGGCGGAGCCGGTGCCAAAGGAACCGCCATCGACGACATCCTCGCCGAGCATGCGGGTTTGGAGACCCAGCTCGCCGATCCGTCGTTGCATGACGATCCGGCGATGGCGCGTCGCGTGGGTAAGAGGTTCGCCGAGTTGGCTCCGATCATGGCAACGCATGCCCGTTTGCAGTCTGCGCGTGACGATCTCGCGGCGGCACGGGAGCTCGCCGCCGACGATGCCGGTTTTGCCGAGGAGATCCCGGCGCTCGAGGAGACGGTGGCAGAACTCGATGCGACGCTGACCGATCTGCTCGCCCCGCGTGACCCGCACGACGCCGACGACGTGGTGCTCGAGATCAAATCCGGTGCGGGCGGCGAGGAGTCGGCGTTGTTCGCCGCGGATCTGGCACGTATGTACCTGAAGTACTGCGAGCGACACGGGTGGAAGGCCGAAATGCTGGGTATCACCGAGTCCGATCTCGGCGGCTACAAGGAAGCCACGATGTCGATTCGCTCGCGTGAGGTGTCGCGGGACGGGGTGTGGTCGCGATTGAAGTTCGAGGGCGGTGTGCACCGCGTGCAGCGGGTGCCGGTCACCGAGTCGCAGGGGCGCATTCACACGTCGGCGGCCGGGGTGCTCATCTACCCGGAACCCGATGAGGTGGAGCAGGTCGCGATCGACGAGTCGGATCTGCGGATCGACGTGTATCGCTCGTCGGGTAAGGGTGGGCAGGGCGTCAACACCACCGACTCGGCGGTGCGCATCACCCACCTTCCGACCGGGATCGTTGTGACCTGCCAGAACGAGCGTTCGCAGCTGCAGAACAAGGCGCGTGCGATGCAGGTGCTCGCCGCCCGATTGCAGTCCGCGGCAGAGGAAGAGGCGCAGGCCGCGGCTGCGGAGGGACGGGCGGCACAGATCCGCACCGTCGATCGGTCCGAACGGATCCGCACCTACAACTTCCCGGAGAACCGGATCACCGATCACCGCATCGGTTACAAGGCGAACAATCTCGATGCCGTGCTGAGTGGTGACATGGACGCGTTGCTCGATGCGCTCGTCGCGGCCGACCGGCAGGCGCGCCTCGAGGCGCAGTGACCCGATCGGTCCGGGACGTGATCGCTTCGGCGACCACGGTTCTCGCATCTGTGGGGGTCGACTCCCCGGCCGCTGACGCGCGATGGCTGCTCGCCCACGTGCTCGGCGTCTCGCAGGGTCGGCTGTTGCTGGTCGACGATATCAGCGACGCCGTGGCGAAGGATTACGACGATCTCGTCGCCGCGCGTGCCCGTCGGGTTCCGCTGCAGCATCTCACCGGATCGGCATCGTTCGGGCCGGTCGAGCTCGCCGTCGGGCCGGGGGTGTTCGTCCCGCGTCCGGAGACCGAGCTGCTCTACGCTTGGGCGCTCGAGGTGGCAGAAGGGGACAGTCCCACGATCGTCGACCTCTGCAGTGGCAGTGGGGCGCTGGCGATCGCGCTGGCCGTGTCGCTGCCGAGGGCGCGGGTGCACGCCGTGGAGCGCTCCCCGATCGCGGCACAGTGGTTGCGCCGCAACGTCGATGACGCCGGGGTCACCGACCGCGTCCACGTTCATCTCGGCGATGCGACCGATTCCGCCGCGGTGTCGGCGTTCGTCGGCGGCCCGGTGGACCTCGTGGTGAGCAATCCTCCTTATGTGCCCACGGGTGTGCCGGTGTCGCAGGAGGTGCAGGCTGACCCGGCCGAAGCGGTGTTCGGTGGTGGCGACGGCATGTCGGTGATCACCCCGATGGTCGGGGTGATCGCCGAGATCTTGCGGTCCGGTGGCCGGGTCGGGATCGAACACGACGACACGACGTCGGCGTCGGTGGTTGCGGTGATGACGGGGTCGGGCGCCTTCGACGAGGTGCAGGAACATCGGGATCTCGCCGGCCGTCCGAGGTTCGTCACGGCCCGTGCGAGGATGGACCGGTGAGCTCACTTTTCGACTGTGCAGATCCCGACCAGCGAGCCACCGGAATCCGGGCGGCGGTCGGTGCCGCCAAGTCCGGCCGGCTGATCGTCATGCCCACCGACACGCTGTACGGAATCGGTTGCGACGCATTTGATTCCGAAGCTGTCGCGGAGCTGTTGGCGGCCAAGGGTCGGGGCCGCGACATGCCGGTTCCGGTGCTCGTCGGCTCCTGGCATACCGTCGACGGACTCGTTCTCGGCGTCAGCTCCGCGACGCGTGCGCTCGTGGAGGCGTTCTGGCCGGGTGGGTTGTCGCTGGTGGTGCAGCAGGCGCCGTCACTGGCCTGGGATCTCGGCGACACCGACGGCACCGTGATGCTGCGGATGCCGCTGCATCCGGTGGCCATCGAGATCCTGCGTGAGGTCGGGCCGATGGCGGTGTCGAGCGCCAATGTCTCGGGCCAGTCGCCGTCGACGACCGCGCAGGAGGCCCGCACGCAACTCGGTGATTCGGTGTCGGTCTATCTCGACGGCGGACCGTCGCCGAAGGCACAGGCCTCGACGATCGTCGATCTGACCGGCCGGGCGCCGCGCATCCTGCGTCAGGGGGCGGTGAGCGCCGACGACATCGCCGCGGTCCTCGACATCGACCCGGCGAGCCTGGTGCAGCAGTGACGGGTCCGATCCGGTGATGGGTGCCGGCGACGATGCGATCGACGCCGAGCTCGCCACGCTGATCGACCGCGAAACCCGGCGTCGCGCGCAGACATTGCAGTTGGTCGCGGGGGAGACGGTCGCGAGCCCGGCGGTTCGGCGCATTCTCGCGACACCGCTGGCCGACACCTATGCCGAGGGATATCCGGGCGCGCGCTACCACGGCGGGTGCGAGGTTGTCGACGAGATCGAGGAGCTGGCGATCGCCCGTGCCGCCTCGTTGTTCGGCGCCGAGTATGTCAACGTGCAGCCGGTGTCGGGAACGGCGGCGGCGTCGGCGGTCTATGCGGCATTCGCCCAGCCGGGCGACCCGGTGTTGTCGCTGCGACTCGATCACGGGGGCCATCAGACGCACGGTTCGCGCGCGAATTTCTCCGGTCGCTGGTTCACCACCATCCGGTACGCCGTCGGTGAGGTCGACGAACTCGTCGACTACGACCAGATTCGTGATCTCGCGCTGCTGCACCGTCCGCGGTTGCTGGTCGCCGGGTCGGCAACCTATTCACGGCTGTTCGATTTTCCGACTCTTCGCCAGATCGCCGATGAGGCCGAATGCATCCTGTGGGTCGACGCCGCACACCTGGGCGGGTTGGTCGCCGGTGGGGTGGCGCCGAGTCCGGTGCCCCATGCCGACGTCGTGACGATGGTCACGCACAAGGTGCTGCGTGGTCCACGCGGTGGGCTGCTGCTGGGCGCCGACCGTCATCGTGCAGCGCTGCAGAAAGCGGTGTTCCCGTTCACCCAGGGCGCTCCGTCGATGCATGTGATCGCGGCCAAGGCCGCAACGTTCGCCGAGGCGGCGACGGCGACCCACGCGCATTACGTCTCGAGGACCGTCGAGAACGCGAGGGCCCTCGCCGCTGCGCTGACCGAGCGCGGGCTACGCATCGTCAGCGGTGGCACCGACACCCATCTCGCGGTCGTTGACGTCTCGGTGACCGGGCTCAGCGGAGTCCAGGCGCAGCAGCGCCTCCACGATGCCGGGATCGTCGTCGACAAGGCGGTGCTTCCGTTCGAGCACCGGCCGGTCGCCGAGGGGTCGGCCATTCGCATCGGCACCCCGATCGCGACCCTCGCCGGCGCGGACGCCGCCGCAATGACGCAGATCGCCGACTGGATGGTCGCCGCACTGTCCGATCCGTCCCAACACGCACGAATCCGCGGCTCGGTTGCCGAGTTGCTCGGCGGGTAGCCTGTTCGCGTGCCGGAACCCCTCTCGACCTTGCGCGCCACCGAGCGAGGTCCTCGATGAGCGTGGTTGAGCCCGGCGTGGCGCACACAGTCGCGGCACTGGCCGCGCCCGGGGTGGGTGAGGGGCTCGGTGTGCCGTTCCGCGAGCTGCTGCTCGTCGGATTGAGTGCGGCCGCGGTCACCTACCTGCTCACCTCTGCGGTACGGGTCCTCGCGATCAAGATCGGGGCGGTGGCCGTGCCACGGGCACGTGACGTGCACGTCATCCCGACCCCACGTCTCGGTGGCCTCGGGATGTTCGCCGGGATGGTCGCGGCGGTCGCCCTGGCCGCGAATCTGCCCGCGCTGAACCGGGGTTTCGCCTACACCAATGACATCGGGGCGGTGATCTCGGCGGGCGCGGTGATCGTCATCGTCGGTGCGATCGACGACCGATGGGGGCTGGACGCGCTGACCAAGTTCGTCGGTCAGCTCACCGCCGCCGGTGTGATGGTGGTGATGGGGGTCAGCTGGATCCAGTTCCCGGTGCCCTTCGGCGATATCGGCACGGTGGTCCTCGACCCGTTCCAGTCCGGGTTGCTGACCGTCGTGATCACCGTCGCCACCATCAATGCGGTCAACTTCGTCGACGGGCTCGACGGTCTCGCCGCAGGTCTGGGGTTCATCGCGGCGTCGGCGATCTGCCTGTTCTCGTTGGGACTGCTGCGTGACCAGGGCGGCGACGTCAGCTACTACCCGCCCGCGCTGATCTCGGTGGTTCTGGCCGGTGCGTGCCTCGGCTTCCTGCCGCACAACTTCTCGCCCGCGCGTATCTTCATGGGCGACTCCGGGGCCATGCTGATCGGGCTGATGCTCGCGGCCGCGTCGACCAGCGCCTCCGGTCGTATCGCGGTCTATGCCTACGGGCCGGCGGACGTGTTCACGCTGCTGTTGCCGCTGATCCTGGTCGCTGCGATCGTGTTCGTCCCGATGCTCGACATGCTGATGGCGATCGTTCGCCGCACCCGCGCCGGAGTCGGGTTCTATACGCCGGACAAGATGCACCTGCATCACCGGTTGCTCGAACTCGGGCATTCACAGCGACGGGTCGCGGTGATCATCTATCTGTGGGTCGCGATCCTGGCGTTCTCGGCGGCGGCGAGCACCCTGTTCCCGATGGCGGTGGTCGCGCCCGCCTTCGCCGGTGGTCTGGTGCTGGCGATGTTGGTAACCATGGCCCCGCGCCTGTCCCGTCGGATCGCGCAGATGCGCACCGCGCACGCGGGACCGATGGTCGGCGGTCGCGGCGGCCGCTGAGGCGCACCTGTCCATGGGGCCAGGTAACCCGATGGTAAAGACCATGTACTATGAGCCGTAGTAGTTCGGCGGTGGGCACGGTGCCGTCGGCAACGGATCGGCTGTTCGACGCCGGTTCACCTACCTGCTCCGCGGTCCCGCACCCCCTGGTGGTGGCGGTCACGGCGCTTGGTAGGGTCTCAGCAATGCGGAGCGTACGCTCGGTGGCTCTCGGCTGCCAGTGAGTACGCCCGATCCCGTGTGCCGTCCTGTGTGTACCGCACGGAGGGTTCCGACGAGAGGTGAGGAGAGGCGATGACGACATCTGCCCCTGACTTCGCTCCCGTGTATTACCCGGCCGCTCCCACCGGCCTGGTGCGACCGGGGATCATCGCCGGCGCGTTCACGCTGATCGTGGCGGGCGTATCGATCTATGTGGGGCACTTCCTGTTTGCGATCTTCTTCGCGGTGGGTGTGGTGGCGGTTCTGGTCAACGCGAAGATGGTGACGATGGCCGTCTCGCGTGTGGCTGCCGAAGCCGACCCCCGTAAGAAACTGTTGGCCGTCAATTCCGCGCTGCGGCTCGGTGTGATCACCGTGCTGGCATTGGCCGCAGCCATTCTGGTCCGGCCCGAGGGGCTGGGCGTGATGTTCGGACTCGCCCTTGGCCAGGTTGTCCTGGTCCTCAACACGGTGATTCCGGTGATGAAAGGACTTCGTAAGCAGCTATGACCGCACCGTCTGACGCGCTGTACCTGGCTGAGGCCAAGATCGAGGTCGGCCACCACCAAGAGGTGGAATGGCTGGGCATGACCTGGAATCTCGACACGATCATCGCCGCGGCCATTGCCGCGCTGATCGTGATCGCGCTCGCGTTCTTCGTCAAGGCCAAGATGACCTCGCGCCGGCCGAACACCGTGCAGCTGTATTTCGAGGTCATCACCGTGCAGATGCGCAGTCAGATCGAGAGTGCGATCGGTATGAAGATCGCCCCGTTCGTGCTGCCGCTCGCGGTCACCTTGTTCACCTACATCCTGATCGTCAACTGGTTCTCGGTACTGCCGGTGCAGTACGGCGTCGACAGCGGCGCAACCCATGAGCTCATCAAACCGGCCTCGGGTGACGCCAACTTCACTTACGCGCTCGCGATCTTCGTCTTCGTCTGGTATCACGCCGCCGGCATGCGTCGGCGCGGTCCGCTGCGTCACCTGGGCAAGCTGGTCAAGGGACACGCGGCGGGCCTGGCACCGATCAACATCATCGAAGAGATCGCCAAGCCGCTCTCGCTGTCTCTCCGACTTTTCGGCAACCTCTTCGCCGGTGGCGTCATGGTCGCCCTGATCGCACTGTTCCCCGCGTACATCCTGTGGGCACCGAACGCGATCTGGAAAGCCTTCGACATGTTCATCGGCCTCATCCAGGCCTTCATCTTCGCCCTGTTGACGATCCTCTACTTCAGCCAGGCGATGGAAGACGAGCACCACTAGAACCACCGTCCGACGCCCACCGACGGTGAGCGTCGGACGGTGCAGGACAACCGTACGAACCACACCCCAATAGAAAAGGTCGGCCCGGCCGACCGGACCCACAGACCTGGCAACCAAGAGTGCCAGTTCCACCCGAAAGGAAAGATCTCAATGGATCCGAATCTGGTTAGCATGGGCGCGTTGATCGGCGGCGGCCTCATCATGGGCGGCGGCGCGATCGGTGCGGGCATCGGCGACGGTATCGCCGGTTCGCAGCTCATCGCCGGTATCGCCCGGCAGCCGGAGGCCCAGGGACGTCTGTTCACCCCGTTCTTCATCACCGTGGGTCTGGTCGAGGCGGCCTACTTCATCAACCTGGCGTTCATGGCCCTGTTCGTGTTCGCCAACCCGGCTCAGACCTACGGCGCATCCTGAGTCGAAGCGCCGTCCGTTCAGCTGCTCGTAGTTCGCAATCCCGATAGGGGACATCCAACATGATGAGTCTCGCCGCAGAAGAAGCCGGGGAGAAGACGTCCAACTTCCTCATCCCGAACGCCACTCTGATCGCGTGCCTGCTGATCTTCATCGTCGTCCTGGTCGTCATCCGTACCTTCGTCGTCCCTCCGATCCTCGAGGTGCTCGACGAACGTGACGCACGGGTGGCCAAGACGGTCGAGGACAACAAGGCCGCGGCGGCGAGCTATGCGGACGCCGACCGGGAGTACGCGGCACGTCTGAAGAAAGCTCGTGGCGACGCCACCGGCATCCGTGACGAGGCCCGCGCCCGTGGTAACGAGCATGTGTCGGCGGCCAAGCACAAGGCCACCGAGGAGGCCGATGCCGCACTCGCCAAGATCTCCGCGAATCTGAAGGTCGAGGCGGACAAGGCGGTCACCACCGCCAAGCAGGACGTGAGCCGGCTGTCGGAGGCACTGGCCGGCCGCGTTCTGGGAACCGACGTCGCCTCGGCCGGTGCCGGGGCCCAGCAGAGTGGGACGGTGAAGTAACCCGTGGACATTTTCATCGGGCAGCTCGTCGGCTTCCTCGTGATCGTGGCGATCTTCGTCAAGTGGGTGTTGCCGCCGCTGCGCAAGGCAGTGCTCGCCCAGAAGGACGCGATCAGTCAGCAGATCGTCGAGAGCGAAGAGGCCAAGAGCCGCGCCGAGGACGCGCGGGTCGCCCACGACCGCGCGGTCGAGAAGGCCGAGGCGGAGGCCAAAGAGCTCCACGCGGGTGCACTCGAGGATGCGAAGTCGATCGAAGAGGACCTCAAGGCACTCGCCGACGCGGAGGTCCGGCGGATCAGCGAGCACGGCAAGTCGCAGGCCGAACTGGCCCGTACGAGCCTTGTCCGCCAACTGCGGCTCGAGCTCGGACTCAACGCCGTCGACGGCGCGGGCGAGATCGTCCGACGACATCTCTCGTCGGCCGACAACCAGTCGGCGGCCATCGATCGGGCGATCAACGAACTCGACGGCATGGCCGCCGGGCAGGCCGATTCGTCGGTCCCGGCCAGCTCGGAACTGATCGGCCTGCACTCGCTGCACGCCACCAGCCGGGATGCGGCGCGTGCGGTTGGCGCCGAATTCGAGTCGGCGGCCAAGGATCTCGACGCGCAGGCGCTGACCTCGGCGTCCGAGGAGATGGCCTCGGTCATCAAGTTCCTGCTCGACAACCCGGTCCTGCGCAAAAAGCTGACCGAGGACGAGGACAACGACGCGGGCAAGAAGCAGATGGTGCACACCCTGCTCGACGGCAAGGTCGCACCGATCGTCGTGGACACGGTGGCCTCGGCCGCCGCCCAGCGGTGGTCGCAGAGCCTCGACTTCGTGACCGCGCTGCGTCGCCAGAACGCGCTGATCGTGCTGACCGCCGCCGAACGCGACGGGACCATCGAGCAGACCGAGGATGAGCTGTTCCGCGTCGGCCGGTTACTCGACGCCAACCCCGAATTCGCTTCGCTGCTGGCCGATTTCCAGCGTCCGGCGGACGGTCGCGTGGAGTTGCTGCGTTCACTCATCGGCGATCAGGTTGGTCCGCACACCTGGTATCTGCTCTCGCACACCGTTGCGCTGTTGCACGGACAGCCGTCCGAGACCGCAGTGGCGCATCTGGCCGAGCTGGCCGCCGCCCGTCGCGGGGAGATCGTCGCGCACGTGGTGTCCGCGGTCGAGTTGACCGACGAGCAGCGCACCCGCCTGGCACAGGTGCTGGGCAACATCTACCACCGCACGATCTCGGTCCAGACCGAGGTCGACGAGTCGATCATCGGCGGCCTACGCATCGGCGTCGGCGACGAGGTGATCGAGGCCGACATCGCCACCAGACTGGCGAAGGCGACCGAGACGCTGCCGCGTTGATCGCGAGCCGGTCGGTGGGAACCACCCCGGCCGACCGGCGCCGACGCACCACCCACCACGAACCACTGCACGGACTGAGCAAGGAAGACGAGAACCCATGGCGGAGTTGACGATCTCAGCAGACGAGATTAAGGGAGCGATCGAGCAGTACGTCTCGTCGTTCGACGCCGAAGCCTCGCGCGACGAGGTCGGCATCATCACCGATACCGCGGACGGCATCGCCCACGTCAGCGGCCTGCCGAGCGCAATGGCCAACGAGCTGCTGCAGTTCCCCGGCGGCGTGCTCGGCGTGGCCCTGAACCTCGACGAGGACGAGATCGGTGCGGTCATCCTCGGTGACTACGAGACCCTGGAAGAGGGCGCACAGGTCAGCCGGACCGGCGAGGTGCTCTCGGTTCCCGTCGGCGACAAGTTCCTCGGTCGTGTCGTCGACCCGCTCGGCGCGCCGATCGACGGACTCGGCGACATCGAGGCCGAAGAGCAGCGCGTGCTCGAGCTGCAGGCTGCCTCGGTGCTCGAGCGTCAGCCGGTCGAGGAGTCGCTGGCCACCGGCATCAAGGCCATCGACGCGATGACCGCCATCGGCCGCGGACAGCGTCAGCTCATCATCGGTGACCGCAAGACCGGCAAAACCGCCGTCTGCGTCGACGCCATCCTGAACCAGAAGGCCAACTGGGAGTCGGGCGACGAGAACAAGCAGGTTCGCTGCATCTACGTCGCGATCGGCCAGAAGGGCTCGACCATCGCCGGCGTCAAGACGGCTCTCGAAGAGGCCGGCGCGATGGAGTACACCACCATCGTCGCCGCCCCCGCCTCGGATTCGGCGGGCTTCAAGTGGCTGGCCCCCTACACCGGTTCGGCCATCGGTCAGCACTGGATGTACCAGGGCAAGCACGTTCTGATCGTGTTCGACGACCTGACCAAGCAGGCCGAGGCCTACCGTGCGATCTCGCTGTTGCTGCGCCGTCCGCCGGGCCGCGAGGCCTACCCGGGCGACGTCTTCTACCTGCACTCGCGTCTGCTGGAGCGTTGCGCGAAGCTCTCCGACGAGCTCGGCGGGGGCTCGATGACCGGTCTGCCGATCATCGAGACCAAGGCCAACGACGTGTCGGCGTTCATCCCGACCAACGTCATCTCGATCACCGACGGCCAGGTCTTCCTCGAATCCGACCTGTTCAACAAGGGCGTCCGCCCGGCCATCAACGTCGGTACCTCGGTGTCGCGTGTCGGTGGTGCCGCCCAGACCAAGGGTCTGAAGAAGGTGTCGGGGTCGCTGCGTCTGGAGCTCGCCCAGTTCCGTGAGCTCGAGGCCTTCTCGGCGTTCGCCTCCGACCTCGACGACGCGTCGAAGGCGCAGCTCGAGCGTGGTGCCCGCTGGGTCGAGATGCTCAAGCAGGATCAGTACAGCCCGTACTCGGTCGAGGACGAGATCGTCTCGATCTACCTGTGCGGCGAGGGACATTACGACTCGGTGCCCGTCGACGACGTGCGCAACTTCGAGACTCAGTTGCTCTCGCACCTGCATCACAATGCCAAGGGTGTCTACGACTCGATCGCCGGTGGCAAGGTGCTCTCCGACGACGAGGCCGAGGCGTTGGTCGCCGAGACCAACAAGTTCAAGAACAGCTACCTCACCCACGACGGCAAGCGCGTGGTCAACGAGGCCGAGGCGACCCCGATGGACTCCGAGGATGTCGCTCAAGAAGAGATCAAGATCCGCAAGTGATCGACTCGGGGCAGCACCGCCGTGGCCTTCGTCGCATTGATGGCCGCCGGAGCCTGCGAGGCACACTGATGGCCCGGCGAGGCACACTGATGGCAAGGAAGGGGTGAGGGCTCGTGGCAAGCATCCGTGAGCTGCGCTCACGCATCCGGTCGGTTCAGTCGACCAAGAAGATCACCAAGGCCCAGGAACTGATCGCGACCTCGCGCATCACCAAGGCGCAGGCGCGCGTGGCGGCGGCCAAGCCCTACGCGACGGAGATGACCAAGGTGCTCTCCGAACTCGCGAGCAGCGCCGGGACGTTGGATCACCCATTGCTCCAGGAGCGGGAGAATCCCAAGCGGGCGGGCGTGCTGGTGATCACCAGTGACCGCGGCATGTGCGGTGGCTACAACGCCAACGTCCTGCGGGCCACCCGGGAACTCCTCGCGTTGCTGCGTGAGGAGGGCAAGGAGCCGGTCATCTTCGTGATGGGGCAGAAGGGCGTCGGGTACTTCACGTTCCGCGGTGCCGATTACGCCCAGTCGTGGACCGGTTTCTCGCAGGCACCGGAGTACTCCGACGCCTCGGCTGCCAGCAAGTTCCTGGTGGATCTGTTCGTCGCCGGTAGCGGTGTGGAGGTCGAGAATCCCGACGGTGAGGGCACTCTGGAGGGTGTCGACGAACTGCACCTGGTCTACACCCGGTTCGTCTCGATGCTGACGCAGGTCCCTGAGGTTCGACGGATGGCACCGCTGGTCGTCACCGAGGAGGACGAGGCAGACCAGAGCGACGGAGAGGTCGACAAGGCCGACACCGAATCGCGCAACTACACCTTCGAGCCGAGCGCGGAGTCCTTGCTCGAGGCGCTCCTCCCGCGTTACGTGGCCACCCGCGTCTACGCGGCGCTGCTGGACTCGTCGGCGTCGGAGTCGGCAGCCCGGCGGACCGCGATGAAGGCGGCCACCGACAACGCCGAGGAACTGTCGACCTCGCTGTCACGCGAGGCCAACCAGCTCCGCCAGGCCCAGATCACCCAGGAGATCAGCGAGATCGTCGGCGGCTCGAGCGCCCTGGCGAACTAGCCCGAACCCCGCCGGACACAATCTTTCGACAAGAGGAAGTATCCAACCACCATGACCGCAGCAGTAGAAACCCCAGCCTCGCAGTCGTCGGGGTCGGCCGACGGCCGGATCGTCCGCATCATCGGCCCCGTGGTCGACGTCGAATTCCCGCGGGGATCGATCCCAGATCTGTTCAACGCCCTGCACGCCGAGATCAAGCTCGAGTCGGTCGCCAAGACGCTGACCCTCGAGGTCGCGCAGCACCTCGGCGACAACCTCGTTCGCACCATCTCGATGCAGCCGACCGACGGGTTGATCCGCGGTGCCCAGGTCACCGACACCGGCCACTCGATCCAGGTGCCCGTCGGCGACGTGGTCAAGGGTCACGTGTTCAACGCCCTCGGTGACTGCCTCGACAGCCCGGGCCTCGGCCGCGACGGCGAGCAGTGGAGCATCCACCGCAAGCCGCCGGCCTTCGACGAGCTCGAGGGCAAGACCGAGATCCTCGAGACCGGTATCAAGGTCATCGACCTGCTGACCCCGTACGTCAAGGGCGGCAAGATCGGCCTGTTCGGCGGCGCCGGCGTGGGCAAGACCGTCCTCATCCAGGAGATGATCACCCGTATCGCCCGTGAGTTCTCCGGTACCTCGGTGTTCGCCGGCGTCGGCGAGCGCACCCGTGAGGGCACCGACCTCCACCTCGAGATGGAGGAGATGGGCGTCCTGCAGGACACCGCGTTGGTGTTCGGTCAGATGGACGAGCCGCCGGGCACGCGTATGCGCGTGGCACTGTCGGCGCTGACGATGGCGGAGTACTTCCGCGACGTCAAGCACCAGGACGTGCTGCTGTTCATCGACAACATCTTCCGGTTCACCCAGGCCGGTTCCGAGGTGTCCACGCTGCTCGGCCGTATGCCGTCCGCGGTGGGTTACCAGCCCACGCTGGCCGACGAGATGGGTGAGCTGCAGGAGCGAATCACCTCGACGAAGGGTCGCTCGATCACCTCGCTGCAGGCGATCTACGTGCCCGCCGACGACTACACCGACCCGGCGCCGGCCACCACCTTCGCGCACCTCGATGCGACCACCGAGCTCTCACGTCCGATCTCGCAGCTGGGTATCTACCCGGCCGTGGACCCGCTGACCTCGACCTCGCGCATCCTGGAGGCCTCGATCGTCGGCGACGAGCACTTCCGCGTCGCCAACGAGGTCAAGCGCATCCTGCAGAAGTACAAGGAACTGCAGGACATCATCGCCATCCTCGGTATGGACGAGCTCTCCGAAGAGGACAAGGTGACCGTGCAGCGCGCGCGTCGCATCCAGAAGTTCCTCGGCCAGAACTTCCTGGTCGCCGAGAAGTTCACCGGACAGAAGGGTTCGGTCGTCCCGCTCGCCGACACCATCGAGGCCTTCGACCGGGTCTGCAAGGGCGAGTTCGATCATTACCCCGAGCAGGCGTTCAACAGCTGCGGTGGACTCGACGACGTGGAGGCTGCTGCCGAGAAGATCGCCGGAAAGTAGCGGATCGACATGGCAGACAAAGCGTTCCACGTCGAGGTCGTCTCGGCCGACGCCGAACTCTACTCCGGTGAGGCGACCTTCGTGATCGCCCGCACCACCGTGGGTGAACTCGGTGTGATGGCCAACCACGAGCCGCTGCTGGGCCAGCTGGTGCCCGGCGGATACGTGGTGATCGTCGAGGAGAGCGGTGAGCGCAAGGCGGCCGCGATCGAGGGCGGATTCCTGTCGATCACCGGGCAGTCGGTGACGATCCTCGCCGAGTCGGCCGAGTGGGCCGACGACGTCGACGTCGCCGCCGAACGCTCGGCTCTCGAGTCGGCCGAGCCCGGTTCCGACGAGTACAACCACGCGCAGGCTCGTCTGTCCGCGGCCGAGCAACTGGCCTCGTAGACCGCCGAACACGTCAACAGTGATGACACGACCGGCCACCCCAGTGCGGGTGGCCGGTCGTGTGCTGTTCCGGGGTGGCATCCTGGAGGTGACCCACGCACGACCACGGCCACGTCATGACCGGACGGCATCGATGCGCTCCGGGCGGCAACGAGGAGGTGCACCAGGGTGTCCGAACTCGTGATCACGCTGAGCGTCCTGCTCCTCATCGCCCTGTGCGTGTGCGGTCTGCTCGCCTACCGGGTGGGCCAGCTGCGGCGCGGTGGTACACCGGTGCTGCTGCGGACCCTGCCGGCCGATGTCGACGAGGGCTGGCGGCACGGGACTGTCCACTACAGCGACGAAGCACTGCGATATTTCCGGCTGAGTTCTCTGCGCCCGGGTCCGTCACACACCCTGCCCCGGCGTTCGATCGAGATCTCCGGACGCCGACGCGCCGTCGGCAGCGAACGCGACATCCTCGAGGGCTTGATCATCCTGCACGTGCACCAGTCCGTCGGCTCGGGTGCCGGCAAGGACTACGAGATCGCCTTCGACGCCGGTGGGGTCACCGCATTCCAGTCCTGGTTGGAGTCCCGGCGGTCGGCTCGCGCCGAACGCCGCAGCGCCTGAGCGCTCGAGAATCAGATCACGCGGTGATCACTCGGACGCCGTCTTATCCGGCCGGTGACGTTGACCGCCCGGTACCCAGGTGATGTCGCCGTCGCCGTGGGGTGGTCGGTTGGCCACGCGCGAGAGGATGAACAGCAGATCCGAGAGCCGATTCAGGTAGCGCGCCGGGAGCACCGAGGTGGCGTCGGGGTCGGCGTCGACGGCCGCCCACGCCGATCGCTCGGCCCGCCGGGTGACGGTTCTGGCCTGGTGGAGCAGAGCCGAGAGGGGACTGCCGCCGGGCAGGATGAAGGAATCGAGTGACGGCAGGGGCTCGCCGAACGCATCACACCAGTGTTCGAGTGCATCGATGTAGTCCTGCTCGATGCGCAGCGGCGGGTGTTTCGGGTCCTCGACCACCGGTGTGGACAGGTCGGCGCCGGCATCGAACAGGTCGTTCTGGACCGTCCGCAATACCGCCGCGATGTCGTCGGGAACCGGTCCGCCGAGCGACAGCGCCGCCCCGATCGCCGCATTGGCCTCATCGCAGTCGGCGTAGGCGACCACTCGCGGATCGGTCTTGGATACGCGCGAGAAGTCACTGAGCCCGGTGCTCCCGTCGTCGCCGGTGCGCGTGTAGATGCGGGTGAGATGTACGGCCATAGGTCCCGAATCTAGCGCCTCGCCAGGGTGGCGGTGGCGGGCGGATAAGCTGTCTGGCGTGACTGATCGCTATCTGGTGACCGGGGGAGCCCGTCTGCAGGGTGAGGTCTCGGTGGGCGGCGCCAAGAACAGCGTCCTGAAGTTGATGGCCGCCGCATTGCTCGCCGACGGCACGACCACATTGACCAATTCGCCGGAGATCGCCGACGTACCGCTGATGGCCGACGTGCTGCGGGGGTTGGGTGCGACGGTCTCCATCGACGGCGACACCGTCGTGATCGATGCGCCCGCCGAGCCGAAGTACCACGCCGACTTCGACGCGGTGAAACAGTTCCGCGCGTCGGTGTGTGTGCTGGGGCCGTTGATGGCTCGCTGCCGCCGGGCGGTCGTCGCACTCCCCGGTGGGGACGCGATCGGGTCCCGGCCGCTCGACATGCATCAGGCCGGTCTGCGCGCGCTCGGTGCGCACAGCGCGATCGAGCACGGCTGTGTGGTCGCCGAGGCGGACGCCCTGGTCGGTGCACCGGTCGCGCTGGAATTCCCGTCGGTCGGCGCGACCGAGAACATCCTGATGGCCGCGGTGCTCGCGGACGGGCAGACCACGATCGACAACGCCGCCCGCGAGCCGGAGATCGTCGACCTGTGCGTGATGCTCTCGCAGATGGGTGCACGGATCGACGGTGCCGGCACCTCGACGCTGACGGTGACCGGTGTCGATCGACTCCATCCCACCGAGCACCGGGTGATCGGCGACCGGATCGTCGGTGCCACCTGGGGGATCGCCGCGGCGATGACCCGTGGCGACGTGACGGTGCGCGGCGTCGCGCCCGCGCACCTGCAGCTCGTCCTCAACAAACTGGTCGACACCGGCGCCCGGGTGGACACCCTGCCCGACGGTTTCCGGGTACGCCACGACGGCAGGCCCACCGCGGTCAACGTGTCGACCCTGCCGTTTCCCGGGTTCCCGACGGACCTGCAGCCGATGGCGATCGGACTCGCGGCGGTCGCCGACGGCATGTCGGTGATCACCGAGAACGTGTTCGAGGCGCGCTTCCGCTTCGTCGAGGAGATGGTGCGTCTGGGAGCCGACGCCCGCACCGACGGCCATCACGCGGTCGTCCGCGGTATCGAGCGACTCTCGAGTGCCCCGGTGTGGTGTTCGGACATCCGTGCGGGCGCCGGGTTGGTCCTGGCCGGCCTCGTCGCCGACGGGGTCACCGAGGTGCACGACATCGAGCACATCGACCGCGGCTACCCGAACTTCGAGGAGAACCTCACCCGGCTCGGTGGCGGCATCGAGCGGGTCCGGGGATGAGCGCCCACCCGACCGGCGGGGTCGACATCGCCGCGTGGGCGAGTCGCTTCGACCTGTTGTCCGATCCCCACCGCCTCGAGATCCTGCTGGTACTGCACCGGACTCCGGGCATCATCGTCGGCGACCTCGCCACCGAGGTTGGGCGAACCGAGACCGCGGTCTCGCAGGCCCTGCGCGTGCTGCGACATCAGGGATGGGTCACCTCCACCCGCCAGGGCCGCTCGGTCAGCTACCGACTCGAGGACGAGACCGTTCATCAACTCCTGCACTGGATCGGGGCCGGCCACCACCACTAGGTGGATGAGGTCATGACGACCTTTACGCCCAGGTGCACTAAGTGCAGGCGCGGTGTGGAGGTACGGCATTGCTCGCCCACCGTCGTCTACCTTCGACGGTGGGCGGTGCACTGCGGTCTCATCGGGTGCCGCCCGCTCCGGGCTCGCGTTCGATCCGTTCCCGGGAACGCCGATGCTCGAGGCGGTGACGTGCGGCCTCGTGCGCCTGACGAAGGAGGCGGACAGCCAGCATGCTGGTGCGAGCACCCGGGTTGACGATCGATACCCACCCCTGGTGGCGATACAGGGGGTGCGGAAAGACAACGTCGGGCGCTGCGAAGTCCCACTGATCACCAGTAGGCACAGCCGTTTTGTCGGTCAGTTCACGAGCCGTGGTGGTGCCGACGTGAATGTTCAGTCGCCACCGGCCGGGCTTGTCAAGGTCGGACAGGGAGTCGTCGGGGTAGTTCTTTGTGACGATGGTGGCGTAGGGCTGCTGACGTTTCGGCACCTGGCCGCCGGGGGCGTAGTAGAAGAAGTGATCGCCCCAAGCGGTTGGCGGGAACTCGTCACCCTCGGTAGGTGCGAACTCGAGCAGCCCATCAAACGATCGGATTGTTTGCAACAGTTGGTCCATGTTCATACTTCAAGCATGTACTTGAAGCGCTGATGGAGGGTTGCATGCGCACGGAGGGACTATCGCCGACGATGACGACTGCCGATGTAGCAGCGGCAGCGGGGTACTCGGTTCAGCAAGTGCGTGACCTGGAAGCACTCGGCGTGATTCCGCCGGCGACGAGAACCCGCAGCGGCTACCGACAGTTCTCGCCAGAGCACGTGCACAGCTTGTGTGCCTACCGCGACCTGGCGTACGCCGTCGGACCGGTCGTGGCGCGCCGCACGATGCGGCAAATCCGCAGTGATCCAAGCGATTACGCTGCAGCCATGATCAGCGAGCTCCACACCAGGCTCAACAGGGAACGCGAACACACACTGGCCGCGCGATCGGCACTGACGTCCATCAGTTCCGAGGAAACCGCCGACGTCGCGCCCACCGAAGACGACTGCATGACCATCACCGAGCTCGCGCGAGCCCTCGAAGTGAAGGCGTCCACGCTTCGCTTCTGGGAAAGTGTCGGCCTGATCACGCCTCAAAGAGTCTCCACGCCGGCCGGAAGTGTACGACGCTACCCGGGCGTCGCGATCCGCGACGCCCGCATCGTCGCTGCCCTTCGCGCGGGCGGCTACCGCATCCCCGAAGTACAGAAGGCGATCAGCGCAGTCCGTGAACTCACGGATCACACCACCCCACTCACCGCGCTCGACTCCCGACTCCAGTCCATCGCCCAGCGCACATTCGCACTACTCCGCTCCGGAGCGATCCTGGCAGACCTCATCGAACAGCCTCGCTCAGCGGGACTGTTCGCCGCAGCGCCAACAACGTCCTGACCCGCTCCAACAGGGCGTGCCGATCCGACCCGACAAGGCGTCGTCGAATTGTGGTCAGGGCCACACCTGACCGGTCGGACAGTCTGAGCACCTCAACATCTGAATAAGTGGACAGATGTGATGTCCGGTTTTAGTGTTTCCCGTATCGCGCCGTCCGGGCGTGTACCTCCAGGGATCTCGAAGGGCACTGCTCATGTCCACCACCCCAGTCGCCATGCATATGAGCGACGGCATCATCAACGCACCGACCTCGCTGCTGTTCGGCGCCATCGCCGTGGTCGGACTGGCCTTCTGTGCCTGGCGTGCGCGCCGCGACCTCGACGAGAAGACCGTGCCGATGGCCGGCCTCGTGGCCGCTTTCATCTTCGCCGTCCAGATGATCAATTTCCCCGTCCTCCCCGGTGTGAGCGGGCATCTGCTCGGAGGTGCACTCGCCGCAATCCTGGTGGGGCCCTACACCGGCGCGTTGTGCATCGCGATCGTGTTGATCGTGCAGTGCCTGCTGTTCGCCGACGGCGGCATCACCGCCCTCGGGGCCAACCTCACCAACATGGCTCTCCTCTCGACGTTCGTCGGCTACGGCGTCGCGGTGGTCGCGTCGCGACTGCTGCGTGTTGGTCGCCGGGGCCGGTCGGATCACCCGTTCGCCGGTCTGGGGGTGGTGGCCTTCGTCTCGGCGCTCTGCGGGACCGTGTGCGCAGCAACCGGATTCGTCGTCGAATACGCCATCGGTGGAGCGGCGGCGACGTCGATGACCGCGGTCGCGAGCTACATGTGGGGCACGCACCTGTTGATCGGGGTCGGCGAAGGGCTGATCACCGCGGCGACCGTGGTGGCGGTCGCCCGGGCCCGCCCCGATCTCGTCTACCTGTTGCGTCGCACCGACTCTCCCGCCACGCTGATCGGAGCGCCGGCATGACCGCCACCGGAACCTCCGGCGATCGCCGCGACCGCTCGCCCCGGGTCCATCGCAGGACCTTCCTCATCGCGTTCGGTGTGGTGGCCTTGCTCATCGCAGGTCTGGTGTCCTATCTGGCCAGCTCGTCACCGGACGGTCTGGACTCGACCACCCTGCGGGGGTGCGAGACGACCGAGGTCGACGGTGCCGAGCAACTCACCGGAGACTGCATCGCGCAGCATGCCACCGACCACGCCATGGCCTCATCGCCGCTGGCCGACTACAGCTTTCGCGGAATCGGCTACACCAACGGGATCGCCGGGGTGATCGGCGTGGTGATCACCCTCGTGATCGCCGCGGGCCTGTTCTGGATCATCGGCGGGGCTCGACGTGCCCGTACCGGTGTCGCCCGGTCGGGGACCGGATCGGGAGACTGAGTCGATGGGAGCCGGACACCCGCACCCGGTCTACCGCGCCGGCGACTCCGCGGTTCACCGCGCGCCCGCCGAGGTGAAGATCGTCTGCCTGGTCTTCTTCGTCTTCGCGGTGGTCGCCACCCCGCGTGAGATGTTCTGGCCCTACGCGGGTTTCGCGATCGTCCTGGCCGCGGTGTGGGTCGTCGCCCGGATCTCACCGGCATGGATTGCTCCACGCATGCTGATCGAGGTCCCGTTCGTGATTCTTGCGGTGCTGCTGCCCTTCGCCGAAGGTGGCGAGCGGGTCGCCGTCGCCGGACTCTCGTTGTCGGTGCCCGGGCTGTACGCCGGGTGGGGGATCGTCATCAAGGGCACGCTCGGAGTTGCGGCGTCGCTGACCTTCGCTGCCACCACGCCGGCACGTGAGCTGCCGGTGGCGCTCACCCGACTCGGCGTGCCCGCGTCGATCACCCCGATCTTCGTCATGATGCTGCGCTACGTCGATCTGTTGACCGCCGAGATCCGACGCATGCAGATCGCCCGCGTCGCCCGCGGGGACTCACCGCGAGCGATCCACCAGATCGGTGCGATCGCCAAAGGTGTTGGCGCACTGTTCCTCCGTTCGTACGAGCGCGGCGAGCGGGTCCATCTGGCGATGATGTCGCGGGGTTTCACCGGCACGATCCCAGAGATGCCCGGGGTGGTGACCTCCGCCCGTGCGAGCGCCGGCCAGTGGTTGGTGATCGTGACACCCGCGCTGGCCGCGACCGCGATCGCCGCGGCCGCCTGGGTGTTGCGATGACTCCCGCCATCGAGATCGCCGGACTGCGCTACGCCTACCCCGACGGACACCTCGCCATCGACCACCTCGATCTCGTCGTCGAACCGGGCGAGCGGATCGCGTTGCTCGGCCCCAACGGCGCGGGCAAGACGACACTGATGCTGCAGCTCAACGGAGTCCTGCTGCCGAGTGCCGGGTCGGTGACCGTCCACGGCTCCCGCGTGGGCAAGGACACCCTGCGCGAGGTCCGACGCCGCGTGGGCCTGGTCTTCCAGGACCCCGACGACCAGTTGTTCATGCCCACCCTTGCCGAGGACGTGGCATTCGGGCCCGCCAATTTCGGGGTGCGCGGTGACGAACTCGCCGACCGTGTGCAGGAGGCGCTGGCGGCGGTCTCGATGACCGAGCATGCGAGGCGAAGTCCGCACCACCTGTCCGGAGGGCAGCGCCGCCGTGGTGCACTCGCGAGCGTATTGGCTTGCCGCCCAGACATTCTGGTTCTCGACGAGCCGTCGGCGAACCTCGACCCGCAGGCGCGGCGCGAACTTGCCGACACCCTGCTCACGCTGCGGACGACGATGCTCGTGGTCACCCACGACCTGCTGTATGCGGCGCAGTTGTGTGACCGCGCGGTCGTCCTCGACGCCGGACGAGTGGTCGCCGACGGCGACGTCGACGACATCCTGTCGGATTCGGAATTGCTTGCCGCGCATCGTCTCGAGATGCCCTGGGGTTTCGACATCGATGCAGTGCGCCGGGCGCGTTCCGCTCAGGTGTCGGCCCGGTGACTGACCCTCCGGATGGCATCACCCTGACCACTCGGGCAGGGGGCGCACTGCCCTTCGGTTGGCACTCGGTGCAATAGGGACGGTTTGGCCTCACAACACTTCTGACACATGGTGTGACGCGCGTAACGTCGCCGGTGCTCAAGTCGACGTCACGCGGTGTGCGTCGGATGAAGGAGGACAGGTCAGATGCAGGTAGACGAACTACTCAAACCGTTTCCCATCAAGGAGTTTCACCCGTTCCCGCGCGCGATGATGGGCCCGGGCGCGCACGAGATGATCGGCCCCGAGGCTCTCAAACTCGGGTTCAAGAAGACCCTCGTGATGACCACCGGTCTGCGGGGTAGCGATACCGTCCACAAGATCGTCGAGTCGTGCAAGTACCACGGCCTCGAGGTCGTCGTGTACGACCAGGTCGAGTCCAACCCCAAGGACTACAACGTCATGGATGCCGTGTCGTTGTACAACTCGGAGAAGTGCGACTCGTTCATCTCCATCGGCGGCGGTTCGGCGCACGACGCCTGCAAGGGTGCGCGCATCTCGGTCGCGCACGACGGCCGCAACGTCAACGAGTTCGAGGGCTTCAACAAGAGCGAGAACCCCAAGAACCCGCCGCACATCGCGGTGTCGACGACCGCGGGTACCGGGTCGGAGACCTCGTGGGCCTACGTGATCACCGACACCACAACCGATCCCGACAAGCCGCACAAGTACGTCGCCTTCGACGACGCGGCGGTGACCACCCTGGCGATCGACGACCCGGTGCTCTACTACGACTGCCCGGTCGCCTTCACCGCCCAGTGTGGTTTCGACGTGCTCGCCCACGCCTCGGAACCGTATGTGTCGCGCCTGAACTTCCCGCCGTCGATGGGCAACGCCCTGCACGCGGTGCGGATGACGGCTCGTCATCTGCGTGAGGCCACCTGGAACCCGACCGAACTCGCCGGCCGCGAGGGCATGATGTACGCGCAGTACATCGCCGCGCAGGCGTTCAATTCCGGTGGTCTCGGCATCATCCACTCGATCAGCCATGCGGTTTCGGCGTTCTTCGACACCCACCACGGACTCAACAACGCGATTGCGTTGCCGCGCGTGTGGGCCTTCAACATGCCGGTCATGTACGAGCGCTTCGCCGACATGGCCGACGCGATGGGCGTCGACACCCACGGTATGACCAAGGTCCAGGCCGCCGATGCCGCGCTCGAAGCGGCGATCCGGTTGCTGCGCGACGTGGGCATCGTCGAGAAGTTCGCCGACGTCAAGCAGAACACCTACCCGAAGAACCGTCTCGGTGAGGGGCCGACGAAGTACTACGAGAACCGCAAGGAGATCACCACCGACGCGGCCACCATCGACGCGCTGACCAACCACGTGCTCGGTGACGCGTGCACCCCGGGTAACCCCAAGGAGTGCACCTTCGAGACCGTTCGCCCGGTCGTCGAGCACTGCGTCAACGGCGATCTGGACGAATTGCTCCCTTAAGAGGTGCGTCGCCGATGAAGACCGATGTGGGGAAGTGTCTGCCCCGAATAGCGTGTCCCCACATCACCACACGCCGGTGGTCACCCGAACGCCCCCAATTCGGGTGACCACCGGCGTGGCCACCGGCCGCCGGCCCACATCCACCAGACCTCAGGAGAGATCGATGCCCACCTCCACCGTCACCACCGACGACACCGTCGCCCCGCACGTCGAAGATGCTGCGAGCCAACCCGATCCGGGCGGATTCCGTGATGTCGACGACGTGGTCGCCCGGTTCGCCGAGGCGGGTTACCTGGCCGATCAACGTCTGGCGACCACCGTCTTCCTGCAGAGCCGGCTCGGCAAACCGGTCCTGCTCGAGGGTCCGGCAGGCGTTGGCAAGACGCAACTCGCCAAGACCCTGGCAGAGGTGACGGGCCGAGATCTGTTGCGGCTGCAGTGTTATGAGGGTCAGGACGAGACCACCGCGCTCTACGAGTGGGATTACGGCAAGCAGTTGCTCTACACCCAGGTGTTGCGGGAGAAGATCTCTGCGGTCGTCGCCGACGCCGACTCACTGTCGGAGGCGGTCGACCGCATCGGTGCCGAGGAGAGCGTGTTCTTCTCCGAGCGCTTCCTCGCCCCCCGACCGCTGCTCGAGGCGGTGCGCAGCGAACGCCCGGTCGTCCTGCTGATCGATGAGGTCGATCGTGCCGACGAGGCGCTCGAGGCGGTGCTGCTCGAACTCCTCGCCGAATACCAGGTGTCGGTGCCCGAGATCGGTACCTTCGTCGCCAAGCACCAGCCGATGATCGTGTTGACCTCCAACAACACTCGCGATCTGTCGGCGGCACTCAAACGCCGGTGCCTGCATCTGTCGCTCGATTACCCGGATGCCACACGGGAATTGGAGATCATCAAGTCCAAGAACACGGGCCTGGCCGAGACGCTCGCGGCCAAACTCGTGGAGATCGTGCGCGGTCTGCGCGAACTCGACCTGCGCAAGGCGCCGAGTATCTCCGAGGCGATCGACTGGGCGCGCACCCTCGCGGTGCTCGGCGCCGACGAACTCTCCGCCGACATCCTCGGTCAGACCGCCAACGTGGTCGTCAAGTACGACCGCGACCTCACCCGCGCACTCGACGCCCTGCCCCGGCTGGTGGACCCGAACGCGCAGGTGCCCGATCACCTGCACACCCACGGACATTCCCACGATCACGGCCATTCCCATTCGCACGACGGGCATTCCCACACCCACGACGACGCCCACGACGACGAACACACGCATGACGACCCGCACGGTGGTCGCGCCAAACGTGCCGAGAAGGACAAGCCCGGGCGCCACGGCGACGACTACTACGGCTCGCCCGGGGCCAAGAGCGATGCCGGTACCCGGGCGGTGAGTGCCACGCAGGGCAGTCGCTCATTCGGCGACACCGGCCGTCCCCGCTCGGGTTCGGGTACCCGCCGCAAGCGTCCGTTCTAGGGAGCGGCGTCATGGAAGGAGCGGTCCACCGGTTCGTCCGGCTACTGCGTTTGCACGGCGTGCGCATCGGCGTCTCGGAGGCGATGGACGCGATGGCGGCCGTGGGTACCGCCGAGATCCTCGCCGACCGTGAACTCATGCGCTCGGCGCTGCAGGCGTGTCTGATCAAGGACCGACGCGACGAGCAGACCTTCGACGAGGTCTTCGACAAGTACTTCTCGTTGCGTCCGGTGCTCGACACCGATGACGGACACGGACATTCGCACAGTCACGACGATCTTTCCGACACCGGTGAGCTCGCCGAGTACACCCTGTCCGACGAGGTGAGCAACACCCCGCAGCAAGGTCACAGTCACGGCCCGCCGTCGAACATCCGCGACTACTTCGACCCCGAGGACCTCGCCGAGCAGTACAACCTGCATCAGGAGGCCAACAAACTCGACATGGCGTCGCTGACCGACGAGATCGTGCTGTCGGCGGATTCGGTGCCGAACTCCGAGCAGGCCGCCCGTGTGCAACTGACGGTGTCCCGCCTGCACAACCCGGGTCGGCCGGGTGAGCTCGTCACCGGCAATCCGACCCAGCTCGACGCCGAGTTGTCGGTGGCGCAGGAGATGGCGCTGCTCGACTGGCTCGACGACGCCGGGGGACTGTCCGGTCCGCAGCCCGACCGCGAGGAGATCGCCCGGTTGCGCAGCGCACTGGCGGGATTGCTCGACGGTTTGCCCGAGAAGCTGCGTGATCACCTCGAGGCGCTCATGGCGACCGACCACGAGATCGAGGATCGTGAGGTGAAGGCATCGGTGCGCGATGCCATTCACGAGCACGAGCGGGCCAGCCTGGAGGAGTCGATCCGCAGGCTCATCCGATCGCTGCACGGCGCGCCGCGTGCCCGACGCAAACTGGCCGCCCGCGGCACTGTCGACGCGGCCCGCACGATGCGCGCGAACCTGCGATTCGACGGGGTGCCGTTCCGGCCCATCACCGTTGCCAAGGTCGAGGACCGCCCGTCGCTGCTGATCCTCGCCGATGTGTCGTTGTCGGTGCGCAGCGCAGCCCGTTTCACCCTGCAACTCGTGCACGGACTGCAGAGCATGGTGGCCCACGTCCGGTCGTTCGCCTTCGTGTCCGACCTCGTCGAGATCACCGATCTCTTCGCCGAACACCCGGCCGAGGAGGCGCTGTCCCTGGTCGTTTCGGGCCTGCCGGCCGGCGGTGTCCTCGACACCGACGCCGACTCCGATTACGGGAACGCTCTGCAGTGTTTCCTCGACGAGTTCGGCGGCGCGATCACCCGGCGCACCACCGTGATCGTGCTCGGCGACGGTCGCAACAACGGCCGCGACCCGAACCTCGACGCGTTGGAGGAGATCAGCCGCCAGGCCCGGGAGACCATCTGGATCACCCCCGAACCCAGCTACTCGTGGGGTCTCGGGTCGTGCGACCTGCCCGCCTACGCCACGCTGTGCGACCGTGTGCACGTCGTCCACGACCTCGCGGCGCTCGAGCAGGTCTCGGTCAGCGCATACGGCGCGTGAACCGCAGGCGGCCGCGTAGGATTTCGGCAACGACTGGTGGGTGCGACGAGGTGGGTGAACGGGATGCACGCCGATATCGGTGAGGCCCGACCCGAGGTGGATTCGGAACGGCCGCAACCTCGAGCGCGGGCGACGCGGATCCCGGTCGTCAAGTTCCATACCCCCGAGGTGATCGTCGGTCCCGGGGCTCTGGATGAGATCCCCACGGCCGCAGCAGGTCTGGGGATGCGTCGGCTGATGATCGTCTCGGACCGCAATCTGGTGGCCACCCCGTGGTATCCGCGCCTCGCGCAACGGTTGCGGGCGGCAGACCTCAAGGTGGCCTCCTTCACCGATGTCTCACCGAATCCCCGGGCGCCGGAAATCGCCCTGGGCTTCGAACACTACGAGCAGACACGCTCGGACGGGATCGTGGCGCTCGGCGGGGGATCGGTGATCGACGCCGCCAAGGGGGTGGCCATCCTCGCGGCCAACGGGGGCCACATCCTGTCCTACGAGGGCATCGACCGCGCCCGCATCCCGCTACCGCCGTTGGTCGCTGCGCCGACCACTGCGGGCAGTGGGTCGGACGTGTCGCAGTTCTGCATCGTCAACGACGTGGATCGCATGACGAAGGTGACGATCATCGGACGCGGATTGGTGCCGAATGTATCGGTGATCGATCCCCACGCACTGGCCACGCTGCCACCCGAGGTGGCCGCGCAGTCGGGGATGGACGCGATCACGCACTGCATCGAGGCTTATGCATCGCTGGCGCACACCAGGCTCACCGATCGTTCGGCCCTGTCGGCCATCGGGACCGCATGGCGGTCGATCGAGCGATTCGTTGACGCTCCCGGTGACCCCGACGCCGGACTCGACATGGCCTATGCCGCGCTCGAGGCCGGGATGGCGTTCACCAATGCCATTCTCGGCGCCACCCACGCGATGAGCCATCCGGTCGGCGGACTGTGCGACGCCGCGCACGGAGCGATCAATTCGGTTCTGCTCCCGCACGTCATCCGGTTCAACGCCGAGACCGACCCGACCCCCTTCGTCGATCTGGCCCGGGCCGTCGGTGTGCCGACGTCGTCGTCGGCGTTCGTGACCGCCGAGCGATTCGCCGATGCGGTGTGCGAGCTCTCACGACGGATCGGGATGCCGGCTCGCCTGTCGCAGCTCGGAGTCTCCGCCGCACACATCAACGCGCTGACCGCCAACGCGTTGGTCGATGCCTGCATGCGGACGAACCCGCGCCAGCCGACCCCCGCCGATGTCGCCCGTCTCTATCGCGAGGCACTATGAGCGTCTCCTCGAGGTTCGGCGACCGCGACCTGACGCCCGGCGGGGACGAGGTCGGCGGAACGGACTTCGATTCGCTGATCGGGTTGCACTCGGTGAAGGGCTCGCATTACGCGCAGTTCCGTGGGGTCGAGGAGCGCCTCGGTCGTGTGGTCGGCGCACTGGACCGCATCTCGCGAGCCCTCGTGCAGACCGCGGAGGGGCCGGAGACACTCGTGCTCTCGGTGGTGCGTGCGGTGGCCGAACACCTCGAGGCCGATTGGGTGGTGTTCGCCCTGTGCGACGGCGAACTCGATCGCACGGGTCCGCGCCACCTGATGATGGACGGCGACGGCACCATCTACGCCTTCGAGGGCGTGCAGGTCGCGCGCACGCCGAGCCACCTGCCCGACGAGGTGCTCAACCGCCTCAACGATATCCTGCGCAACCAGCTTGGCGAGCTCGTCCGACCGGTCGTCGCCGATCACCATCTGCATGTGCCGGTGCACCTCGACGGTCGGGTGGTCGGCGGGCTGTCGGCGTGGACGCCACCGCGCCACGTCGTCGACTCCGCCGACCTGGTGGTGATGCGCATCCTCGCCCGACAAGCGGTGGTGGCCCTGCTCAATGCGGCGCTGCTCGAGGAGAGTCGCCATCAACTCACCCGCGCCGAGGATGCCTACGCCAAGGCCCGCGAGCAGGCCACCGATCTGGCGGTGCAGAACGTGGAATTGCAACGCACACAACGTGAGTTGTCGGCGGTGATGCGACAACGGCTGGTCACCGAGGAGCGTGAACGCATCGCCCGGGAGTTGCACGACTCGGTGACGCAGTCGGTGCTGTCGGCGGGTGTGCAGATCGAGGTATGCCGGATGGAGTGCGACCCGGAGACCGCCGAGCGACTCGAGGTCGCAGGAATGCTGACCCGCAACGCGGTCGAACAACTGCGCTCGGTGATCTACGCCCTGAACCAGTCCCCGTCCGTGGAGGGGCTGAGCCTGGGCGAGGTCCTCGACGAACTGTGCTCGATGCACATGCCGGCCGATCTGGAGACCGAGGTCCGGGTGCTGGGCCGGCCCCGTGACCTGCCCGATGACGTGCAACACGCCATTCTGCGCATCGCCGGTGAGGCGCTGTTCAACACCGCGGTGCACGCCGAGGCGACACTGGCGCGGGTGGTGCTCACCTACGGCGATCACGACGTGAGTCTGACCGTCGACGACAACGGCGTCGGCGACCCGGGACACATGCGTCGCGTGCTGCGTGCGGCGACGCTGGGCGATCTGGCCGGGCGACATCGGGGCCTGGCGAACATGTCGGCTCGAGCGCGCGAACTCGGTGGTGAGTTCCGGATCCGCCGATCCCGGATCGGCGGCGTGCGGGTCGGGGTGGAGATCCCGGCCGGCACCGTCACCGAATCCACGTCGTTGCCGCGCCCCACCACCGAATCGGTCCGGCGTACCGCCGGAACACGATCGTCACTGCATCAGGAGGTCAGCAGATGAACAACCCCGATATCGCGACGACGGCGGTGCGCACCATGCTGGTCGACGACCATGCACTCCTGCGTGCAGGCATTCGCTCGCTCCTCGAACGGGAGGAGACGATCTCGGTTGTGGGCGAGGCGGATTCGTTCGACCATGCACTGGCCGAGGTCGAGCGGTCACGGCCGGATGTGGTCGTCGTAGACCTGAAACTGACGGCGGGCACCGAGTACGAGGGGTTACGACTGATCACCGAGATCGCGGCCCGGCATCCCGAGGTGGCCAGTCTGGTGTTGACGACATTCCTCGACGACGACCTCGTGGTGCGGGCGGTGAAGGCGGGGGCACGTGGCTACGTCGTCAAGGACGTCGACACCACCGAGTTGGTGCGTGCCATCCAGTCGGTATCCGGGGGCGGCAGCGCATTCGACCCGCGTAGCGCTGCGATCGTGTTGCGCACGGTGTCCGGCGACGGCGGTGGATCGGAGACCCTGACCGAACGTGAACGCGAGGTGTTGCGGCTACTCGCCGACGGGATGAGCAACAAGCGCATCGGTACGACCTTGTTCATCTCCGAGTCGACCGTGAAGTTCCACATCCGCAACATCATTCGCAAGCTCGGCGTGACCAAACGGACCGACGCGGTCTACATCGCGAGCAAGCGCGGGCTGATCTGATGAGGCTCAGCGACGCGGGGTGAGCACCAACCAGCCGCCGTGATCGGTGAGGAATTCGGCCCCGGCGTGATCGGCTGCGTCCGCCCAGGCGTGCAGGTTCTCGGGCCCCAACCGAACGAGATGGCCGAAGTGTTCGCTCGGACGATCCTCATAAGGGATCGCGATCACCACCCGCCGACGCGCGACCCGCAATGCCTCGATGATGGCGGCACGCGCCTGGTCCGCGGGGAGATGCTCGAGCAGGTGGATCAACGTGACGGTGTCGACCGAGGAGTCGGCGTGGTCGAGGTCGGTGGCGTCTCCGACAGTCGCCAGCACGGGGGTGTCACGGCGACGTGCGGCCTGAGTCAGCAGGTCGACCGCACCGAAGGAGATGTCACACGCAGCGACGTCGAGACCGTCCTCGGCGCATCGGAGCGCGAAGAAGCCGAAGCAACAACCCACTTCGAGCACACTCGAACCGCTGATCAGGGAGCGCGCCCGTCGGTGTACCGGGGCGAACGACGCCGTCCCGTCGCGCAGCGCGCGCAGCGAGTTGTCGTAAAACCCGGCCCACGCGTCGTCGGCGCGCTCGCTGCACGACCGGATCAGACCGACCGCGGCTTCCTCGAACTCCCACTGGCCACACAACGCGCCGGCATCGATCACGCCTTCGAGCGCGAGGACCATTGCGTCATCCGAGATCTCGGCGACGGTGAAGGTGTGGACGAGTTCGACCCGACCTCCATCCCGGTCGATGGACCAGGCAACCCGTCCGGCATGGGGAAGATCGGCAGGCAGCGCATCAACGTGCCGCACCGTGATGCGGCGAGTGGTCGGTAGTCCGGCACTCATCGTCGTGACGCTCATGACCACAACGCTATGACCTGGACTTTTGCCGCGAAACTGCCCGAACGGGTGCATCTGCTGACCGAACGGAGAGGCGATGGCCGCGCCCGCATGGCCCAGATCACAATTATCGCGAGCGGCCGGAACGGCCGGATGCACGACCTCCGACGGCTGGGGCTGGCCCGCTGACCAGGGCTGATGTGCGACCAGTCGGAACCCACCTGGCGATTTGATTCGCGGGGGCTCTGTGCGTAACTTATTCGAAGTCAGCGCGCCGCGGCGCCGCCCCGGAGGGCTCCGAG
>NZ_JARJDD010000034.1:0-44194 GCF_029269935.1 Gordonia sp. N1V
TGTCTCGCCGGGTCTCGAGGCTCGCCGCACGCGGCTCGCACCTCGACCATCGGGGAGAAGGGTCCTCGGCTATCGGGCCGGGTGGGTTGTTCGACCATCGGGGGGTAAGAGTTTTCGGCTATCGAGTAGAACGGGTTATTCGACCATCGGGGGAGGGTCTCGATTATCGATGAGGAGGGGCGCGGACGACACGGGCGCCCCTCGCAGCAGCGAGGGGCGCCCGTGGTGGATGTGGTGGTTACAGTCCGAGGGTGGAACGCATCTGGGCAACGGTCTCGCGATAGCGCGCGACGTTGGCCATCTTGATGCCTTCGTAGCCGCGAACCATGTCCGGCAGGGCCGCAAGCTCGACGATCGACGAATACTGTTGCGGTGTCACCGAACCCGACTCCCAGGCGGCGACGATCGAATCGACCAGTGAACGATACTCGCCGATGAGGGCGCGTTCGGTCCGGCGGATCTCGTTGTAGCCGAAGGGATCGAGGCGGGTGCCGCGCAGCCGCTTCATCTTCGCCAAGGTGCCGAGGCCGGGCTTGGCCCACGCGCCGAGCGACATCTTCTCCTTCATGCCCATGGCCCGCAGGGTCGGCGGGTGCAGACGCACCGCGACTTTCGCGTCGGCGCCGTACTGGTCGGCGACCTGCGCGGCGAACGTCGGGTCGGCGGTGAGCCGAGCCACCTCGTACTCGTCCTTGTAGGCCATGAGTTTGTACAGATTGCGAGCCACCGCGTCGGTCAGCTCGTCGCCCGCGCTGCTGCGATGTACTCGTGCGACGGCGTCGAGATACTCACGGGCGTAACGCTCGTCGGCGTAACCGACGAGATCATCGACGCGCACCGCGATGGTGTGTGCCAACTCGTCGTCGATGCTGCCGAGAGCGGCTACCTGCGACTGCGCCCACTCGCTCGGCTCGGGTGCGGTCACCACCGGATGCAGCCGTGCGATCTCGGCGCGCACGGCATCCGGGTCGGCCACGACCTGACGCCCCCGGCGGAAGGCCTGGGTGTTGGCCGCCACGGCGACGCCGTTGAGACCGATTGCGCGCTCCACGGATTCGGCGCTGATCGGCAGCGCGCCGGCCTGATAGGCGGCGCCCACGGCGAGCATGTTGGCGTACTGCTCGTGACCGAACAGCTCTGTCGAGAGCGCTCCCGGATCGAGGTAGACCGTGCGTGCCACCCGCGAGTCGATCACGTCGTGGATCTGTGCGTCCGAGGGGAATCCGACCGAGGTGTCCACGACCATCGAACCGGTCGGGATACGCGTGGTCGATACCACGGCGGTGGTCCGGTCCGGGGCGGTGACCTTGAGGTTGACCGCGTCGGCGGCGACCAGGGAATCGCACGCGAGGTACAGGTCGCACGTCCCGGAGGCCACCTTGGCGGCCAGCTCGATCGGCCGGTTGGAGATCTTCACGTCGCTGACCACCGCACCGCCCTTCTGGGCCAGCCCCGTCATGTCGACGGTGCGCGCGGCGTGGCCGTCGAGAGTGGCTGCGGTCGCCAGGATCTGGGAGATGGTGACCACGCCGGTACCACCGATGCCCGTGATCCGCAGCGTCGCCACATCGGTGCCCGGACCCGTGAGTGCTCGCGTGACAGTCGGCCGTGGCAAGGAGTCGGCGGCGAGTTCGGCGGCCGTCGCGTTCTGTGTTCGGTTGTTGGTTCCGGGGGTGACGGTGACGAACGATGGGCAATCGCCCTTCAGGCACGAGTAGTCGAGGTTGCACGAACTCTGATCGATGCGGGTCTTGCGCCCGAACTCCGTCGGAACAGGATGCACCGAGAGACAATTGGACTTCTCGCCACAGTCGCCGCAGCCCTCGCAGATGCGCTCGTTGATCATCACCCGAGTGGTCGGGGTGTCCAGGGTGCCGCGCTTGCGCTTGCGGCGCTTCTCCGCTGCGCACGCCTGATCGTGGATCAGGACGGTCACACCCTCGACGGCCGCCAGTTCGCGCTGGACGTCGGCGAGTTCGGAGCGATCACGCACGCTCACCCCGGACGGCAAGGCGTTTGCCTTGGTGCGCGACGGGTCGTCGGAGGTGATGACGATACGTCCGACGCCCTCGGCGAGAAGCAGATTCGTGATCTCGGCCAGGCTGAAGCCACCGACGGGATCCTGGCCGCCGGTCATGGCGACCGTACCGTTGTAGAGCAACTTGTAGGTGATGTTCGCGCCCGCTGCCACCGCCGCGCGGATGGCCAGTGATCCCGAATGGGTGAAGGTGCCGTCGCCGATGTTCTGCACGAAATGATCGGCCTCGACGAACGGCGCCATGCCCAGCCATTGCGCGCCCTCGCCGCCCATCTGGGTGACCCCGGCGACGTCGCCGACCTGGTGGGGGTCCATCAGCAGAACCATGGCGTGGCAACCGATTCCGGCGCCGACGAGGGTGTTCTCGGCCACGTGCGTCGAACTGTTGTGGGGGCATCCGGAACAGAAGTACGGGGTGCGCACGGCCAGCGGCAGTTCGATCCGCGTGCGCCGACGGCTGCTGCGGTCGAGCCAGTCGATCGCGGCGTCGACGTGATGGTGTCGCGCCAACCGCATGGCCAGACCCCGGGTGACCGCGTCGACGTCGAGTTCGCCGAAGCGCGAGAACAGTGTGGACCCGTCCTCGTTGACCTTGCCGACGATGTGCGGGGCGATGGGGTCGCGGAACAGGATGTCGCGCATCATCGTTTCGATGAAGTCGCGCTTCTCCTCGACGACGATCACCTCGTCGAGACGTCCCGACGCCGTGTCGGTGATGAAACGCCGCAAGATCTCCTGCTCGAGCGGGTACACCATGCCCAGCTTGAGGATTCGGATTCCGAGGCGATTGAGATCCGCCTCGGTCAGCCCCATCAGATGCAGGGCCTCGCGCACGTCGAGGTAGGTCTTGCCCGCGGCGACGATGCCGATGCGATCGTCGCTCGAGCGCACTGTGATCCGATTCAGGCCGTTGAGGCGGGCGTACTCATGGGCCCGAGGCATCCGGATGGTGAGCTGATTCTGTTCCAGCTCCATCAGATTCGCGCCGAGAAGACGCCCCGAGGGAACGTGCGGGCTGCGTCCGAGGCCGCCGTATTCGGGGGTGATGCGGGTGGGGTCGAGCTGCACCGTCGAGGCGCCGTCGGCGACGTGTGCGGAGATCTTCAGCGACGTCCACAGTCCGCTGACACGGCTCAGGTGGGCGGCGTGGACACCGAGGTCGAGGATGTCCTGGGAGTCGGCCGGGTACAGGATCGGGATGTAGAGGTCGGCCAGTGCCATCTCCGAGGCGCACGGCACGGTCGAACTCTTCGCGCCGGGATCGTCGCCGACGAGGGCGACCGCGCCGCCGTCGGGGTGGGTGCCGATGATGTTGGCGTGCCGCAGTGCGTCGGAGGCGCGATCGAGACCCGGAGCCTTGCCGTACCAGTAGCCGACCACACCCGAGCGTGGCTTACCGGCGTTGTCGGGAGCCAGCCCGGTCACCTGAGCGGCGACCTGCGACCCCATCACCGAGGTCGCGGCGAGCTCCTCGTTGAGACCGGGGCGATGAACGATGTCGAGGGGCTCGAGCAGTGCACGACGCTTGGCGAGTTCGAGATCGTAACCGGCGAGAGGAGAGCCCTCGTATCCGGAGATGAAGGACGCGGTGCGCTGATTCATGCGGCGATCGACGAGCGCTCGATCGCGCACCATGCGGACGAGGGCGGCAATGCCGCCGAGGAAGACGGTGCCCGATTCGCGGACGTAGCGGTCTTCGAGTCCGCTGGTCGCGGGGGCATGCGGGGCGAGGGTCATGGGTTCTACCTGGCCTTCTGTAGTTGTGGCGCGCGACTCCCATGGGTGGGGAGACGCAGGTGCGGTTGGCCCGTGGGTGGTGGGCTCACCATCACGATACGAAAAATCGTGATCGTCGTCACGTCGGCTGGGACAATGACATCTGCGTGACACCGCGCAGGCGGGTGCGTTACAGTGAGTTCAGTTAATCACCACTAACTGAAAGGTGGGTCGGTGGGTTCCACAGTCACCAGCCCGACGCAGACCGCGCCGCAGAACCGGTCCACGTCGCGCGATGAACACCTGGCCAACGTCGCCGCCCTGCGGCAGGCCCTCGCCACGGCCGCGCGCGGCGGAGGCGAGCGGGCCCGCGAACGCCATGTCTCGCGCGGCAAACTCCTCCCGCGCGACCGCGTCGACGGACTACTCGACGTCGGTTCGCCTTTCCTCGAGGTGGCGCCGCTCGCCGCCCACGCCATGTACGAGGGCAAGGTCCCCTCGGCGGGTGTCGTCGCCGGGGTCGGGCGGATCGCCGGGCGCGAATGCATGATCATCGCCAACGACGCGACGGTCTCGGGCGGCACGTACTACCCGATGACCGTCAAGAAACACCTGCGCGCCCAGGAGATCGCCGCGGCCAACCGCCTGCCATGCATCTACCTCGTCGACTCCGGTGGCGCGATGCTGCTGCAACAGGACGAGGTGTTCCCCGATCGCGAGCACTTCGGTCGCATCTTCTTCAACCAGGCCACCATGAGTGCCGCGGGTATCCCGCAGATCTCGGCGGTCCTGGGTTCGTCGACGGCCGGCGGCGCCTACGTACCGGCGATGAGCGATGAAACCGTGATCGTGCGCAACCAGGGCACCATCTTCCTGGCCGGCCCACCGCTGGTGAAAGCGGCCACCGGAGAAGACGTGTCGGCCGAGGATCTCGGCGGCGGGGCGATGCACTCGTCGGTCTCCGGCGTCACCGACCACCTCGTCGACAATGACGAGCAGGCCCTGGCGAAGGTACGCGAGATCGTCGCGACCCTCGGTCCCCGTGACCCCGCGCAGTGGGAGCTCACCGCAGCCCAGCCCTCGACACGACCGCAGACCGACATCTACGACGTCGTCCCCACCGATCCGCGCACCCCCTACGACGTGCGCTCGGTGATCGAGATCCTGGTCGACGCAGGCGAATTCACCGAATTCAAGGCCAACTACGGCACCACCCTGGTCACCGCGTTTGCGCATCTGCACGGCCATCCGGTCGGCATCATCGCCAACAATGGCGTGCTGTTCAGCGAATCCGCGCTCAAGGGAGCACATTTCATCGAGCTGTGCGACCAGCGACGCATACCGCTGATCTTCTTGCAGAACATCACCGGCTTCATGGTGGGACGCGCATACGAAGAAGGCGGAATCGCCAAGAACGGCGCCAAGATGGTCAACGCGGTCGCCTGTGCCCGGGTGCCCAAGCTGACGGTGATGATCGGCGGCTCCTTCGGGGCCGGTAACTACTCGATGTGCGGCCGCGCTTACTCGCCACGGTTCCTGTGGAGCTGGCCCAACGCGCGGATCTCGGTGATGGGTGGCCCGCAGGCCGCCGACACCCTGGCCACCGTGCGCCGCAACCAGATCGAACGCTCCGGCGGCGAATGGTCGACCGACGAGGAGGAGACCTTCAAACAACCCATCCGAGAGCAGTTCGAGCAACAGTCCGACGCCTACTACTCGACCGCGCGCCTGTGGGACGACGGCATCATCGATCCCGCCGACACGCGCACCGTGCTCGGACTGGCGCTCGAGGCGTGCCGATACGCGCCGCTGACCGAACCGCGCTACGGCGTCTTCCGGATGTGAGGGCTATACACATGACCACGACTTCTGACATCCGTTCCAACGCAACACCGTCCACGCCGACCACGGAAGCGGCCGACCCCGCGGCCGCCGTGGTGACGCCCATCCGGACCGTCCTCGTCGCCAATCGCGGCGAGATCGCCTGCCGCGTCATCGCGACACTGCGCCGGTTGGGCCTGCGCAGCGTCGCCATCTACACCGACCCCGACGCGCACGCCCGCCACGTCCGCGAGGCCGACACCGCCGTGCATCTCGGATCGCTGGTGGCCCCGGGAGATCCACGCTCGGCGGGTAACTACCTCGACATCGGCGCGGTGGTGCGCGCCGCGCAGGCCACCGGAGCCGACGCCGTGCACCCGGGCTACGGATTCCTGTCGGAGAACCAACAATTCGCCGACGCGCTGGCCAGGGCCGGCATCGCGTTCATCGGTCCGCCGGCGTCGGCGATCGCGACGATGGGCGACAAGATCACCGCACGTGCGGCGGTCACCGAACGCGGGGTACCGGTGGTGCCCGGGTTGTCGCGGCCCGGACTGACCGATGACGATCTCATCGCCGCCGCACCGGAAATCGGCTTCCCGGTGCTCATCAAGCCGAGTGCGGGCGGCGGTGGCAAGGGCATGCACCGGGTCGAGAACCCCGACGATCTGCCCGATGCGCTGGCCAGGGCACGGCGGGAGGCGTCGGCGGCCTTCGGCGACGACGCGCTGTTCCTCGAGCACTTCGTCGACACCCCGCGTCACATCGAGGTGCAGGTCCTCGCCGACACCCACGGCCACGTCATCCATCTCGGTGAGCGGGAGTGCTCGCTGCAGCGCCGTCATCAGAAGGTCATCGAGGAAGCGCCGTCGGCGCTGTTGGATGCCGCGACGCGGGAGCGGATCGGACAGGCCGCCTGCGACGCCGCCCGCAGCGTCGGCTACACCGGCGCGGGAACGGTCGAGTTCATCGTGTCCGCCCACCGACCCGACGAGTTCTTCTTCATGGAGATGAACACCCGTCTACAGGTCGAGCACCCGGTGACCGAGATGGTCACCGGAATCGATCTGGTGGAACAGCAGATTCGCGTCGCGCGGGGCGAGGTGCTCGCGATCGCGCAGGAGGACGTGACATTGGTCGGTCATGCGATCGAGGCCCGCGTCTATGCCGAGGACCCCGCCAACGGCTTCCTGCCGACCGGCGGCGAGATCGTCTCGCTTGCCGAGCCCGACACCGCGGCCGGTCAAGGGGTGCGGGTGGATTCGGCGATGCTGCCCGGCCTCGTCGTCGGCAGCGACTACGACCCGATGCTGGCCAAGGTGATCGCCCACGGCGGCGATCGCGCGGAGGCCATCGAACGCCTCGATCACGCGCTGAGCGAAACCCGTGTCCTCGGTGTGGTCACCAACACCGACTTCTGCCGCTTCGTGCTGGCCCGCCCGGAGGTGCGCGAGGCTCGCCTCGACACCGAACTCCTCGACCGGCTGGCCGCCGACTACGCTGCGCCCGAGCCCGTTCCGGAGGCGCTGGCGCTGGTCGGGCTCGCCCGCGTCGGCAACCGGCGCGCCGACGACGTGTGGGACAGTCAGGTCGGTTTCCGGCTCGGCGCGCACGCGCCGGTCGTCAGCAGGCTCAGTGCGGGTACCCACCGGCGCGAGGTGTCGGCGGAGGTCCACGGCGCCGACGAACGTTGGGTCACCGCCGACGTCACCATCACCACCACACCCGATCCCGACGAGGGCACCCCGGCCGCGGATGAGACTGCTGCGGACCGGCACGCTGCGGAGGAGAACACGGCAGAGCCGTGGACCGCGCACGTGGAATACCTTGCCCAGCACGCCACCACGAGCGGACGGACCGCACGGCTGATCGTCGACGGCATCAGTCAGCAGTGGTCGCTCGCCGAGATCGGCGACCAGTGGTGGGCCTCCGGGCCCGCGGGCACGTGGATCGTCGAACTGACCCGCACCGTACTCGACGCCGACGCCGCTCAAACAGCAGGCACCATCGTCAGCCCGATGCCCGGCACCGTCGTCGCGGTATCGGCCGCCACCGGCGACGAGGTCGGCGCGGGCACCGCGATCGTGGTGGTCGAGGCGATGAAGATGGAACACACCCTGACCGCACCGATCGACGGGACCGCCACCGTCTCGGTCGCCGTGGGCGACAAGGTCTCCGCCGGTCAGCAACTCGCCCACATCGACAGCCCGGCCCCCACTCCCGACGCCGCATGACAAGTTCGCAGACGTTGACGCACGAAAAGGACTCCCGCCCATGGAATTGACCCAGGAATACACCGACCTCATCGCCACCGTGCGCGACTTCGCGCAATCGGTCGTCGCCCCGGTCTCGGCGAAACACGATGCCGAACACAGCTTCCCGTACGACGTGATCGCCCAGATGGGCAAGATGGGACTGTTCGGTCTGCCCTTCCCCGAGGAGGAGGGCGGCATGGGCGGCGACTACTTCGCGCTCGCACTGGCGCTGGAGGAACTCGGCAAGATCGACCAGTCGGTGGCCATCACCCTCGAGGCGGGGGTCAGCCTGGGCGCCATGCCGATCCACAAGTACGGCACCCCCGAGCAGAAGGAGCGGTGGCTTCCGGATCTGACCGCAGGCCGGGCGCTGGCCGGCTTCGGGCTCACCGAACCCGGCGCCGGATCCGATGCCGGTGCCACCGCCACCACCGCGCGTGACGACGGGGACTCGTGGATCATCAACGGCGCCAAGCAGTTCATCACCAACTCCGGCACCGACATCACCTCGCTGGTCACCGTCACCGCCGTGACCGGTGTGAAAGACAACGGCCGCAAGGAGATCTCGACGATAGTAGTGCCGTCGGGCACGCCGGGTTTCGTCGCCGAGCCGGCCTACAACAAGGTCGGGTGGAATGCCTCCGACACCCATCCGCTGACCTTCACCGACGTCCGGGTCCCCAAGGAGAACCTCCTCGGCGAGCGGGGCCGTGGTTACGCGAACTTCCTGTCGATCCTCGACGAGGGACGGATCGCGATCGCCGCACTGGCCACCGGCGTCGCGCAGGGATGCGTCGACGAGAGCGTGAAATACGCCAAGGAGCGCCAGTCCTTCGGCAAACCGATCGGTGAGTACCAGTCGGTGTCGTTCGCGATCGCCCGGATGGAGGCGCGCGCCCACGTCGCACGCACCGCGTACTACGACGCGGCGGCAAAGATGTTGGCGGGCAAACCCTTCAAGAAGGAAGCCTCCATCGCCAAGATGATCGCCAGCGAAGCCGCGATGGACAATGCGCGCATGGCCACCCAGATCCACGGTGGGTACGGCTTCATGAACGAATATCCGGTCGCCCGCCATTACCGTGACTCGAAGATCCTCGAGATCGGGGAGGGCACCACCGAGGTCCAGCTCATGCTGATCGCCCGCGAGCTGGGATTCTCATGAGCGAGAATGCCGAAGCGACGTCGACGCCGGTCCGGGTGGTGCAGCGTGGACTGTGGTTCGAGGAATTCGCCGAGGGTACGATCTACGAACATCGACCGGGCCGCACGGTGACCGAGGCCGACAACGTCCTGTTCACCACGCTGACGATGAACACCCAGGCGTTGCACCTCGACGCGGCGTGGTCGGCGACGCAACCCGGGTTCGGTGGGCAGCGACTCATCAACTCGATGTTCACCCTCTCCACCATCGTCGGCTTGTCCGTCGCGCAGCTCACCCAGGGCACCCTGGTGGCCAATCTCGGTTTTTCCGAAGTCGACTTTCCCGCACCGCTGTTCGCCGGCGACACGCTCTACGCCGAGACCGAGTGCACGGGCAAACGCGAGTCCAGGTCGCGGCCAGGAGAGGGAGTGGTGCACCTCACCCACATCGGCCGCAACCAGGACGGGGTGATCGTCGCCAAGGCGGCACGCGCGACACTGGTACGCAGGCGCCCGTCGGACTCGTCACCGACCTGAGGCCGAGAAGGGCGTCGAGAAATCCGTGCAGCGACGACGAAGGAGTCGAAGGAGATCATGACCTTGCCAGTGGCGGAATCGTTCGGAAATGCCTGGGCGCCCGCAGGACCTGCGATGCTGTTCTGTCCTGCGGACCGACCCGAGCGCTACCAGAAGGCCGCCGACCGCGCCGATGTGGTCATTCTCGATCTCGAGGACGCCGTCGCCCCGGAAAACCGGGTGGCCGCCCGCGAGGCATTGATCGCCCACCCGCTCGACCCCGATCGCACCGTGGTGCGGATCAATCCGGCAGGCACCGGTGACTACCGGCGCGACCTCGCCGCGCTCTCGGACACCAACTACCGGGTCGTCATGCAGGCCAAGGCGGAGACGGTGGAGTCGATCACCGAAACCGCGTTGCAGACCATCGCATTGATCGAGACCCCCACCGGGGTGGTGCGGGTCAACGACATCGCCGCCGGCGTCAACTGCATCGGATTGATGTGGGGCGCCGAGGATCTCGTGGCCGGGCTCGGCGGCAAATCCAGCAGGTTCGGCCCGGACGAGCCGCGTTCGGGCACCTATCGCGACGTGGCGCGTTATGCGCGTTCGGCGGTGCGACTCGCAGCGGCGGCCAACGGCAAGTTCGCCGTCGACTCCGTACACATCGACTTCCGTGACATCGACGGGCTTCGCGACGAGGTGACCGACGCCGTCGCACTCGGATACGCCGCCACCGCCTGCATCCATCCCTCCCAGGTCGACATCATCCGCGCCGGCTACTCGCCGAGCGACGAGGAACTCCAGTGGGCGCGACGCGTCATCGATGGGGCCGCCGAGTTCGGGGGCGGCGTGTTCAGCATCGACGGACAGATGATCGACGGCCCGGTGTTCCGCCAGGCCGAAGCCGTCCTCTCGCGTGCGGCCGCCTCGGAGGCATCGAGTACCGAGACTTCCCCCGCACCGACCACCTGAGTACCCGCCACATCGGAGGAAAGTGATCACCATGACCGAATCGGCTTCCACGCGAGACGACTCCGAGCTGAGTTACGCCCGGGGCGACGCAGCACCGCCGCTGCTGATCGAGACGATCGGGGCGACGCTGGCTCGCATCACCGAACGCCACGGTGACCGGATGGCCCTCATCGACGCCCCGACCGGCGCCCAGTGGACCTACGCCGAGTTCCGCCGTGACGTCCTCGCGCTCGCCGCCGGACTGTGCAGACTCGGCGTCGCCGCAGGAGATCGGGTCGGTCTGTGGTCGCCCAACAGGGCCGAATGGGTGCTGACCCAGTATGCGACGGCCGAGATCGGTGCGATCCTGGTCAACCTCAATCCCGCATATCGCCAACACGAGATCGAGTACGCGCTCACACAATCGGGCACCAGTGTGGTGGTGGCAGCCGAACGGTACAAGGACTCCGACTACGCGGGCATGCTCGCCGCCGCTCGTCCGGCCGCGCCCGAACTGCGCGAGGTCGTGCTGTTCGAGAGTTCGCAGTGGGCCGAGCTCACCGCGCCACCCACCGCGGACGAACTCGCCGCGGTCGCCGATCGGGCCGCCGGGCTCACCGCCGATGACCCGATCAACATCCAGTACACTTCCGGGACAACGGGATTCCCGAAAGGTGCGACGCTCTCGCACCGCAACATCGGCAACAACGGGTACCTGGTGGGCGAGCTCCTCGACTACAGCGCCGACGACCGGATCTGCATTCCGGTGCCGTTCTATCACTGCTTCGGCATGGTGATGGGCAATCTGGCCGCCACCAGTCACGGTGCGACCATGGTGATCCCGTCGCCGACCTTCGACCCAGAAGCCGCCTTGCGCGCTGTCGCCGAGTACCGGTGCACGAGCCTCTACGGCGTGCCGACGATGTTCATCGCCGAACTCGCCCTGCTCGATTCGGGTGCCGAATTCGATCTGTCGACGCTGCGTACCGGCATCATGGCGGGCTCGCCGTGTCCGGAACACGTCATGCGCCAGGTGGTCGACCGTATGCACATGGGGCAAGTGTCGATCTGCTACGGCATGACCGAGACCTCACCGGTGTCGACACAGACCCGCATGGACGATCCGCTGGAACTGCGGGTCGGCACCGTCGGTCGGGTCGGTCCGCATCTGGAGATCAAGGTGATCGACCCGGTCACCGGAGAGACGTTGCGACGCGGCGAGACCGGCGAATTCTGCACTCGCGGTTACAGCGTGATGAGTGGTTACTGGAACCAGCCGGACAAGTCGGCTGAGGTCCTCATCCCCGAACCGACCGATCCACAGGGCTCACCGTGGATGCGGACCGGTGATCTCGCGGTGATGGACCCCAACGGGTATGTCCGGATCACCGGGCGCATCAAGGACATGGTGATCCGCGGTGGGGAGAACATCTACCCCCGTGAGATCGAGGAATTCCTCTACACCCACCCCGACATCCTCGACGCGCAGGTCATCGGTGTCCCCGACGAGAAGTACGGCGAGGAACTGATGGCATGGATTCGGCTGCGCGACGGCGCATCCGAACTCACCGCCGACGACGTCCGCGAGTTCGCGACCGGCAAGATCGCCCGCCACAAGATCCCGCGCTTCGTCCACGTGGTCAAGGAGTTCCCGATGACGGTGACCGGTAAGGTCCGCAAGGTGCAGATGCGTGAGGAGTCCGTCGAGATCCTCGGAACGCTGCGATGACCGACGGCGTCGGGTCGGTGATCACCACCGACAAACGTTCGCAGATGGACGAATTCGTCGACGCGGTCTCGCGGCAGTACGGCATCGACGTGTCCGGTTACCCGGAGTTGTGGGCGTGGTCGACGAGCGAGCCGGCCGCTTTCTGGCGGTCGGTATGGGAGTTCTTCGAACTCTCCGAGATCGCGGGTCCGCTCGCAGAAGGTGACGCCGCGGTGCTGGCCTCGGTCGACATGCCCGGTGCGCGTTGGTTTCCCGACGTTCGGCTGAATTACGTCGATCAGGTGTTGCGGCACGCCCGCGCGGTCGAGGCCGGTGCGGCCACCGATCGCGCGGCCGTCGTCGGCATCGGTGAGAGCGGTGACCGTACGGCGATCGCGTGGTCGGAGTTGCCGCACATGGTCGGGGCGCTGGCGGCGACCCTGGCCGATCTCGGCGTCGGCGTCGGGGATGTGGTGGCCGCGTATCTGCCCGACGTCCCCGAGGCGGTCATCGCGTTCCTCGCGACCGCGTCGCTCGGTGCGATCTGGTCGGGGTGCGGGCAGGACTACGCACCCGAGGGTGCCTCGGCCCGGCTCGGGCAGTTGCATCCCAAGGTGTTGTTCTCGGCCGGCGGATATCGCTACAACGGCAAGGACATCGACAAGACCACCGACAGTGCCGAGCTCGCCGCAGCCCTGCCCGAGCTCGCCGGGCACATCGTCGTCGGCGGCACCGACCACCGCCCGGAATCGGGTCCACGTGTCCTGTCCTACGCGAGTGCCATCAGCAATTCGTCGACGGTGAACCCGGTGCCGGTGGCCTTCGATCATCCGCTGTGGGTGCTGTTCAGTTCCGGCACCACCGGTCGGCCCAAGGGCATCGTGCACGGTCACGGCGGGGTCGTCGTCGAACATCTCAAAGCCGCTGCGCTCCATGCCGATCTCGACGAGTCCGATGTGTTCTTCTGGCAGACGGCGCTGAGCTGGATGATGTGGAACTTCCAGATCGCCGGTCTGCTGTGCGGCTCGACGATCGTCTGCTACAGCGGTTCTCCGCTGTATCCCGACGCGGATCGGTTGTGGCAGATCGTCGCCGCGGAGAAGGTGACCTACTTCGGTACCAGCCCCGGCCAGTTGCAGGCCTCCCGCAAGGCCGGGCTCGTACCCGGGCGCGATCATGATCTGTCGGCACTGCGGACCATCGGCAGCACCGGGTCGTCACTGGCCGGTGACCTGTTCGAGTGGATCGACGACAATGTGGCGCACGGACTCCCGGTGTCCTCGATCAGCGGTGGCACCGATGTGGTGACCGCCTTCGCCGGTGGCTCGGTCGGAGAGCCGGTGGTTCCGGGGGAGTTGTCGGTCCGTTATCTCGGTGTCGCGCTACAGAGTTGGGCACCCGACTGCACGCCGGTGATTGACGAGGTGGGCGAGATGGTGATCACCACCCCGATGCCGTCGATGCCGGTCGGCTTCTGGAACGACCCCGACGGATCACGGTATCGTGCCGCCTATTTCGAGCACGAATGGAGCTCGGTCGGGCCGACGACGCCGGTCTGGCGACACGGCGACTGGGTCACCGTCACCGACCGCGGATCGCTGATCATCCACGGCCGCAGCGACGCCACGTTGAACCGCCACGGCATCCGGATGGGATCGGCCGACATCTACGAGGTGGTCGAGAGCATCGACGAGATCGCCGAGGCGTTCGTCCTGGGCGTCGACGGCCCCGACGGCGCGTATTGGATGCCGCTGTTCGTCACCCTCGTCCCCGGAGCCGAACTCGGCGACGACCTGCGCACCCGGGTGGTCGCCGAGATCCGCTCGCGGCTCTCGCCGCGCCACGTGCCCGACGAGCTCATCGTCGCCCCGGCCATTCCGCACACCCGCACCGGCAAGAAACTCGAGGTGCCGGTCACTTCGGTCCTCGCCGGCCGGTCGGTCGACATCGATCCACGATCCGTCGACGACTACTCGCTGATCGCCTGGTACGAAGAGCAAGGAGCGAAACACGCCTGGTGACGGGGTTTCGTCGCCACCAACCGGTGGTGACGTTCCTGTGGCGCCGACGCTCTTCAACCGATGGTCGACGTTCCCGTGGCGCCGATTCCTTTGGATCGATGGTCGAGGTTTTCGTAGCGCCGACGCTCTTCAACCGATGGTCGAGGTTCTCGTAGCGCCGATTCCTTTGGATCGATGGTCGAGGTGCGAGGAGCGATAGCGACGAGCCTCGAGACCCCTTGCGCCACAGCTGGTTCCGCCCCGCAGTCCGCATCACGCAACCCCGCCTGAACCCCGCCGACCCCGTCATTCATCCAACCGACGACCGGTCGCCCGGCACCTCGGCGTCATCCACAACCGGGCGTGGGACCCTGTGGCGCGTCCGCGCGATGTATTAGCGTGGTCGGGTGAGTGCGCTCAGGGCGCGACAACTGTGCGCGCCGGGGGAGACGCGACAAACACGTATTCGGTAGGAGAATCTCATGAGCTACCAGCCAGGAAGCGGCTACGGGCAGCAGCCCGAGTCCGGACAGACCCAGGGTCAGCAGGGGGCGGGCTATTCGCAGCCCGGCCAGGCATCCTCGCCGCAGGGCCATCCACAGCAGCCGACCTACGGTCAGGGCTACGGCCAGACCGCCGGCCAGCAGGGTTACGGTCAACAGGGCTACGGCCAGCAGGGCTACGGTGACCAGTCCGCCTACGGTCAGCAGGGCTACGGCCAGCAGTCGGGCTACGGCCAACAGGGCTATGGATCGGGCTACGGGCAGCAGGACTACGGTCAACAGGGCTACGGGCAACAGGGCTATGGCCAGCAGGACTACGGGCAGCAGGGATACAGCCAACAGGGCTATGGCCAGGCATACGGCCAGCCCGCCGCACCCAAGCAACCGTTCGCCGGCGTCCCGCCGATCGTGGCACCCGTCCTCGCGGCCACCATCGGTGTGCTCGCCGTCGTCCTGCTGTTCTGCGGGTTCGCGGCCGGTTACACCATCCAGGGAAACGTGGTCAACGACACGCAGAAGCTCTTCGCTTCCGATCTCAGTGCCGCCTACGTCCTGGTTGTGGCGACCGGATTCCTCGCGTTCACCGGGCTGATCAAGTCCTACCGGGTGGCACCGCTGGTCGCGGCCGGGGCGACCGCCGGCGTGCTGCTCACCATCATCATGTATTCCGGTGCCGATCTGGACGAGTCCAGCAACTACTCGCTCGGCCACGGTGCCGGCGCGATCATCCTGCTGGTGCTCTCGATCCTGATCTTCCTGATCGCCATCGGTTGGTTGCTCCTCGATCTCGGTGTCGTCAAGACCGCCGCCGCACCCGAAACCGGTACCGCGGCGCAGGCCACCGACCCCGCGGCCGCCTCGGCGCAGGCCACCACCGCATACGGCTACGGCGCCTCCACTCCGGGGGTCACCTCGCAGGCACAGGGCACCGCCTCCCAGCCGGGCGCGACCGCGGTGATCCCGGGCGCGACCCAGGCCACGACCGCCTACCCGACCGCGGGCACCGCATCGTCGGGTGCCCCGGCCACCACCGCCCAACCGTCGGGCGCCCAGCCGACCGCAGCGCCGAGCTATGACCCGTCGTCGTATGCCGGATACGGGCAGGGGGCGCACGCCGCTCCGTCGGCCGGCGCGGCTCCCGGGGCGACCGCGGCGATTCCGCAGGCCGGATCCGAGGCGGTCTCCGGCTCCGAGAGCACCTCGATCTTCCAGAAGCCGGAGCCCCCGCAGGCCAACAGCTGACTTCAGCAGCTCTCTCGCGCAGACGTAGCAGAAGGTTCGCCCTGAGCGTTACCTTCTGCTACGTCTTCGCGCAGAGCGTGCGTTTGATCGCTTTCTGACTCGACTGCGGCGCGTCTGCGACACCTCACACGCCCCACGTGCCACGCTCGAACCAATGCCCACGCTGAGAACAGTTGCCTCCGCCGACAACCTCGCGACCCGACTTCGCGACGCTCGGCAGGCCCGTCGCGCCCATCATGACCGCCCCGAACGTGGCCCGCGCGAGCTGATCCTGATCGCGTTCGCCGTACCGGTCGTCTCGATCCTCGTCACCCTGGTCATCGTGTTCGCGGTGCTGATGATGGCCGGTAGCGGACTGTCGGGAATCGGAACGGCCGTCGCCACCTGTTGGCTCGCCATCAACCAGGTCCCCCTGAGCATCGCCGGGGTGAGCATCGGCATCCTCCCGATGCTGCCGACCCTGCTCGTCGCCGGCGGAACCGCAGCGGTGGTGGCGTCGAGTTGCCGGTCCCGTCACACCCTCTCCGAGTACGTGGCGGTCGGCGCGTCGGCCGTCGCCGGTGCGCTGCTGATGACGGCCATCGCACTCGCCGTCGTCATGGACGGCTCATCGGTGCTGCCCATCCAGAGCCCCAACGCCCTCGAGGCGTTCGGCCTCACCCTCGTCGTGCAAGGTCTCGCCGCCACCGCCGGGGTCGTTCTCGGACGGAGCGAGCTGGTCACCAGCCGCCTCAGCGCCGCCGACCGCCGCGGCATCCGCTACGGATTCGTGGCCGTGCTCGCGCTGTTCGCCGCAGGTGGCCTGCTGATCGTGCTGCGGTTGATCCTGAGATTCGACGCGCTGCGCGATCTCGTCTCCGGCGGCTACGACTTCGACGGCTACCTGGGACTCACCCTGCTGTCGGTGTTGTACCTGCCCAACCTGATCATCGGAGCGGCCGCCGTCCTCGTCGGTTCCGAGGCGCACGTCGGCGGAGCGTCCGTCGACCTCTTCGCCGCCCGCGGCGGATCGGTGCCCGCTCTGCCGGCACTGGCCGTCCTGCCCGACCACACGGTGTGGTGGGCGGCGTGGGGTCTGCTCGTTCCGCTCGTGATCGCCGGTGTCGTGGCCTGGCGTTGCCGCACCTCCGACCCACTGCGGTACGCGCGCTCGATCGGCATGGCTGCCGCGGTCGCCGCGACAACCATGGTGGTGTTCGGCTGGCTGGCCGGCGGCACCCTCGGGGAGATCGGTGCCGCGGGTATCACGCTGGTCACCGCCGGCGTGTACACGCTGGGGTGGATCGGGTTGTCCGGACTCGTGATCGGCCTCGTCCTCAACTTCCTGCCGGCACTGCGCTCCCGCACATCAGCAGCGGCCGGGCGTGATGCCGACGACGGCGATTGGCTCGATGCCGTCGACGCAGACGACGACGCGACAGATGAGTACACCGACGAATATCTGGCCGACGAGTACTCGGCTGACGGCGAGTTGGCCGAGGGCGAGTTCGATGACGGGTACGAGGACGTCGATGACGGCTACGCCGCCGACGGTGAATACGCGGACGCCGACCTCGCCGAGGGTGAGTACTCCGGCCCCGACGTCGAGGACGGTGATCTCGATGGCGCCGACGCCGATGATGCAGCAGACACCGACCCGGCAGACAACGACCCGGCAGACAACGGCGGCGACGTCGACGCGACGCCCACAGCACGCCCGCACCGGACCCGGGCAGCCCGGATCGACCCCGACGACCTCGACGATCCCTGGACGTACGACGACGCGGATACCGTGACCCGTACGAAACGCTGATCGTCGCTTCCGGCGCGCGTTTGCGACGTGACCGAACGCGGTGGCAGTTGCCGCCCCGACGCCGTCGGTCGGTGACCGGCCCACTAGGCTCGCACGTGTGACTGGCGCTCTCCCCGACACCCCGACCGCCGATCGTGTGGCGATCGTCGTGATGGCGTCGGGGACCGGATCGCTGCTCGAGGCCCTGCTCTCCCGCGCGGCGGAACCGGGGGCGCCGTTCGGCGTCGTGGCCATCGCCGTCGACCGGGAGTGCCGCGCCGGCGAAATCGCGACGCGTGCGGGCATTCCGCTCGTCATGTGCAGGATGGCCGAGTATGCCGACCGTGGCGGATGGGACGCGGCGCTGACCGCGCAAGTCGCCGAATTCGCCCCGGAGTGGATCGTGACCGCCGGATTCATGAAAATCCTTGGTCCCCAATTCCTTCGACGCTTCGGTGGTCGGATCGTGAACTCGCATCCCGCGCTGCTGCCGGCGTTTCCGGGTGCGCACGGCGTAGCCGACGCCCTCGACTACGGGGTCAAGATCACCGGCACGACGGTGCACCTGGTCGACGAGGGCGTCGACACCGGTCCCGTGCTCGCCCAGGTCCCGGTCGTCGTCGAGGACGGCGACACCGCGGAGTCCCTGCACGCACGTATCAAATCGGTGGAGCGTGTGCTGCTCGCCGACGTGGTGACGGATCTCGTCACCCGAGGAGTTGTCATCGACGGACGAAAGGCCCACATTCCGTGAACGCACCCAGCACCGACGCCTCCCGCCGCCCCATTCGCCGGGCTCTGGTCAGCGTCTACGACAAGAGCGGGCTGGCGGAGCTGGCGACCGCACTCCACGGCGCCGGCGTGGAGATCGTGTCCACCGGGTCGACCGCGAAGACCATCGCCGCACAAGGTGTCCCGGTGATCGAGGTGTCGGAGGTGACCGGTTTCCCCGAGTGCCTCGACGGCCGGGTCAAGACGCTGCACCCCAAGGTGCACGCCGGTATCCTCGCCGACACCCGTAAACCCTCGCACGTCGATCAGTTGACCGAATTGGGCGTTGCGGCTTTTGATCTCGTCGTGGTGAACCTCTACCCGTTCACCGATACCGTCGCCTCCGGCGCGGGCCCGGACGAGTGCATCGAGCAGATCGACATCGGCGGTCCGTCGATGGTGCGTGGCGCGGCCAAGAACCATCCCAGCGTGGCCGTCGTCGTCGACCCCTACGATTACGACGCCGTGCGTGCTGCCGTGACCGACGGCGGGTTCTCGTTGCGGCAGCGACAAGAACTGGCAGCCAAGGCTTTCCGGCACACCGCCGACTACGACGTGGCGGTGGCCTCGTGGATGTCGAGCGTGGTGGCCCCGCCTGCGTCGACCGCTCAGGGTGAACACGAGCCCACCGGAACCGGATTTCCCGAGTGGGCCGGCGCCACATGGGCGCGTTCGGCGGTGCTGCGATACGGCGAGAATCCTCATCAGGCCGCGGCCCTGTACCTGTCGACCGCCGACCACGAGGGCCTGGCCTCGGCAGAACAGCTGCACGGCAAGGAGATGAGCTACAACAACTACACCGACTCCGATGCGGCGTGGCGCAGTGCGCACGACTTCGACGCGCCGGCCGTGGCGATCATCAAGCACGCCAACCCGTGTGGCATCGCGGTCGGCGCCGACATCGGCGAAGCGCACCGTAAAGCACACGCCTGCGACCCGGTCAGCGCCTACGGCGGGGTGATCGCCGCCAACCGCGAGATCACCGTCGAGATGGCCGAACAGGTCGCCGAGATCTTCACCGAGGTGCTCATCGCCCCGGGATTCGCCGATGGCGCGTTGTCGGTGTTGCAGCGCAAGAAGAACATTCGCATCCTGCGCGCCGTCCCGCCCAAGCGCGGCGGAATCGAGACGCGGCCCATCTCCGGTGGCCTGCTGATGCAGGACCGCGACGTCCTCGACGCCGCCGGCGACAACCCGGCCGGCTGGACGCTGGCGGCCGGCGCCCCGGCCGACGAGGACACCCTGCGCGATCTCGAATTCGCCTGGCGTGCCTGCCGTTCGGTGAAGTCCAACGCGATCCTGCTGGCCAAGGACGGCGCCTCGGTGGGCGTCGGCATGGGTCAGGTCAACCGGGTGGATTCGGCGCACCTCGCCGTCACCCGCGCCGGTGAGCGGGCGGCCGGCAGCGCGGCCGCTTCCGACGCGTTCTTCCCGTTCCCCGACGGCCTGCAGGTCCTCATCGCCGGTGGCGTGAGCGCCGTGGTGCAGCCGGGGGGATCGATCCGCGACAACGAGGTCATCGAGGCCGCCAATGAGGCCGGCATCACCTTGTACCTGACTGGTGCACGGCATTTCGCGCACTGACATGACGCCCGGTCGGCGCCAGATCTCGTCGACCGGGCGCAGTTTTTCGTCGACCGTGCGCTCTATCCCGTCGACCGTGCGCTCTATCGCGTCGACCGTGCGCTTCATCGCGTCGAGTGTGCGCCGCGACCGATGAGCATCCTCGACTATCTCCTGCTCGTCGTTGCCGGATTCGGGGCGGGCCTCATCGGCTACGTCACCGGCCTGGCCTCCGTCGTCAGCTATCCGGCACTCCTGGCGGTGGGCCTGCCGCCGATCGCGGCGAACGTCACCAACACCGTCGCACTGGTGTCGGTCGGGATCGGCAGCCTCGGTCAGTCCGGGCGCATCCTGCTCGACGGTGACCGCCGACGCCTCGTCGGCGGGGGAGTGGCCGCGCTGATCGGCGGCTCCATCGGCGCGGTCGTCCTGCTGCTCGCGCCCGCCGACAGCTTCAAGGTCACGGTGCCCTACCTCGTGGCCATCGCATCGATCGCGCTGCTCCTGCAACCCCGGCTGCGCGACCTGGCATCCCACCACGTCGACCGGCCCTGGATCTGGTACGTCGGTCTGGCGGTCGTCTCGATTTACGGCGGCTACTTCGGTGCCGGCGCCGGAATCATGCTGCTGGCACTGGCGCTCATCTTCACCAGCGAATCACTCTGGCGGGCAACGCTGTTGAAATCGCTGTTCCTCGGGATCGCCAACCTCGTGGCGGCACTGCTGTTCGCCGTGTCGGGTCCGGTGCACTGGACGGCGGCGCTGGCCATGGCGATCGGTTGCCTCGCCGGTGGCTGGTGTGGGCCGCCGACCGTCAAACGTCTACCGGCGGCGCCGTTGCGGATCGCCGTCGGGATCGCCGGACTCGGCCTGGCGGTGTGGCTGGGCGTCGACGGATGATCTCGCCGGCGCGCGTGTGGCACACCGCCTCACGCGCGCAGGCCTCACACTCCTGCCGTACTGGCGCGAACCGTACTGGCACGAACCGTACTGCGACGCACCGCCGCCCGGACATCGGCGTCCGAATCCTCGGCGGCACGTTCGAGAATCGCCCGCACGTCGGGGTCGTCGGCCCAGAGCGACAGGGTCAGGGCCGCGGCTCTGCGGACGTCGTGATGCACATCGTCGAGCGCGCCGGACAACGCCGCAACGGTCGACTCCGCACGTGCCACGGCCAACCCGCGCGCGGCGCCGACACGGACCTGCCAGGCGCTGTCGCGCAATGCCGCAACCAGCTGCGGCCCGTCGATCTCGGCGTCGCCGAGGTGAGCCATCGCAGCCAGCGCGGCAGCGCGCACCAGCGGATCCCGGTCGCTTGCCAGGACGCGGATGGCTCCGCCACCTACGCCGTTGCCGCCGACCCTGTTGCCACCTACCCCATTACCGCCGGCCCCGATGGTGGCGAGCCCCTCGGCGACCGCGATACGGACCTCTCGGTTGTCGTCGACGACTGCCTCGGCGATGGGGGCGGCCGCGTCCAGCGACACCAGGGCGCCGATGGCCTCGATCCGGACGCGATGGTCGGCGTCGGAGAGAGCGTGGGTGAACAGGTCGCGATCACCGGAACGCAACGCGCGCAACAGGTCGACGACGGTGGAGCGCACCACGGGATCGGCCGAGCCGACGTGGTCGCGTAGCGCGCCGAGTAATTCCGGCGTGGGTTCGAGGATTTCGACGAGTTCCCGTAGCCCGTGCGCGGCGGCGGCGCGGACGTCGGTCGACCCGTCGGCGAGCGCCGCGACGAGCGCGGTGTCGAACGCCTCGGGTGTGGTCTCGCCGAGCACCGAGATCGCCGTGCGGCGCACGGTCGCGTCGTCATCGTCGAGGTAGGTGTCGAGGTCGGCGGCGTGCGCGGGGGACAGAGCCAGGAGTTGAACGATGCGCGGAGAGGCCGCGGCCGGCGGTTGCGATACCGGCGGACGCACCGGACTGTCGACTCCCCGATATCCCGGGCCGCTGACGATCGGGGGCTCTTCGATGGCGATCACCGACCGGTCCGTCGGCGGAATGTGGTCGAGGCCCTCGACCCCGACGAGGTAGGGCTCGACGGGGCGGCCCACGAACTCCATTGTGCCGTCGGCCGATTTGCGGAGATTGAGGTGATAGCCCCACTTGTCGTCGCGTCGGTCGGGCAGGTCGGCGCGTTGGTGGTAGAGGCCCCAACGACTTTCGGTGCGCGTGAGGGAACTGCGGGCCGCGAACTCGGCACAGTCACGGATGAACGACACCTCGGCACACCGCATCAGCTCGTGCGGCGTGCGTGCACCCATCTGCTCGATGTCGGCGCGCATGCGCTCGAAGGTCTCGATGGCGATGGCCAGTTTGTTCGACGTCTTCGGCGGCGCCACATAGTCGTTGACGAAGCGTCGGAGCTTGTACTCCACCTGGGGTTGCGGTGGCCCGTTGGGGTTGCGCAACGGGCGGTAGATCAGTTCGTGGGCTGCGGCGAGCTGGTCGGACGGCAGGTCGGCGGGCATCGGTAGCTCCCGTGCGGTCTCGGCGGCATGTGTGCCGGTGAGCTCGCCGTACACGAAGGCGCCGATCATGTAGTTGTGCGGCACGCACGCCAGGTCCCCGGCCGCGTACAAGCCGTCGACGGTGGTGCGGCCGTTCTCGTCGACCCACACCCCCGACGCCGAATGTCCACTGCACAAACCGATCTCGGAGATGTGCATCTCGATGTCGTGGGTGCGGTAGTCATGTCCGCGATTGCGGTGAAAGGTACCGCGGGTGGGGCGTTCGGTGGTGTGCAGGATCGATTCGAGGGCGCCGAGGGTCTCCTCCGGCAGGTGACTGACCTTGAGGTAGATCGGACCACGCGCCGAATCGATCTCGTTGCTCACCTCCGCCATCATCTCGCCCGACCAGTAGTCGGAGTCGACGAAGCGCTCGCCGGCGGCGTTGACCTGGTAGCCGCCGAACGGGTTGGCCACGTACGCACACGCCGGTCCGTTGTAATCCTTGATCAGTGGATTGATCTGGAAGCACTCGATGCCGCTGAGCTCGGCTCCGGCATGGTAGGCCATGGAGTATCCGTCACCGGCGTTGGTCGGGTTCTCGTATGTGCCATACAGATAGCCGGAGGCGGGAAGGCCGAGCCGACCGCACGGTCCGGTCGCGAGGATCACGGTCTTGGCCGCGATCTCCACGAATTCGCCGGTGCGCGTGTGCAATGCCGCGGCGCCCACGGCCCGTCCGTCGTCGGTGAGCACGCGTACCGGCATCAACCGGTTCTCGATCGTGATCCGTTCGCGCATCTCACGTTTGCGCAGCACCCGGTAGAGGGCCTTCTTGACGTCCTTGCCCTCCGGCATCGGCAACACATACGACCCGGATCGGTGCACCCGACGCACTGCGTACTCGCCGTACTCGTCCTTCTCGAATTTCACGCCGTAGCGCTCGAGGCGTCCGATCATCGCGAAACCTCGTGTGGCCGTCTGATAGACGGTCTTCTGATTGACGATGCCGTCATTGGCGCGGGTGATCTCGGCGACGTAGTCCTCCGGTGTGGCCTTGCCGGGGATGACGGCGTTGTTGACGCCGTCCATCCCCATCGCGAGGGCACCCGAATGACGGACATGTGCCTTGTCGAGCAGCAGCACCGACGCGCCGTGCTCGGCGGCGGTCAACGCTGCCATGGTTCCGGCGGTGCCGCCGCCGATCACCAGCACGTCACAGTCGCGCCGGGTGCGATCGGCGAGGTCGGGAATCTCCATGGGCTCCATCGGTTCTCCGGAGGTCGAGGATGATGCGGGCGAGTTCACGCGGCGCTCAGCGCAGCAGATACGGCATGTTGACGGTGACCGCCCCGGTGGGACACCGCACCGCGCACGGCCCGCAGTACCAGCATTCGTCGACGTGCATGTACGCCTTGCCCGAGTCGGGATTGATCGCGAGCGAGTCGAGGGGGCAGACCTCCACACACAGGGTGCAGCCCTCGATGCACAGGGACTCGTCGATGGTGACCGGCACATCGGCGCGGAAGGTGACCTGGCTCAAAGGAGTTGGGCTCATGGGGGTTGGGCTCATGGGAGTTGCTCGTTTCGGTAGGCGGTGCTGCGCAGAAAGATCCGGTCACTGCGCAGGCGGATGTATTCGAGATCGACGGGCCGGTCGTCGGCGGCGAGGTGGGTGAGTCGTTCGAGGAGAAGAAGCGAACTCCCCGAGGCGATTTCGAGATGTGCGGCCGAGTGGGGGTCGGCGTCGACGGCCTCGACGGTCATGTCGGCCCGGCCGAGCCGACCCCCGGCGACCTCCTCGAGCACGGTGAAGACATCCTGGGATTCGAGGTCGTGGTCGAGCACCGCGATCCCGAGATCGGGCACCAGGTAAGTGATGTCGAGGCTGATCGGCTCGTCGTCGAGGTATCGCAGACGCTCGATGTAGACGGCCTGGGCGTCGTCGAGACGCAGGCGGCGCGCGACGAGCCGCGGCGGATCGACGAGTGTCGCGATCTTGACGACGTTACGGACCGCGCCGTGTCGGCGGAAGGTCTCCTGCAGGCCCAGCAGGGCGTCGAGGCCGTGGTCGAGTTTGCGCGCTACGACGTGCGTTCCGACCCGAGGCGAACGCCGGATCAGTCCCTCGTCGGTGAGCACGGCCAGTGCCGCACGGATGGTGTTGCGGGAGACGTTGAACTCGTCGATCAGCGCGCGCTCGTCGAGCGCCTCACCGATGGCGCCGTCGTGAATCGCTCGCCGTAGGACGTCGGCGACGATGCGGGCGTTGTCGGCGCGGACGCGGCCGGTCGCGGCCGCGTGTGCGGAGAACGGGGGTTCGGACTGCATGAGTAGAGACGATAACCACAGTTCAGAGGGCTAGAAGCGTGCTGAGACGGGTCGTGGGCCGAGTCTTTCGAATCCGCCACCGCAATGGTCGCCGCGGGCTCGCTCACCAGCGCCGTCGGTGCCCCGAACCGTCATTGCGCCACCCTCGAGACCGTTGTGGGGTTGCAATCATCGCGCGCCGAATATCCGTCTCCGACGGGTTCGTCTGCTGTGCACTACGGCAATGTCGCACTTAAGAATCGACGCAACGAATCGAGGATTAGACCATTGGCGGTGATCTCTGGGCAACCCGATCGGCACTTCTCCTCAGCGTGAGGGAATCTCTCGCCCGGCACTCGGGCGGCGATTACACAATGCTGATGACCTTGTTCGTGGACATCACCCCGCAGGAGCAGGGCGGGGAACCCGGGACCGGGCGACGCGTCGGCCGATCTCGCTGGAAAGCGGTGGGGCTGCAGGTGGGACTGCCGCTGCTGTCGTTGGTCCTGTTCCTGGTGCTGTGGCAGGTTGCCGCGGTCAGCGGAGTGTGGAGCGAGGTCTTCGTTCCCCGGCTCGGCACCGTGTGGCACGCCTTCGTCGAGATGTCGACGACCCACGACGGTTCGATCGGATACGCGGGCTACTACTGGTGGGAGCACCTGTACATGACCCTGCGGCGAGTATTCGTCGGCGTGGTGGTCGGCGTCGGCGTCGGGGTCGCACTCGGGCTGGTGATGGGCTCGGTCCCGGTGATCCGGCGAGTACTCGAGCCGTGGCTGACCTTCTTGCGTGCCCTTCCGCCGTTGGCGTACTTCTTCCTGCTCGTCATCTGGCTGGGAATCGACGAGGCGCCCAAGATCACGCTGCTGGCATTGGCGGCCCTACCGCCCGCGGCGGTCGCCACGACAGCGGCCGTCGGGGCGGCACCGGTCGCACTCGTCGAGGCGGCTCGTGCGCTCGGAGCCTCCCGCCGTGACGTGTTGCGCGACGTCATCATCCCCGCGTCTCTGCCTGAGACCTTCACCGGCATACGGCTCTCGGTGGGCATTGCCTATTCGTCGGTGGTCGCCGCAGAACTGTTCAACGGCATCCCCGGCATCGGCGGTGTCGTCAAGGACGCAAGCAATTACAACAACACCCCCGTGGTGCTCGTCGGTATCGCTCTGATCGGGTTCTCCGGTCTGATCATCGACGGTGTCCTGCGGGTCATCGAGCACCGTGCGGTGCCCTGGCGTGGAAAGGCCTGACCTCACATGACAACCCATCGTCGACGACCGCTGCGCGCGGTACCGATCCTGCTCGCGACATTGGTCGCAGCCCTCCTGATGGTGACGGGCTGCTCGGTCGACCGCTCCGGTCAGGACTCCGGTAAACCCACCATTCGTATTGCCTACCAGTCATTCCCGAGTGGTGACCTGATCGTCAAGAACAATCGCTGGCTCGAGGACGCCCTGCCGGACTACAACATCAAGTGGACCAAGTTCGACTCCGGCGCCGACATCAACACCGCGTTCATCGCCAAGCAGATCGACTTCGGCGCCATCGGGTCCAGTCCGGTCGCACGCGGACTCTCGGCACCACTGAACATCCCGTATCAGGTGGCGTTCGTCCTCGACGTCGCCGGCGACAACGAGGCACTCGTGGCCCGCAACGGCACCGGCATCAACACCGTCGCCGATCTGCGCGGCAAACGGGTCGCCACGGCGTTCGCGTCGACGGCGCACTACAGCCTGCTCGCGGCGTTGGCGCAGGCCGGGGTGAACCCCGCCGACGTCGACATCATCGACCTGCAGCCGCAGGCGTCCCTGGCCGCGTGGCAGCGCGGCGACGTCGACGCCGTCTACACCTGGCTCCCCACGCTCGACGAACTCCGCAAGACCGGTAAGACTCTCATCGCCAGCCGACAACTGGCCACCGCCGGAAAGCCGACCCTCGACCTCGGTGTCGTGTCAACCCAATTCGCCAAGGACAACCCCTCGGTCGTCGACACCTGGCGCAAGGTGCAGGCCCGCGCCCTCGCGCTGATCCACGACGATCCGCAGGCGGCAGCGAAGGCTGTTGCGGCGCAACTGGGTACCACGCCCACCGACGCTGCCAACCAACTCAAGCAGGGAACCTTCCTGACCGCTTCCGAGCTGACCACACCGACCTGGTTGGGCGTCGACGGGCAGCCGGGCAATCTCGCCGAGAACCTGCACAGCGCAGCGGAATTCCTCGCCGCACAACAGCAGATCCCGACCGCTCCGCCGTTGTCGACCTTCCAGCAGGCCATCTACACGAAGGGGCTACCCGGTGTCCTCTCCGCGCAATGACGCCGTCGTCGAACACAGCGCTGCCGTGTCGGCTCCGGATTCGGAGTCGACGGCGGCGATCACGCTGAGCAAGGTGGTGCAGACCTATGGCAGCAAGGCCGACCGGGTCACGGCGGTGGGGCCGGTTGACCTGCGCGTCGATCCGGGCGAGTTCCTCGTTCTGGTCGGCGCCTCGGGGTGCGGCAAGTCCACCCTGCTGAGGTTGATCGCCGGATTCGAGACCCCGACCTCCGGCCGGGTCACGGTGGCCGGGGAGTCCCCGACGCCCGGGGTCGGCGCCGGGGTGGTGTTCCAACAACCGCGGCTGTTCCCGTGGCGCACGGTCGGTGGCAATGTCGACCTCGCGCTGCGTTACGCCGGAGTGCCGAAGGCGCAGCGCAGAACCCGACGCGACGAGCTGTTGCGCCGGGTCGGGCTGGGGGACACCGCAGATCGGCGGATCTGGGAGATCTCCGGAGGACAACAGCAGCGGGTCGCGATCGCCCGAGCACTGGCGGGCGAGTCCTCGTTGCTGTTGCTCGACGAGCCCTTCGCCGCCCTCGACGCGCTCACCCGCGAGACGTTGCAGGAGGACCTGCGATCGGTCAGCGCGGATCTGGGTCGCACCAATGTCTTTGTCACCCACAGCGCAGACGAGGCAGCCTTCCTCGGCTCGCGCATCGTGGTCCTGACAGCGCGGCCGGGCCGCGTCGCCCTCGACATCACCTCGCCGATCCCACGACACGGCGTCGGTCCCGCGGAGATCCGCGATTCACCGGAGTACACGGTGCTGCGCGCGCAGGTTGCCGCGGCGGTCAAGGAGGCAGCGGTATCCGGGGCGGCACAGGCATGACCGACCGGGGCGAGGCGATGCCGGATGTGATCGAGTGATGGACCCGTGCCGGTTGTACTCACCGTGCGGCAAACCCTGGGTGAACCCGCCGGCGGCGACTACACAGGTGACATGACCGGAACCGTCACCGCCCGCCTCGTCGGCCACTCGATGAGCTTCTCGGACGGTTCGCACCATGGTTCCCCGCCGGTGGTACTCGGACCCCGCATCTCAAACCACGATCCGAGTAGGAACTCCACCGATGACCCTCTCCACGTCCGGCCCCGCCACGCCTGAGCGCGCCCTTTCCACGCCCGCCCTTTCCACGCCCGTACTATCCACTCCCGCCCGGGCAGGTACCGTCGCCTCCGGCGTCGAATTCGACATCGACGAGTTCGGCCCCCATTTCGGGGCCGAGATCCGCGGTGTCGACGTCGCGTCGGCCACCGACGACGAGATTCGCGCCATCCGCGCCGCCCTCATCGAATACAAGGTGATCGTGCTGCGCGGTCAGGACCTCGACGATGCCGCACACATCGAATTCGGCAGGCGCCTCGGCGACCTCACCACCGGGCATCCCGTCTGGAACAGCGGCGACGTGCCCGCCGAGGTCTACTCGCTCGACAGCACCGACAACGGTTTCGCCGACGTCTGGCACACCGACGTCACCTTCATGCCGCGCCCGCCCATGGGATCGATCCTGCGCCCGGTGGTGTTGCCGCGCAACGGCGGTGACACCAACTGGGCCGACGCCGAGCTGGCCTACCGGTCCCTGTCGGAGCCGATCCGCGAACTCGTCGACAAGCTGTCGGCGGTCCACGACGGCAGCCGTGAGTTCGGCTACTACCTCAAGCAGCGGCGCGGCGGACGCGGAAACGTCTGGGACGGAAAGGAAGTCACCGACCTTCCGCCCGTGACCCATCCGGTGGTGCGCGTGCATCCCGAGACCGGGCGCAAGTCGTTGTTCGTCAACCCCGGCTTCACCTCACATATCGAGGGTGTCTCCGATGCCGAGAGCCGCGGCATCCTCGACCTGCTGTACGCGCACCTGACCAAGCCCGAACACATCGTCCGCCACCGGTGGCGCCTGGGTGATCTTGTCCTCTGGGACAATCGGAACACCCTGCACTATGCCAACCGTGACTATGGCGACAATCGCCGTGTGATGCACCGCATCACGCTGCGCGGAGACGAGCCGATCGGACCGCGACAGCCCTAGCCGCCGCTGGTCTGGATCGTTCCTTCGAACGCGAACGGCGTTGCGGCCGGCGCGCATCCGTGGAAGCTGCCGGTGGGCATCGGGCCGTTGACGCCGACCATCGACTGCCCTCCGTTGACGCCCTTGCGCACCGAGATCTGGATCGCGGCAGCATCTTTGACAGCTGCCGGGAGCCCGAAGGGGCGGATGTCGCTGATCGGATAGATCAGCGAGGCGGCGTTGCCGTCGACGCTGATGCAGGTCACCGGACCGCGAACCTGGATCGGGGTGGGATTCATGCCGTCGAGCAGGGTCGCGGTGTAGGTACCGGTGGTTGCGCCGGCGGTGCGCGATCCCTGGGCGTCGATCCGCAACACCCGAATCGTCGGGGTCAGATGCAGGTCGCCCTGGATCGACAACGACGCGGGCGCTGCCGGGGTGTCGGCGAGTGCGGGTGCGCCGACCGCGAGGGTTGCCGCCAACGCCATCGCCGATGCCAGCGGCACACGTGTTCTTGCTGTGGTCTTCATGATGATTCCCTCTCACTCCTTGGTGCGTCTCACCTCTGCCTCGGCGCCTGCTTCACCTCGTACCCCCTGGCCCCGACGGTGCGCCGGCGTTGCTGTGTGGACGCTGAAACCCGAGGTCGACGGCGTCGCGGCGCACGCAGCGGTGCCGAGACTCGGGCAAATATTCAACCGATGGGTTGACAACGACCGCGGGGGCGCGCACGCTCGTATTCAACCGAACGGTTGAGGATAAGGAATGGGTTCTGGTGTCCGACGAGTTGTCCAAGATCTTTGCGGCGCTGGCCGATCCGACCCGGCGCGACATGGTGGCCCGGCTCGCGGTGGGCGACGCGACGGTCAGCCAGCTCGCCGAACCCTATGACGTCAGCATCCAGGCGGTGTCCAAGCATCTGAAGGTGCTCGCCGACGCCGGGCTGGTGACCCGAACCCGTGAGGCACAGACGCGTCCGGTGCATTTGGAAGCAGAGGTGTTCGACCTCATGACCAAGTGGATCGAGCGGTACCGCCGACGTGCGGAGGAGCGCTATACGCGCCTCGACGCCGTGCTGGCGGAGATGAACGACGGTCCGGCGGCAACCGCCGGCGGCACCGAGAAAACCCGGAAAAGAAACCCGAAGAGAATCAACACCGGCACGAGAGGACAGGCATCATGACCACCAGCACCCGTTATCCCGAAGCCGCGATCGAGGCGGACCCGAAGGTCCCCGTCATCCGGATCACCCGCGACTTCCGTGGTACCCCCGCGCAATTGATGAAGGCGCACATCGATCCCGACCTCTTCGTGCGCTGGGTCGGCCCCGACGCGATCTCCAGCCGCATCATCGAGTGGGATGCTCGCGACGGTGGCAGTTGGCGGTACGTCTCCACCCACGACGGCCAGGAATTCGGTTTCCGCGGCTGCTTCCACACCGTCGCCGATGACAAGATCGTGCAGACCTTCACCTTCGAGGGGATGCCCGACCAGGTGTCGCTGGAGACCCTGTGGTTCGAGGATCTCGGCGACGGCCACACCCGGCTGCATGCCCAATCCCTGTGCGACAGCTTCGAAGCGCGCGATGGCTGGCTCGCCTCCGGCATGGAGGTCGGCGTGAACGAGGGCTATGCCGGCCTCGACCGCATGCTCGACGCCGGTGAGCTGTGAGCAGGGGACTCGCCGAACTCTCCGCCTCGGACCGCCACCGCGACGTGGCTGCGGGGTTCGCCGAACACGCTGCGGCGGTGGAGGACTGGGACGCGCCGACGCCGGTGGACGGGTGGGTGACCCGAGATGTGGTGGCGCACCTCGTCGACTGGTTTGCGGCGTTCCTGGCTGCCGGTGACGTCGAATTGCCCGCGGGCCCACAGGTCGCCGACGATCCCGCAGCGGCATGGGATGCCCGGCGGACGGCGGTACAGCAGCTCCTCGACGGCCCCGACGCGGAGGCGACCTTCACCCACCCGATGGTCGGGGAGTTGCGCCTGGCCGACGCGATCGACCGGTTCTACACCACCGACGTCTTTCTGCACACCTGGGATCTGGCCACCGCCGTCGGTCGGGATCCGCAGCTGGACACCGACTTCGCCGCCCAGGTCTATTCGGGCATGCAGGGCATCGAGGACATGCTCCGGTCTTCGGGACAGTACGGTCCGGCGATGCCGGTACCCGCCGACGCCGACCCCGTCACCCGGCTCGCGGGCTTCATCGGACGCGACCCGGCCTGGCGGCCAATCGGGTGAAACCGACACGGCATCCCCGGCGAATACGACATTCTCTCAACTCCCGCAAAGGAACCAGTTGCCTCACAGCAAGCTGACAGCTTGCCCACACCGGAAAGTCAGTGCGTCCGGCGCACGATCATCATCGTGACCGCAACCCAACCCGGTGTCGCTCCGTTCGACACCACTGCGAATGATGCTCCGAGCAGCCACCACCGAGGATCCGATCTGTCGGTTTCCGCGGATTCGACGCTGCCACCGGCCACCGCGCGCGACCGGCTGTGGCTGGCACTACTGCTCATCGCCACGGCCGTCCTCTACCTGTGGAACATCACGACCAACCAGTACGGCAACACCTTCTATGCCGGAGCGGCGTGGGCCGGGTCGCGCAACTGGGAGGCGCTGCTGTTCGGCTCGGTGGACCCGTCCAACTTCATCACCGTCGACAAGCCACCGGTGTCGCAGTGGGTGATGGGCTTGTCCGGCCAGATCTTCGGATTCTCCTCGGCGAGCATGCTGATCCCCGAAGCCCTCATGGGGGTGGCCGCCGTTGCGTTGATGTACGCGATGGTCACCCGCGTCGCCGGTCGGTCGGCCGGACTGATCGCCGGCCTCGCGCTCGCGATCACCCCGGTTGCGGCGATGATGTTCCGGTTCAACAACCCCGACGCCGCGATGGTGCTGCTGATGACCGCAGCGGCCTACTGCACCTTGCGCGCCACCGCGCGAGGATCGGCGCGGTGGCTCGCTTTGGCCGGTGTCGCACTGGGATTCGCGTTCCTGGCCAAGATGCTCGAAGGCCTGATGGTGCTGCCCGCGCTCGGTGTGGTCTACCTCGTCGCGGCCCCGCCGTCGTTCTGGCGGCGCATGTGGCATCTGGTGATAGCCGCTGTGGCACTGGTGCTCTCGGCGGGTTGGTATGTGGTGCTGACGCTGCTGTGGCCCGCATCGTCGCGGCCTTATCTTGCCGGCTCCACCGACAACAACTTCATGAACCTCGTCATCGGCTACAACGGACTCGAGCGTGTCGAAGGCCGAAGTGGTGGCGGTGGTGCCCATGGCAACCCGGCCAATGCGATGGCCGACTTCGCACGTGAGAACCCGCAACTGGCAGAGCGTTTCGGTGGCGGTGGCGGCGGCCGTGGCGGATTCGGCGGCGGAATGTTCGGTGCCCAGCCGGGGATCACGAGGTTGTTCACCGGGGAATTCGGTGCCGAGATCTCGTTCCTGTTGCCGACCGCGCTCATCGCACTGATCGTCGTCCTGGCGTTGCGTGGGCGTCGTCCCCGCACCGACCTCGTGCGCGCGGCAACCCTGCTGTTCGGTCTGTGGTTGCTCGTCGACGGACTGGTGCTGTCGTACATGAGCGGTATCGCGCACCCGTACTACTCGCTGGCGATCGCTCCGCCGATCGCCGGTCTCGTCGGTCTTGGTGTTCACCAAGCCTGGACTGCGCGTAATGCTTCGGTGAGCTGGCAGCGCTACACCGCCCGCTTCGGTCTGGCCGCGATGATCGCCGCGGGAGTCGTCTGGTCGTTTGTGCTCCTCGATCACGAGCCGAACTGGCAGCCCTGGCTGCGGTGGGTGGTACTCGTCGCGGGCATCGTCGCCGCCCTGCTCGTCGCATTGCCATCGACCTTCGGACGTCGGATCGCGCTGGCGGTGGGGGTGCTCGGCATGATCGGCATCTTCGCGGCGCCGGCGGCATATGCGATCACCGGCGACACGATGTCGCACACCGGCGGCAGCCCGTCGGTGCTGCCCGAACGCAGCACCGCAGGCGGGCACGGCGGATTCGGCGGCACGACGCGCTCCGGCCGCGGGGCTACCGGGTCCTCGGGCACCGGGGGGACGGGCACCGGGTCGTCGGGTAACCGTGCAGGCGGATTCGGTGGGTTCGGCGGATTCGGCGGTGGCGCCACGACCTTGCCCGCCCAACTTCAGGCCATGCTGCAGAACAGCCACGCACGGTGGGCCGCGGCGGTGTCGCGGACCAGTTCCGCGGCCGGGGTCGAACTCGCCGCACACGTGCCGGTGATGGGTGTCGGCGGGTTCTCCAACGACCCGGCGCCGAGCCTGGCGCAATTCCAGAAGTACGTCGCCGACAAGGACATCGGCTACTACCTCGCCCCGGAGACCTCGTCGCAGAACGGCAGCGCCAATGCGGAGCTGATGAGCGCAATCACCAAAGCCTTCGGCAACACCGGTTTCGGCGGCGGACGGTCCTCGGTGACCACACAGATCCAGCAGTGGGTGGAGGCCAACTTCCACGGCACCGCGATCGGCAACTACACGGTGTACGACCTAACCGTGGCGCCGTCACCACAACCCGCGTCGACGACGGCGACTCCGGCGAGCACGACCACCGGGGCCACCACCACCGGGTCGGCGACTCCCGGCTCGACCGCCCCGACCGCCGGCTTCGGCGGCCACCGCACCGGCCGGCACCACACCGTCGCCACCGGGTAGCCGGACCTCGCCGACAGCGCTCTTTCCGCCGCCCACAGCGCCCGTCCCGCCGCCGACAGCGCTCTTCCCACCGCCGACAGCGCTCGCTGAAGCGCTGTCGGCGTGGTGGCGAGCGCTGTGGGCGGGCTGGCGAGCGCTGTGGGCGGGCTGGCGAGCGCTGTCGGCGAAAGCAGGGGCGCCGTCGGCGAACCGGGCGCGACCGCGGCTCTCCGGCGTACCGTGGACGAGGTGGCAGAAGACTTCACATCCGGGGATTTCACGACCGACGCCCCGACCGGCGGTTCAACGACCACCGAAACCCGTCATCCCTCTCCTCGCACCCTTGGTGAACTGCGCGCAAGCGGTCATGTGCAGCGCAGCATCCGCGACGAGATCCGCAACAACCTGCTGACCGCGCTGCGCGAGGGCAGCGATCCGTGGCCGGGCATCGTCGGATTCGAGGCGACGGTCATCCCGCAACTCGAACGTGCGCTGCTCGCCGGACACGACGTCGTCATGCTCGGCGAACGCGGCCAGGGCAAGACCCGCATCCTGCGGACCCTCGTGGGCCTGCTCGACGAGTGGACGCCCGTGATCGCCGGCTCCGAACTCGGTGAGCATCCCTACGAGCCGATCACCCCGGCATCGATCCGCAAGGCCGCCAACCTCCTCGACGACCTGCCCATCGAATGGCGCCATTGCAACGAGCGCTACAGCGAGAAGCTCGCCACCCCGGACACCTCGGTGGCCGATCTCGTCGGCGACATCGACCCGATGAAGGTCGCCGAAGGGCGCAGCCTCGGTGACCCGGAGACCATCCACTTCGGGCTCATCCCGCGCGCACACCGTGGCATCGTCGCCATCAACGAGCTCCCCGACCTGGCCGAACGCATCCAGGTCTCGATGCTCAACGTGATGGAGGAACGCGACATCCAGGTCCGCGGCTACACGCTGCGCCTGCCGCTGGACGTGCTCGTGATGGCCAGCGCCAACCCCGAGGACTACACCAACCGCGGGCGCATCATCACCCCGCTCAAGGACCGCTTCGGCGCCGAGATCCGCACGCACTACCCGATCGAACTCGACGACGAGGTCGCCGTCATCGAGCAGGAGGCCGACCTCACCGCCACGGTGCCGACCTTCATCACCGAGATCCTCGCGCGGTTCACCCGCTACGCCCGCGACCACCCGTCGATCGATCAGCGATCGGGTGTGTCGGCGCGGTTCTCGATTGCCGGCGCCGAGACCGTTGCCGCGGCGGCGTTGCATCGCGCGGCCGTCACCGGCGAAGAGGTGCCGGTGGCGCGCGTCGTCGATCTGGAATCGGTGATCGAGGTGCTGCGCGGCAAGATCGAGTTCGAGTCCGGCGAAGAGGGACGTGAACTCGAGATCCTCGAGCACCTGATGCGCAAGTCCGTCGCCGACACGGTGCGCGCGCATCTCGGCGGCATCGACATGGCGCCGCTGGTGTCGGCATTGGAGGCCGGTGAGCTCGTGGTCACCGGTGACCGGGTGCCCGCCGCGGACTTCCTCGGCTCCCTGCCGTCACCGGAGACCACCGCGCCGGTGATCGATGAGATCGCCGAACGACTTGAGGCCGGCTCAGATGGGGAGCGGGCCAGCGCCGTCGAACTCGCCCTGGAGGGGCTGTTCCTGGCGCGACGCATCGGCAAAGAGGCCGACGAGTCGGGGCAGACGATCTACGGCTGATCACCCGCCGATCCACGCATTCCTGCGATCCACGGCCGGGCACCGTCCCGGCGGATTCGACGAACTCCGGAGAAACCCATGGTGCAGAAGAACTTTCACCGATCCCGGTATCAGCGCTACACCGGTGGGCCGGATCCGTTGGCGCCGCCGGTGGATCTGCGGGAGGCGCTGAGCGAGATCGGCGACGATGTGATGGCCGGCGTCAGCCCACAGCGGGCGCTGCAGGAGTTCCTGCGACGCGGGTCGCAGGACATGCGGGGTCTGGACAAGCTGCGCGAGCAAGTGAACCGGCGGCGTCAGGAGCTGCTCAAGAAGCGCAACCTCGACGGCACCTTCACCGAGATCCGTGAACTCCTCGACCGGGCGGTGCTCAACGAGCGCAAACAACTCGCCCGCGACCTCGACGACGACGCACGGTTCGCCGAGATGCAGATCGGCAGTCTCCCGGCCTCCACGGCGCAGGCTGTCGAGGAACTCTCCGACTACCAGTGGCGCAGCCCCGAGGCGCAGCAGGACTACGACAAGATCAAGGACCTCCTCGGCCGCGAACTGCTCGATCAGCGTTTCGCCGGGATGAAGGAGGCGCTCGAGGGCGCCACCGACGCCGACCGGCAGCGGGTGTCGGAGATGCTCTCCGACCTCAACGACCTCCTCAACGCCCACAACCGCGGTGAGGACACGTCGCAGGCGTTCGACGAGTTCATGGACAAACACGGCGAGTACTTTCCCGAGAACCCGCGTAACACCGAGGAACTCATCGATTCGTTGGCGCAGCGGGCTGCCGCGGCCCAGCAGTTCTACAACTCGCTGACGCCTGAGCAGCGGGCCGAACTCGATCAGCTCGCGCAGCAGGCATTCGGGTCGCCGGATCTGATGAGTCAACTCGCGCAAATGGATTCGGCGCTGCGGCAGGCCCGGCCGGGGCTTGACTGGGACAACGCCCAGGAGTTCTCCGGCGATCAGCAGATGGGCCTGGGGGAGGGGGCCGCTGCACTGCGCGACATCTCCGAACTCGAGGCGCTCTCCGAGCAACTGTCCCAGCAGTACGCCGGTGCGCAGATGGACGACATCGACATCGACGCGCTGGAACGGCAACTCGGTGAGCAGGCCGGGGTCGACGCCCGCACCCTGCAGGAACTGGAGAAGGCGCTGCGCGAGGAGGGCTTCTTCGACCGCACCGCCGACGGCCGACTCCGACTGAGCCCCAAGGCGATGCGTCAACTCGGGCAGGCGATCTTCCGGGACATCGCCGACCAGATGGGGGCCCGCGGCGACCGGCAGACCCGCAACAGCGGGCTGCTCGGCGAGCCGACCGGCTCGACCCGCGAATGGGCCTACGGCGACACCGACCCCTGGGATGTCTCGCGCACCGTCGCCAACGCCGTGTTGCGCACTGCCGCAGAGGGGCATCCGACCAGCGACCTGCGTCCGGGTGTGCGGATCGACGTGCGCGACGTGGAGGTCGCCGAGACCGAGGCCCGCACCCAGGCCGCGGTGGTGCTGCTCGTCGACACCTCGTTCTCCATGGAGATGGAGGGTCGCTGGACTCCGATGAAGCGCACGGCGATTGCGCTCAATCACCTCATCTCGACCCGATTCCGCAGCGACGAACTGCATCTCATCGCGTTCGGTCGCTACGCCCGGTCGATCGACATCGCCGAACTGACGGGATTGCAACCGCGTATGGAGCAGGGCACCAACCTGCACCACGCGCTGCTGCTGGCCGGTCGGCATCTGCGTCGGTTCCCCAATGCGCAACCGGTGGTGCTCGTCGTCACCGACGGTGAACCGACCGCGCACCTCGATCCGAGTGGTGAGCCGTTCTTCTTCTATCCGCCGCATCCGCAGACCATCGCATTGACCGTCCGCGAGCTCGACCACGTTGCCCGCCTCGGCGCGCAGGTCACGTTCTTCCGGCTCGGCGAGGATCCCGGGTTGGCGCACTTCATGGATCAGATCGCCCGCCGCATCGGGGGCCGGGTCATCGCCCCCGACGTCGACGGTCTCGGCGCGGCGGTCGTCGGCGACTACCTGCGCTCACGCCGGGGGCCACGGCGGGGCTGACGAGGGAGCAGGCGGTGCCGGCGGGGGTGTGCGCCGCCGTCCGATCAGCCACAGGACGAGACCGGTGATCGCGACGGCCAGACCGAAGCCGCCGCCGAAGACCGCGAGCAGGATGCCGCCGATGCCGGAGAACAGTCCGCCCACCGACACCGGCGGGGCCCCGACGACGTAGGAGTCGCCGCAATCGAGTGCGTACACACCGCCGCTGGTGATCGAGTACTGGGCGAAGGACCGCACGGTGGTGTTCCGGTAGGTGAACGAGTACGTCGAATTCGACTGTCGTCGTTGGGCTCCCGGGCCGTTGACCGCGCACGACGGGAAGGCGTCCTCGGACGCGTCGGACTGTGTTCCCGGCGCGTAGAGCACCAGGGTGTCGCCGGCGTCGAGGTGATGTGTCGCCGACCCTCGGATCTCGAATGCCCGCGCCGAGGTGTCGGAAACCTTCGACAGCCCGATCACCGCGATCGGAATGCCCGCGCCCAGGCTGACGACCACCGCGATCATGCCGAGCCACATCAAGACCTTGCCCACTCGCCGCATGGCCCGATCGTGCCAGACCGCGAGCACTCCGGTGGCGATCTCAGGGTCGGATCTCAGGGTGTTCACCAATGTCGGGGCCGGCTGGACCGGCCTAGTCTGAACGGGTGAGCACTGCAGAGGACCCGACCTACGACGACGACCGTCGATCGCGGATGCGCGCCGCCGACGCCGATCGTGAACTGGTGCACGAGATCTTGTCGGCGGCGATGGAGCAGGGGAGCCTGACCCCCGCCGAGTACGAGGAGCGAGCGGGAAAAGCGGTGATGGCCAAGACCTTCGGTGAGCTCGATGCTCTCACCGACGATCTGCCGGTCACCCAGCTCGGGGTGGCGCTACCGGAGCCCGACGCGCCGTATCCCTCGACGGTGACCACCGGAAGCGGCCGCGAACCGATCCGCAGCCGTCTGGCGATCATGTCGGGCAGCGAGCTCAAGGGGCAGGCGGCCGTCGCCGATCAGCTCTCGGCCACCGCGATCATGGGTGGCGTGGAGATCGACCTGCGGGAGGTCGAGTTCACCGCACCGCATCTGACGATCGAGTGCGTCGCCATCATGGGCGGCATCGACATCACCGTGCCGCCGGATGTGGCCGTGGAGGTCGGCGGCGGCGCCATCATGGGCGGATTCAGCAACAAGGCGTCGGGGCCGGGTGCGCCGGGCGCACCCACCATCCACGTCACCGGCTTCGCACTGATGGGTGGGGTGGACGTGAAACGCAAAGAGCGCGGCGAGAAGCCGCGCAGGCCCTGGCAGTGCGGCGGGCACTGAGGCGAACGCTGCGTCAGCCCACCCGCCCGTAGATCATCCGGCTGATCGTCTGTGTGAGAGCGTCGAGGGCGTGCGCATCACGCGCGTCATCGGGGTCGCCCTGTGCGAGTTCGGCGAGCCGCCCGTCACGCACGATGGCGACCAGGGTGGCGAGTTCGGCGGCGGCCGGCCCGTCCGGGGCGAGGTCGGCGGCGCGGTCGCGCTCGATCTTGGCGGCGAGCCTGGCCACGAAGCGTTCCCTCGCGCGGCCGAGGAATTCTTGTAGCGGCGGATAGTCGGACTGTCCCGATTGTGCCGCGCACGCGAGGATCGGACCGTTGTCGCGCCAGATCGCGGCGACCGCCGCCAGCTGGGCGCGCAGGCCGTCGAGGTCGGGGCCGTCGGAGTCGAACCACTCATGGGTGCTGGTGAATTCGTTCCAGGTCTGTTCCATCAGTGTGGCCAGGACGGCCTGCTTAGACGGGAAATAGAAATAGAAGCTCGTGCGGGAGATCCCGGCCGCCGAGGCGATCTCATCGATGGTGACCTGGCCGATCGGCCGGTGCGACAGCAGCCGCCGGGTGGCGGCGAGGATCTGCTCCTCGCGTCGGTCGCCCTTGGTCGGGGCGCCGCGCCGACGCCCCGCAGCCTCGGTCTTGGCGGAACTCATGGGTTCATCGTAGGGAACGGCACATAATCGACGTCACGTCGAACAGAATCGACACACTGTCGATTTCTGTTCTATGGTGGTCGGCATGTCTTCTTCGACCACCCGGCGTCCGGTGTCCCCGGCGCTCGTGATCGTCGCCGCTGCGGCGTCGGTCCTGTTGCTCTCGATGATCCAGACCCTCGCGGTGCCCGCACTGCCGCAGATCGGCGAGCAACTCGACGTCTCGCTGACGACGGTGGGCTGGGTGACCACCGCGACGATGCTCGCCGCGTCGGCGTTCACCCCGCTGTTGGGTCGCCTCGGAGACGTCTACGGTCACAAACGCGTGATCCTGGCCGCGCTGGCATTGACGCTCGCCGGCAGTCTCGTTGCCGCGCTTGCCGATTCGATCGACGTGCTCATCGTCGGACGAGTCCTGCAGGGTGCGAGCTTCGGCTTGTTCCCGCTGGCGATCAGCGTGCTGCGCGAAGAACTCCCGCGTGAGCGACTCACCGCCGCCATGGCAATCACCGCCTCGGCGCTCGGCGTGGGCAGCGGACTGGCCCTCGTGGCGACCGGGCTGCTCACCCGCGACGACGCCGACTATCGCCGGATCTTCTGGCTGTGTGTGGCGATGACCGTCGTGGTGATCGGTCTGATGCTCGCCGCCGTCCCGAACCGTGCCGGATCGGGTGGACGTGTCGATTACGCAGGTGCGCTGGTGCTGGCGATCGGACTGGTGTGTCTGCTGTTGCCGACCTCGCAGGGCCACGACTGGGGGTGGGGATCGGCGCGGGTGATCGGTCTCTACGTCGCCGCCGTCGTCGTCCTCGTCGGATTCTGGGTCCTGCAATCGCGCCGGGCGATGCCACTGGTGTCGGTGGATCTGCTCAAGCACCGCGCTGTGCTCGCGACCAACACCGCGTCACTGTGCGTCGGGTTCGCGATGTTCAGCGTGTTCCTCGGCGCCACCTACTTCGTGCAAACCCCGGAACTGTTGGCGGGCTACGGGTTCGGCGCCTCGGTCCTGCGGACCAGCGTCGTGTTCATGCTGCCCGCGGCGATCGTGTCCATCCTCGTCGGACCCATCGCCGGACTGCTCGTCGCCCGCCGCGGGCCGCGGGTGGTGCTGCTCGGCGCGGCCCTCGTGGGGGTCGTCGGCATGATGATGCTCACCGTGCTGCACGACAACACCGGAGAGATGATCGGCGGCCTGATCGTCGCGAATGTGGCTGTGGCAGCGGCATATGCGGCCATGCCGGCGCTGCTCGTGGCCAACGTGGAGCCACAGGAGACCGGGATCGCCAACTCCATCAACTCGATCATGCGGACCGTCGGCGGCGCGGTCGGCAGTGCCGTCATCATCACCGTGCTCGCCGCCGAGGTGGCGGTGCACTCGGTGCACGGTGTGTCGGTGGCGTTGCCCACCGAGAACGCCTACCGGGTGGCGTTTCTGCTGGGTGCCGGGGCGTTCGCGCTCGCCGCGGCGTTGGCGGCCTTCGCCATTCCGCGCGGCGGACACCCGATGAGCGCCCATCAGCGCGAGGAGGAGATCGCCGTCGGCGCCGCCGGAGAGTTCTCGACGGCATCGGTGTCACTCGACTGATCGGTGTCACTCGACTGATTGGGGCGAAACCCCGACGATCAGGCCAGGAGCCACGCGATGATCGCGATCGCCGGGATCGACGCGAGTGTGGTGATCAACGCCGTGTCGCGGGCGAGTACCTGACCTCGCCGGTATCGGGTGGCGTAGACCAGGACGTTCTGCGCGGTGGGCAGAGCGGCGATCACGGTCTGCGCGAACAGTTTGTGGCCCTGCTCGCCGAAGCCCCAGCGCGCGATCGCGTAGACGAGGACCGGCATCGCGATGGTCTTCAGCACGGTCGCGAGCACGATGTCGCGTCGCGGGCTCTGCCCCTTCTTGAACACCGTCACCCCGGTCAGCGACAGACCGAAGGCGAGAAGGGCTCCCGGCACCGAGGCATTGCCCAGCATCTTCAACGGTTCCAGGATCGCCTGTGGTGGGGTCCATCCGATCGCGGAGAGGACTACCCCGAGCACGCCGCCGATGACGATCGGGTTGGTCAGCGGCAACACGACCGCATCACGAAACGGGTGACCGGTCCCGCGTTCCAACGCGGTCAGATCCAGTGCGGTCAACGCGATCGGCGAGTAGATGAGGATCTGGAACAGCAGCAGCGGCGCGATGAACGACGCGTCGTCGAGCACGAAGATCGCAATCGGCACACCGAGATTGACGCTGTTGACATACGACGACGACAGTGCGCCGATGACCAGATCGGGAGTCGGTCTGCGTAACAACACCTTTGCGACGACGAAGTACAGCAGCCCGATGATCAGCGCACTGCCGCCGGCGATGACCAGGGTCGAGGAGAACACTACCGACAGGTCGGTGGTCACCAGCGAATAGAACAGCAGCGCCGGGGTGGCGACGAAGAAGACCAGCCGGGAGAGCACCTCATGGGCATGGTCACCCAGCAGTCCGGTCCGGCCGAGCAGGAATCCGACGCCGACCATGATGAAGATCGCGGTGAAACCGGAGACGACGCCTGACACCCGGTCGAGTGTATTGCCGCGTCAGCGGTACCGATCGAACGGATGAGTCGCCGGCTTCGGTGTGCGGTGGTGGCCGACCGGTTCGCTATTCTGATCGGCATCACGCCTCCGGGCGGCCGATCAGGAAGGTCGAAGCATGTCCACACCGCAGGATGACCGCGGGCACTCACCGGACTCCGGCGCATCGCCGGATGACGAGACGACGATCCATCACCCCAAGATCGACTTCAGCAAGCCGACCACACCGTCCGACGACGCGTCGCAGTGGCAGTCGACCCAGCTGAACCCCACGCCCCCGACACCGTCGCAGGGTGCGGGGCTGCCGCCGTTGCAGCCGCCGGCGTCGTCGGCGTCGTCGACTCCGCCCGCCTACGGCGCACCGTCGTATCCGGCGTCCGGGACGCCCGGCTACGGTCAGCCCGGTCAGGCTGCGCCGGGCTACGGCCAGCCGGCCTACGGACAGCCCTCCTACGGGCAACCTGGCTATGGACAACCCGGTTACGGGCAGCAGCCGGGGTATGGGCAACCGGGATACGGGCAGCCCTACGTCGGTGTGCCGGCCAAGCGCACGAACCCGATGGCCATCGCGGCGCTCGTCGTGTCGCTCGTCGGCTGTGGGTGCCTGAGCTGGCTCGGGATCGTGTTCGGGGTCATCGCCCGAAACCAGATCAGGGACTCGCAAGGCACCGAGGAAGGCGAAGGATTGGCACTCGCCGGGATCATCATCGGTGCCGCGGCGCTCGTGATCTTCCTCGTCTACATCGTCATCAACATACTGATCGGCGGTTTCGCGGCGTTGTCGTCGAGTTCGTCGTGACGGCCGCTGGTCGGGGCTGACGGCGCGTTTTGGATCCGCGACCACCCGCCGGGTAGTCTGGTGGGGTTGCGTGTCGCGCCTAACTGCCGCGGACGCGCTGACCAGGAGCAATCATCCCCCGTACTCGGTGCGGATGAATGGCGAGACCACGTAGAGAAGGGCACGATCATGGCTGTACCGAAGCGCCGGATGTCGCGGGCGAACACCCGCAGCCGTCGTTCGCAGTGGAAGGCGGACAACCCCGCACTGCAAGAGGTCAAGGTGAACGGCGTCGCGCAGCGCATCCCGCGCCGCCTCGTCAAGGCCGCGCAGGCCGGCATCATCGATCTCGATCGCCGCTGAGCGAACCTTTGACCGGATAGCCGGTCCACAACGTACCGACCGCCCCGGGAGTTTCTCGGGGCGGTCGTCGTTGTGAGGGGCGGTCGCCGTGAGGAGTACCCGTGTTGCTGCAGATTCTCACCATTGCCGGCATCGCCGTGTTCGCCGCGTCGGGCGCGGTGCTCGGTGTGCGCAAGGACTTCGACCTCTGGGGCATCCTCACCGTCGCGATCCTCACCGGTGTCGGTGGCGGCATCCTGCGTGATCTGCTCCTCGGGGTCACCCCGCCCACGTCTCTGCAGACCTGGCCGCCGGTCGCGACGGCGGCCATCGCCGGTGTCGTCGTCTTCTTCTTCCATCCGGCCTTCACCGAATTGCGTCGCACGATCCTGGTGCTTGATGCTTTCGGTATGGGACTGTTCGCCACGACCGGTGCGAGCGTCGCCGTCGGCTTGCACGCGAGTGCGTTGGCCTCGGTGCTCGTCGGGATGCTGACCGCCATCGGTGGCGGTGTGATCCGCGATGTTCTGGTCAACGAGGTGCCGCTGCTGTTGCAGCCGGCCGATCTCTACGCGGTGCCCGCCCTCGTCGGTGCCGGTGTGTACGTCGCCGGACACGCCATGTTCCCCTCGGCGCACGGGGTGTTGCTGGTGGCCGGGGCCGCGATGGCCACGACCCTGCGTCTGTGCGGACTCGCGTTCCGATGGCGCCTGCCCGTCGCCCCGCGTCGGACCACCGTGTGGCCGACCCTGCGACTACCGCGGCGCCGGACCGGGAAGCAGTCGGGCGAAGTCGATTCGTAGGCGGGCGCCCTTTCCGGTGGTCGAGGTGTGACGAGCCGCCAGGCGAGGAGCCTCGAGGCCTCTTGTGTCGGGGCTGGTTTCGGGTTCCGGCGTTTGTGTGCGGTGGTCTCGAGACGCTCCGGCTCGCTCCGCTCGCGCGGGGCTCCTCGAGCAGCGGGGGAATATGGTTTCCACCGAATCGGGCTGAAAACGGCGATTTTTGGGGT
>NZ_JARJDD010000035.1:0-39295 GCF_029269935.1 Gordonia sp. N1V
CGAACATACACAACACATTTCACGAGACATCAAAAAGCCGATCGGTGGATCGAGGCTAAACGAACCAACCGCAGACGTCATGCGCGATATCATCACCTTGAAAGTAACGGCCGGACGTTCTGTGGGGCACAATGCGCTTTCCCTGTACAACAGGTCGCGCATGCCATCCGCCCAACTCTTCGAAGAGATCAACGCTCGTGGGCACGTAGAACCCGCCACGATCGGCGAAGCAGTAGCCCAGACACTTCTTGTCGCCACGTATACCGCACCCGATCGCAACTCTGTCATCGACAACCTTGCGTGGCTACCGTCAGATGTAGCTCGCGCCATCTGCTATCGGAGGCCGTCCTCCGACCAGCGGTTAGGTGTAGTAGGTATCAGCACGCGGCGGCTTCTTTCCCTCCGAGAGATTGCCAACTCTGCCAACAATTCAGCCCCGTTGTGGTACACGGAGATACTTCGAACCGCTGATGCAATACCGCTGTCGCCATGCAATTTACCTTCCCGAATGTGGGCACCGGTCGTCCACAATCACCCGCCCACAACAGTGTCCGCCCAGAACTTACTTCCTCTTACATCAGTAATCTCGTTGGCCGCGCTCGGACACCCCGGACGGCCAACCACGCACCGCAATGCGTTCGGCATCCTCGTCAATGCCCATCAACTCGACATTGCACTGCAGTCCCTGTGGTCGGGAGACAATCTAGGTCAGATTTTGAGCTACTACCATTCTCTCCACGATCACCTGAGCTCACAGCCACCACCTATCGACTACGACCGCAGGCGTCGCCTATTCCCTAACGCGACAGTCCTCTACGGAAGAGGACACCCCTATCCAAATCCCGCCCGATTCGTCTGGCAGATCCTCACCGGTTCCGACCCCTTCTCCACTACCGGCGCAGCCAGACGATTCGGACCCCTGATCGACAACTACGGCCGCTTCGCAGAGAGACTCACTCCGACGCAGAAGACCACCCTCGTCGCCGAGGCACGACGACTCCTGATCATGTCCGGAATCACAGACGAGCCCGTCTTCTACGCGCCCGCCTACGACGGAGCGCAGTTCAGACAACGCGTAGCCGACGAACTCGATGACTTGAGCATCGACGATGTCCTCATCCCCGGCACCCACATCACCGCGTTACGAATTTCTTCGCAGGACAGAGACCCCGAAACGATACTGCAATTGGCGCTCTCCGGTGACCACCGACTCGCGCACGCACTCATCTACTTTGCAACAACGGCAGGACAACATCAGGTGACTGCAGCGCGAGACTTACGCAAGGCACCAACCAGTCTCGCAAACTACGAGGATCTCCTCGAAGTGCATCTCGGCCGCGTGCTTCACACCCGCGGTCGGCGCGGCAACCCTCGCGCCCTCACGCCGGTCGGGATCGAACTCCGCGACATGTGCATTCCCCATCTCGCGCAGCTTTCTGTTGTCGCCGGAGTGCCCATCCCGGCAAGCCTTCCATCGACTATCGACAACGACTGAAAGCGACTTGAACATGCCTGATTCTGACCAGACCAAGCCCGGCGCAAGCAACTCGCCCTATGCGGTTGGCAAACCCGTACCCATCCAGCGGCCTCAACGCAGAAGAGTGACCAAGACGTTCGGCCTGTCGATGGGCGACCTTCTAGGACTCCTCGATATTTCTGAGGATTCCATCGCCAACGCTGCTATCTCGCGATCGGAGACCGGCGTCGTTCTCGTGAGCCACGAACAATGCGGCAACCTCTTCCTCGCGATCGGGATGAGAATCCAATGCGATCACGGCGTGGCCGAGATCACCGAGCTCAATGACCAAGACGCAACAATCACGCCCCTCGCCACGAATAGCGCGACCACGCTTCCCATCGCCGATCTCGTATTTCAGGAAGGCTTCGAGATCCTCGACCACCAGTGACTTTCGAATCAAGCACTTCGCATTGGAGGCCGACTTCGAAGCCGCGTTGGCTCGCGTCCGACGGGCAAGCGAACACAGAGACACCCTGTGGGAGCTGGCCGCCGAGCATCTCGCCGATATCCGATCAACCAGAGGTTCGACGTCGGTGAGCACGAGGTACGCGTACTCGCATCAGAATCCCCACGATTCCCCGTCCAGATATCCGTCATCTTCGGAGAGTGGTTACACAATCTCCGATCTGCACTCGACGCAACACTGTACGAGTTGGCAGTGCACGACACTGGCCAGAATCCGCCGAGCCACGCCCCGCGTCGTCACACGCACATACGTGAAATGGCACGTCAAACGCACCCACCACGCCTCCTGGCCACAATTCACACACTCGCCGGTCTACACAACGCTCAAGTGCCTCGCCCACCACTCCCCCTCGGCACTGGGGCCGGGTGAACCGCAACGAGGAAGCTCCCGGACGCCACCGGGCCAGGCGCAGTATCGGGACTATGACGGCAAGACGCGGCCGGTGGAGCGATTCGGCACCTCGGGGGCGAAGGCCGAACGGGCGCTCGTGGAGGCGCTGTCCACTCGCGGTCGGGTGCGAGCCTCCACCGCCGACATCGTCGCCGGCACCACCATGACGACCCTGGCGCAGGCGTGGCTGGGTCAGAAGCGGAAACAGTACCTCGCACCGTCCACATTGGAGCTGTACGAGCAGACGATCCGTGTACACATCACGCCCGCCGTCGGTGATGTGCGCGTCGGCGAGCTGACCGTCGGCGGTGCCGAACGCTTCATCGAGTCCAAGGGCGAAACCACGGTGGCACAGCGGTGTCGCATCATTCTCTCGGGGATGATGGCGCTGGCCGCCCAGCATGACGCGATCGAGCGCCACCCCGTCCGTGACACCTCCACAGTCAAGCGTGAGCGCAAGAAGCCGCGAGCCCTGACCGTCGACGAACTGGCGATCCAGCGGCGGCGGATCGGCTCCTACGCGGGTGGCAACGTCGGTCACGGCCCGCCGCGGGCTATAACCGGCTGGAGCTGTTCGAGTTCTGGCTGGGGACTGGTCGCCGGATCCACGAGGCGCCACCCGCGCGGTGGGCTGACGTCGACTGGGGCGAGCCACCGACGCTGACCCTGCACCGCGAAGTAAGGATGGCGCGAACGATCTGATCCTGACGCTGCCGACGCTCGTGACGGCAGCACTGCGGCGCCAGCGAGCCCGCAACCTACCCGGGGACTTCATCTTTCCGTCTCGAGCCGGGACGGTGCGGTCGGCGGCGAACGTCCGCCGGCAGCTGCGCAAGGCGCGCAAGCATGTCGCGATCATCGACGGCAAACCTGATGGTCCGGCCGAACTGATCGAGTGGGTCACCCCACATTCGCTGCGTCAGACGGTGGGAACGACCGTCGCCGACGAGTACGGCCCGGACGTTGCCGCCGAGCAACTCGGCAACACCCGCGAGGTGCTGGAACGGCACTACCGTCAGCGTCGTTCTGCGGCTCCCGATGTCACGTCGGCTCTCGACGTGCTCGCCCCCATCCGCTCGGTGTGAAAACCGTGGGTGCCCCGCAACACGAAGAAGCCCCCTTCACCGTTCGTGCTGGTGAAGGGGGCTTCTCTGTGCGCCATCAGGGACTCGAACCCCGAACCCGCTGATTAAGAGTCAGCTGCTCTGCCAATTGAGCTAATGGCGCTTGGCGAACCGAGAGGAAACATTACATGACCGGTACCCGATCCATGAAATCGGCTGGTCAGAAGCAGTTTCCGCTCGGTGGTCGCATCACCCGTCAGTGGCGTTGCCCTTCTTCCACACCGACCACGGGACGTTCCAGTCACCGAGGCCATCGTCACCCGGAAGGATCGGTCCCACAGCGTTCTTCACCGTTACGATGTCGCCGCGCAGCGCGGTGTTGAGGAACCACTCGGCGTTGGCGGGACTGACGTTGAGGCAGCCGTTGCTCACGTCATCGACGCCCTGATCGCCGAGCGACCACGGAGCCGAGTGAATGTAGATGCCGCTGAAGGAGATTCGCGTCGCATCGTAGACGGTCTCGCGGTAGCCGCCCGGCGAACTGACCGGCACGCCGTAGGTCGAGGAGTCCATGATGACGCTCGGATCGCGCTCGGCCACGATGTAGATGCCGTTGTTGGTGGGGCTCGAATCCTTGCCCATCGAGGTCGGCATCGTCCGCACGACCTTGCCATTGATGGACACGGTGATCATGTGGGTCTTGTCATCGGCGGAGGCGACGAGCGCACGACCGACGGTGAAGTCGGTGGTGAGGTTGTTGTCGCCGTAGACGCCGCCACCGAGGTCGATGCCCTTGGTGTTGACCTTGACGTTGACCTTGGTACCCGGCGTCCAGAAGTGTTCGGGACGCCAACGCACCATCGAGTCGTTGACCCAGTAGAACGCACCCTCGACCGGAGGGTTGGTGGTGACCTGGATGGCGCGCTGTGCGTTGAGCTTGTTGGTGACCGGCTGATCGAAATTGATCATCACCGGCTGACCAATACCCACGGTCTCGTTCTCGGCGGTCACCGTCGAGGCGGTGGCGGTCGATTCGGCGGAGGCGGTGCTGAAGGTCAGCCTCTTCGCACCCGCGCCGTCGACGCCCTGCGCCGCGGCGGTCAGCGTGTACTGGTCGTCGAAGTCCAATGGGCCCTTGGCGGTCCAGGTGGACCCGTCGGCGGAGACGGTGCCGGGCACCGGCCCGTCCGATCCGGTGACGACGACCGATCGCAGATTGCCGTCATGGGCGGTCACGGTCAGCGGTGCGCCCGGCATCACGCCCACCGCGTTGTCCTTCAGGGGACGGTCGGCCCACCCGGTGACGGAGATACTCGGCTGCCCCAACGAACTCAACGCAGGCGCGTTCCCGGTGGCATCGGGATACGACGACGACGCCGTGCAACCGGGCAAAACGGTCGCGACGGCGCCGACGGTGAGTACGAGGAGCGCGTTTCGGGCATATGAGCCCCGCGCACGGGTCACTGTAGGACCTTGCGGATGACGAGAACGACGACGACAGAGCCCACGCCGGCAAGCGTGTACTTGACTGCGGGCGTGTTCAAGAACGCGAGTGCGGCAGTCTTGGCGTCGCCGGCCAGACGCTGCGGGTTAGCCCGCTCGGCCAGCGCGTCGAGTGTGTGGGCCAGGTCCTCGCGGGCTTTCGCGATGTCCTGCTCGATACGGTCGGTATCCCCGGCCACGTGGTCCTCCCAGGAATGGTCAAGAAAGATCAGCTCATGTGGCCCGGCGGACCACACTTCTCCCCCGACGCAACACGACCGCGCGAGGAGGAGTTCCCGGCGCGGAGCGGATGCGGTGCGAGCGGCCACACAAGGTTACGCCATGCCCGCCGGCGCCACTGCACATCGTCGGTCGGACATCGGACATCATCGACTAGCCTGAGCGTCATGTCAGACACACAACGCCTTGCCGTCGGAGACCCGGCACCGGCCTTCACCCTCCCCGACGCGCAGGGCAACCCGGTGTCGCTGGCCGACTACGCAGGCCGAAAGGTGATCGTCTACTTCTATCCGGCGGCGTCGACGCCCGGATGCACCAAGCAGGCCTGCGACTTCCGGGACAACCTCGCCGACCTCGGAGAATCCGGCATCGATGTGATCGGAATCTCACCCGACAAGCCGGCCAAACTCGCGAAGTTCGCCGACGCCGAAGGACTGGACTTCCCCCTGCTCAGCGACCCGGACAAGTCGGTGCTGACGCATTGGGGTGCGTTCGGTGAGAAGAAGCTCTACGGCAAGGTCGTCACCGGTGTGATCCGCTCGACCTTCCTGGTCGACGAGCAGGGCACGATCGCACTGGCCCAGTACAACGTCCGCGCGACCGGGCATGTCGCCAAGCTGCGCCGCGACCTCGCGCTCGACTGAGCCCACCCCGACACCGCACCCGGACCGATGACCACCCAGCCTCTCGTCCCCCGCAAACGGCCCACGCAGGAGCGCAGCAAACGCAAGTTCTCCGCGATGCTCGCGGCTGCTCGCGAATTGCTCACCGAGGTCGGGTTCGAGTCGCTGACGTGTGAGGAGATCGCCTCGCGCGCCGAGGTTCCCATCGGGACGCTCTATCAGTACTTCGCCAACAAGTACGTGATCGTGTGCGAACTCGACCGACTCGACACGGTCGCGGTCCGCGAGGAGCTCACCGCGTTCGCCTCCGAGGTGCCCTCGCTCGAATGGCCGGTGCTCCTCGAGAAGTTCCTCGACCACCTCGCCGCGTTGTGGCGCGACGACCCGTCCCGGCGGGCGGTGTGGTTGGCGGTGCAGTCGACCCCGGCCACCCGGGCCACCGCCTCGCAGAACGAACGCGTTCTGGCCGACCAGGTCTCGCGGCTGATCGCCCCGCTGACCCCGTCACAGCGGGCTCGGCGCGAGATGATGTCGCAGGTACTGGTGCACACGGCGTACTCGCTGCTGAGTTTCTCGGTGCAGGACGGCCACGACCATCCCGAGACGGTGACCGAGCTCAAACGCATGCTGGCCGGCTACCTGCTGCTCGAGGAGAGCACCAGTTCGGTCTGATCCACCGGTGCTCTGATCCACCGGTGCACTGATCCACCGGTGCACTGATCCACCGGTGCTCGACGAGAAACGACGGCGGTCGGCATCGGCCCGACCGCCGTCGTCTGCTCGTCCCGTGCCTCGCGTGGAACGCCGGGCTCAGCCCGTGCCCTCCAGGATCGCGACCGCGGCGGCCGACGGGCCGTCATGGGTCAGCGAGATGTGCACCTGGGTGTCACGCAGGTGTTCGGCGATCTCCCCGGCCAGCCGGATGGCCGGACGCCCCCAGTTGTCGGTGACCACCTCGATGTCGCTGTGCCGGATCAACGGCAGCAACGGCGACCGGGCGAACCGGCTGACCGACCACGCCTTGACGACGGCCTCCTTGGCAGCCCACCGTGCCGCGAGGTGACGTGCGTCCTCACCGGTACCCGACGCCGCGTCGCGGCGCTCGCCGACGGTGAAGCGGTCGCCGAAGGTCGTTCCCGGCTGGGCCAATTGCTCGGCGAATTCCGGGATCGACACGACGTCGATCCCGACTCCCAACACCGCCATCAGATCGTGGCCGCGCTGCTGGAGGACGACACGTCTTGCGCCGCATCGGCATACGCACCCGACTCGCCCAGACGAATCGCCGGATCGAGGAGCACCTGAGCCTCGGCGTCGTGCTCGTCGCGGGTCTCGTCGAAGCGACGGTTGGCCGGACGACGGTAGGCGGCCTCGCCACCGCACATCGCCTCGAGCAACCGCTGGCTGCCCTTGCGCTCACGCTCGGCGGCACGACGGCGATAGTCCTCGCGCTCGGCAGGGTCCAGCGAGGCGATGAACGCCTCCGGATGTACGACCGCGATCAGGCCCGACACGTGGCCGAATCCGAGGCTGGTCAGCAGACCGGCCTTGAGCGGGAAGCGATCCCCGAGTCGCAGTGTCTCCCGCGCCCAGACCAGATGCGGGTAGTCCTTCATCTGCTCGTCGACGCAATCGAGACTGCGGTTCGGTGGGATGACGCCCTCACGCAACACCTGGCACAGTCCGATCAGCTGGAAGGCGGCGGCACCGCCCTTGGCGTGACCGGTCAGCGACTTCTGCGACACCACGAACAGTGGTGCACCGTCACCACGGCCGATCGCCGCGGCCAGCCGCTCGTGCAGCTCGGACTCGTTGGGATCGTTGGCGCGGGTGGAGGTGTCGTGCTTGGAGACGACGGCGACGTCGTCGGCACTGACACCCAGCGCCGCCAGCGCGTTGGCCAGTGGCGAGCTCAGCGCACCCCGTGCGGCACCCAGCGCACCGAGGCCCGGGGCCGGGATCGAGGTGTGAACGCCGTCGCCGAAGCTCTGCGCCCACGCCACCACACCGAGGACCGGCAGGCCCATCTGCGCCGCGACGTCGCCGCGGGCCAGCAGAATCGTTCCGCCACCTTGGGATTCGACGAATCCACCGCGTCGGCGATCGTTGGCCCGCGAGTAGCGGCGCTCGTCGATCCCCCGCGCGGCCATCTTCGCCGATTCCGCGGTCGCCGACATGTCACCGAATCCGACGATGCCCTCGATACCGAGATCGTCGAAGCCGCCGGCCACCGCGAACAGCGCCTTGCCGAGGCGGATCTTGTCGACGCCCTCCTCGACCGAGACCGCAGCGGTCGCACAGGCGGCGACCGGGTGGATCATCGCACCGTAGCTACCGACGTAGGACTGGACGACGTGCGCGGCAACGATGTTCGGCAGCGCCTCCTGCAGGATGTCGTTGGCCTTGGCCTCGCCGAGCAGGGTGTTGATGTAGAGCTCGCGCATCGAGGTCATACCGCCCATGCCGGTGCCCTGGGTATTGGCCACCAGACCCGGATGCACCCACCGCATCAGCTCGCTCGGGGTGAAGCCCGAGGAGAGGAACGCGTCGACGGTGGACACGAGATTCCACAACGCCACCCGGTCGATCGACTCGGCCATGTCGGCCGAGACGCCCCAACGGGTCGGGTCGAACCCGGTCGGGATCTGCCCACCGACGGTGCGGGTCAGGGCGAAACGACGCGGGACGCGGATCTCGGTGCCCGCCAAACGAGTCACCTGCCATTCGCCGGACTCCTCGTCGGCAACGACCCGGGTTCGCTCGGGATCGGCGGAGGCGAACGCGCGCGCCTCGGCCTCCGAGGACACCGTGAAGGTCAGATCCTCGTCGAGGAACACCGATGTCAACAGCGGCGAGGTGCCGTCGACCAAGGCGCCCTCGTCGGCGTAGCGGCGAATGCCGCATCGCTCGACGACCGCGTCGTGGTAGCGCTCGGCGATGTCGGCCTCGGCCACCGGATCACCGGATTCGGTGTCATACCAGCCCGGCTTGGGCGCGGTATCCCAGGTGATCAGTCCGGTGTTCCAGGCGAGTTCGAGAACTCCTGCGGCACTGAGCTTCTCGTCGACCTCCATCTCGAAGCGCGTGCGTGCCGAACCGTACGGGCCGAGCTCGCCGGCACCGACGATGACGACCATGTCCTCCGGACGCGAGTCGATCTTCGGCCACACCGGGCTCACGCCGCTCGCCGCGCGTGCCGGGGCGGGCAGGGCCGCGACGGTCACCGGTGCCTCGTCCTCGGCCGACTCATCGGTCTCGTCCTCGTCGGCGGCCTGTGCGGCCAGTGCCTTGAGGTCGATCGACGGATCGAGTCCACCGGTGAAGTCGGCGGTCACCGCAGCCTCCCGCGCCAGGGCCCGGGTGGCCGGATCGCAGAGGCCCAGCAGATTGTCGGCCATCTCGTCGGTGGTCCAGGTTCGCACGCCCGCGGCTTCCACCGCGGTGACCATTCCGTCGTTGTGGCCCATGAGTCCGGTGCCCTTGACCCACCCGATCAGCGCATGCGCCAGGGTGGTCTTCGAGCCCCACGATTCCTCTGCAGCCCAACGGGTCACGAGGGCGTCGAGCGCTGCCTTGCTCTCGCCGTAGGCGCCGTCGCCGCCGAACATGCCACGGTTGGGCGAGCCGGGCAGCACCACGTGAAGACGAGCGGCGATGTCGTGGTCGGCACCGATCTCGGACAGACCGGCGATCAACCGCTCCACCGACCACAGCAGCACCTTCATCTCCAGCTCGGCGCGACCGCCGGCGTCGGTGAGGTCACCGGCGACGCGGGGCGCGGCGAACGGGAACAGCAACGTCGGCTTGATCGCCGGCTTCACCACGGCGGTGGTCCCGCCGAGGTTCTCGGTCTGTTCGCTACCCAGCCACGACACCAGCTCGTCGACGTCGGTGTAGGAGGCCATGTTCGCCGGGGCGACCCACAGCGCGGCGTCGTACCGGGCGTTCTCGCGATAGAGCTTCTTGTAGAAGGCCAGTCGCTGCGAGTCCAGTCGCGAGGTGGTCGCCACCACCGTGGCGCCGCCGGCCAGCAGCCCGGCGACGACCGACGCGGCGATCGACCCCTTGCTGGCACCGGTCACCACAGCGACCTGATCGGCCCACCGGCCCTGTCCGGGCTCTTCGGCGACATGCGCGATGGTCCCGAAAGCGCGCTCGTGCACCAGGTTTCCCGCGGCCAGCGCCTTGCCCTGCCACCAGGTGGCGTGCTGGGCGACGGTGTGCCCGGAACCGGCGAAGCGTGCGGTGAGCGCGTCGAAGTCGGCGTCCAGCTCATCGGCGTCGGTGAGCCAGATCCGCACCAGATCCTCACGCGTGGTCGCCCAGCGGTCGTCGATGAGGACGACCTTGGCCTCGTCGAAGGCCGGTGCGACGGTGCGCGCCCAGTCCGAACCCAGCTCGTCGCTGACCCGCTGCGCCAGAACCGCATTGGGGTCGTCGGCGGTCTCGGGGGTCGAGACCTCCTCGGTGAGACCGAGTTTGGAGAGCATGGTGTAAGCGGCCGACGCCAGCGCACCTGTGCGACCGGTGATCTGCTCGGTGAACTCACCGAGCGCAGCCGCATCGACCGTTGCGCCGCCACCGGACTCGGCTGCCGGCTTGGCCACGGCGATACCGCGGGAGGCGCCGACCGCCGCGACTGCACGGTCGATCAGCGCGTCGAGACCGTCAGCGTTCGCGACGGCACCGTCGAGGAGGTCGCCCAGATCGCCACCGCGGACGCTGGCGCCCTCACGGGTGCCCAATGCGAGCGCGACCTGGGTGTGCAGACCCCAGCCCGGGCCCAGTTGCCACACGCCGGTCACCCGGTCGGTGATGTAGGACTGACGCTTGCCGGTCGGGCCGATCACCTTGCGGATCTGATCGCCGACGGCGTCGGTCAGCACGGTGCCCAGCGGGCGGTACCCGCGGGCCAGGCTCTCCACCGTCGAGGCCAGTGCAGCCATGTCGGCTTCGGCGGCTCCGTCGATGGCGCCGAGACCGAGCTCTCCGCCGATGTCGAGGAGCAACTGGTTACGACGCGACGACACGCCGTCGCACAGCGCCTCGATGGTGTCGGCGGCACCGATCTGATCGGTCCGCATCTTGGTCCACAGCGCGATGACGGACTTGACCGCGTCGGCCGGGCCGAACGAGATGTCGTCGGGCCGCGGGCCGCTCGCCGCAGCGGGGGCGGCAGCCGGCGCTGCAGGTGCAGGAGCGGCGGCGGCCTCGGCCGCCGGGGCCTCGCTCGGTGCCGACTCGGCGGGTTCGTCGTCCTCGGGCTCGGGTCCGGAGTCCTTGGCCAGGATCACATCCGAGTCGCGCTCGAGGTTGCACACCTCGGTGGTCGCCGAGTCGTATCGATCGAGTTTGAGGGTATTGGTCGCCAGGCCCGCGAGGGTCGGGGCGCCCTTCAGGCCGATCTCGACGAAGCGTTGCACACCGAGCCCGTCGCGGTCGGCGCCGGAGAACAGTAGCTCCTGAGTTTCGATCCAGCGCACCGGGCTGGCGAACTGCCACGCCAGCAACTCGATGAGCACCACGCGTGCCAGTTTCGCCGGCTGCGCGGCCCACGAATCCCAGTCCGCGAGAACCTCGTTCAGCGGGTCGGACGGAACCAGATCGGCGATCTCGGCGACGAAGTCGCGGCCGAGATTGAACATCCGCGGCACCAGGTTCGGGATGTAGTGCCCGATGAGGATCGACGGATCGAATTCCTCGGGAAGCAGCGCGTCGAGCTTGCCGCGGAATTCCGGCACGCCGGCACGCAGCACCGTCGAGTGGAACGGCACGTCGATGCCGGGCACGATGATGAACGAGCGCTTGCCGCCGAATTCGATGCGGCGACGCTCGATCTCCTCCTCGAGTCGCTCGAGGCCGCGCACGGTGCCGGCGATCGCGTACTGCGAACCGAGCAGATTGAGGTTCACGACCTCAAGGAACTCACCGGACTCGGCGCCGATCTGCGCGACGAAGTCGGTGACCTCGGCGTCGTCGAGCCCGAACTGGCTGGGCCGGATGGCGGCCATCCGATAGTCACTGCGGCCCTGATCATCTCGGGGCACCAGGTGATGCATGGCCTCGCCACGCTGGAAGACGACCTCGAGCACCGCCTCGAGCGGCAACACTCCCGCGCAGGCCGCGAGCGCGTTGTACTCGCCGACGGAGTGACCGCAGGTGATCGCACCCTCGACGAAGCCGCCGGATTCCTTGAGCTCGGCGATCTGTGCCACACCGAGGGTCGCCATGGCGACCTGGGTGAACTGGGTCAGGAACAGCACACCGTCGGGATGGTTGTAGGTCGTCCCGTTGGCGATCAGGGTGGTCGGGTTGTCACGGACCACCGCGAGGATCGAGAAGCCCAGTGCGGCACGGGTGTGCTTGTCGGCGCGGTCCCAGATCTTGCGTGCGGCCTTCGAGCGTGAGCGGGCGTCGAGACCCATGCCCTTACTCTGGATGCCCTGCCCGGGGAAGGCGTAGACGGTACGCGGCGCGGCCAGCAGACCGGTGGCGCTCATCACGAGGTTGTCGCCGACCTTGGCGGTGACCTCGACGATCTCGCGGCCGGCGTCCATTCCGACCCGGTCGGCGCGGACGGTGATCTCGTCGCCGGTTCGCACCATGCCCAGATACCGTGCGGTCCAACCGATCAGCGGTCGCGGTGATGGAATCGGGTTCTTGGCATCGGTGGCGGTGAGCACCTGCTGCGCCGCCGCCGACAGCCACATGCCGTGCACGATCGGGTCACCGAGGCCGGCCAGCCGCGCGGCGGCGGAGTCGGTGTGGATCGGGTTGCGGTCGCCGGAGACCGCGGCGAAGCCGGTCATCCGCTCCGGTGCGGTGATGGTCGCGGTGCGCAGGGTCTTGCGGGTCGCCGAGCCCTCGTCGTCGAGCGCTCCCCCGGCGCGTGCCGGGTCGGCGAGTTCGGCCGAGCCGAGTCGTCCGCGGATCGCGAAGCGCTCGGTCATCACGGCGACCTGCTTCTGTCCGTCGATCACCTCGACCTGCACCTGCACGACGCGACCGACCTCGGTGTCGGAGACCGGGCCACCGGTCGCGATCACGGTGAGTTGAGTTGCCTCCGTGGGGATCTCACCCACCAGGTGCACCGCGTGATCGAGGTGAACCAGGTCGAGTAGACCCTCGACGACCGCTCGGCCATCCTCGGTGGTGGCTGCGCCGATGACACTGAACACGCTCGGCCAGCAGGCACCGACGAGGGTGTCGGGAACGGCGAAGCCGAAGGGCTCGGCCGGGGTGGTCGGATGCAGATGCGGGGGCAGGGTGTAACCGGTGACCGCGGCGTGGTCGGCGACCGACTCCGGCGCCCAGGTGACCGTGGTGCGCGAGACGCCGTCGGCGACCTCGGCCAGCGATCCGCCGGCGGCGACGGTGAGGATCTCCCGCATCGCGGTCGAGGCATCGTCGGCGAGGACCAGCGGGGCGCCACCGTCGGCGAGCGAGGCGTCGACGTGCAACGGGATGCGCACCGACGCGCTCGAGATCGGGATGACGAGGTCGAAGCGCTCGTCGTCGATCCGCTCCAGCACCGAACCGGTCGGCTCGTGCTCGGCGCGGACATCCGAGAGCACCGACCACTTGTCCCGATCACCCAGCCGCGCAATCGGACTCGGAACCATGCGGCTCGCCCAGCAGACGTCGTCGGCTTCCAGGACGCTGGTCAGACGACCGGCGTCGGCGGCCAGTCCGGCCTGCTTGCGGGAGTCGATGACGCTCGGCTGCACGCCGGTTGCGCCGAGGTCGGTGACGACCTGCGCCTCGAAACGGTCCAGCAGGTCACCGATGGGCTCGTCGACACGGGTGATGCCGGCGACGGCCACCGGCCCCGGGATGATGCACACGGCCTCGGCCGGGTAGCGGGCATCGTGGGCCTGCCACAGCGAGTCGCTGCGCCACCACCGGCGGACATCCTTGTCGATGACGGGCACGAAGTTGACCGGCTTGCCCGGGGTGCGGCACTGATCGAGGAAGAACGCGACGTCGGCGGGGTGTAGGACGTCGACTTCGACCTCGGGGTACACGCCGATGAGGGCGTCGATCGCGGCGTGCGCGTCCTCGACGGTGGTGACATCGGTGAACATGGTCGGGATCTCACCCGAATCCACCGGGTTCATCCGGGCCTCGGTGCGGCGCAGCATCTCGATGAAACGCTGCTTCCAGGTGATGTCGGCCCACGGCAGTTGCTCGTCGTCGGGCGCACCCACGGCCAGGGTGGCATAGCGCTCGAGCCAGGCCCGATAGGTCATCTCGGCGACGTCGCCGAAGTAGGGCTTGGCGGTGGGGGCCATCGCGGCGATGATCTCGTCGTGCCGCGCCGCGACCGCGTCGGCGTCGCCGGCGACCTCGTCGAGCAGGCGTCCGCACGCGGAGGCGGCATTGTCGATCTCGTGGATGTCGGCACCGAGTTGGCTACGGCCCGAAGCCATTCCGGCGGTGGCACCGCCGGCGCCGATCCACTCGTCGCAGCCGACTGTGTCGACCAGCAGTTGCTTGACCTCGGGAGCCGTGGTGGCCTCCTTGGCCGCCATCGCAGCGGTGCCGACGAGGATGCCGTCGAGCGGCATCAGCGGGTAACCGTGCTCGGCGGCCCAGTGCCCGGTCAGATACGCGCTGGCACGTTCGGGGGTGCCGATGCCGCCGCCGACGCAGACCACGACATTGGGTCGGGCACGCAGCTCGCCGTAGGTGGCCAGCAGCAGATCGTCGAGGTCTTCCCACGAGTGGTGACCACCGGCGCGGCCACCCTCGATCTGGACGATCACCGGGTGGTGGGGCACCTCGGCGGCGATGCGGATCACCGAGCGGATCTGCTCGACGGTTCCGGGCTTGAAGGCAACGAAACGCAGTCCGGCCTCGACGAATTCGTCGACGAGCGCCACGGCCTCGTCCAGTTCGGGGATCCCGGCCGAGACGATGACGCCGTCGATCGGGGCACCCTGGGCGCGAGCCTTCTGCACGAGGCGCTTACCACCGAGCTGTAGCTTCCACAGGTACGGGTCGAGGAACAGCGCATTGAACTGCGCCTGCCGTCCCGGCTCGAGCAGGTCGGTCAGGGTCGCGACGTTGTCGGCGAGGATCTGCTCGGTCACCTGCCCACCACCGGCGAGCTCGGCCCAGTGTCCGGCGTTGGCAGCGGCGGCGACGATGGCCGGATCCACGGTGGTCGGGGTCATGCCGGCGAGCAGCATCGGCGAACGCCCGGTGAGCTTGGTGAACGCGGTCTCGACGACCTTGCGACCGTCGGGGAGTTCGGCGAGGGTCGGCGCGAACTCGCTCCACGGGCGGGCAACCTCGGGGATACCGCCGGGGCTGAACAGGTTTCGTTGTCCACCGCGCGATGCGGCGGCGACCAGACCGACACCCTGGCCGCGAACGAGCGGGGCCGAGAGCCGGGTGGCGAGGTCACCGGGACCGAAGTCGAGAATCCACCCGACACCGGTGCCGAGGGTCTCCTCGACGGTGCCCACCCAGTCCACGGTGGCGACAAGGATGTCGTGGGCGTGCCGCACGGCGAGATCGACGTCGATCCCACACTGCTCGGCCCACTGCCCGACGAGTTCGACCGCACCGGCCATGGCCGGATGGTGGAAGGCGACACTGACCGACAGATGATCGAAGGAGGGGGCGAACGGCGCGCCGCCGGTGACCTTGCGCTTGCGCTCATCGGCCTCTGCCGCGGCGACCTTCTCGCACAGTGCGGTGAAGGCACGCAGGTGGCGCGGCGCGCCGGACAGCACGACCGCGGTGCGGCTGTTGCGGATCGCGATGACCGGGGCGTTGTCCTGCTCGGCTGCGGCGAGCTCGGAACGGTACTGCGCGAGAAGCGATTCGATGCGCTCGGGCCGGACGCCGGTCACCGCGAGCATCGGCGAGCCCTCACTGGTCGTGGCCAGGCCGCGCCGGCGGGCGACGATCGTGCCCGCGGCACCGATGAGGTGGGCGATGGCCAGCAATAGACCCTGACCCGATTCGGCCACGTGGCCCTCGGCCCCGATGGCACCGGTGGCCAGCGAGCCCTGGGAATGTCCGATGACGGCCCGCGGCGCGGCCTGAGCGGTGTCGAGGCCCTGCTTACGCAGCGACTCGATCGCGGCGAGTTGGGTGAGCAGCACGCCGGGGCCGGACAGCGTGAAGTCGGCGAGGTCGGCGTCCGACGGTGCGGGCTCGCCGGCGTCGAGGGCGTGGGCCCACGCCATCGGGTGAAATCCGTCCGGCCGGGCGATCGTGATCTGCTCGGCGACCGGCTCGACGAGGCGTTCGGCCGCGTCGACGACGCCGGCCACCCGATGCTCGAGGTCGGCGTCGATCACCAGCTCTGCCAGGGTCGGCAGCCAGGCTGCTCCCTGACCGCCGAAGCTGACCGCGTAGGGCTCGCCGGCAAGGAGGCGATCGATGAGCGCCTGGGTGGGGCGGCCGGTGGTGGTCCGGTCTGCTCCGGTGCGATGGTGATCGACGGTCACATGAACTCCTGTGGTTGTGTCCGGTTGTCGTACGACCCGTGACCGCACCCGCTGACGGGCACGCGTCATCGCCACCGGTGCCCGACGTGGGCCGGGCCGGTAGAGTGGTCGCGATGTTTCTGAACACGCCTGTGTGACACCGTCTTTGGTGTGGCGTTCTCGGCAGTGAGATATCGCCGACGTGTTCGTGGCACTCATCATGACACACGAAAGTGAGGGATTCCTCATGTTCGGAACTGACCCCGCGGTATACCCGTCGGTAATCCCGCGGGTAACACACACGTGCACTCAACCCGGTTTGGGGACCGCCAGGGTTGCGCCAGTTCACGCCAGCTTTTCGCGGACCGAACGAGCGCTCCGCAGGTCAGCCGGCGTTCGTTATTCAATCGTTATGTGAACTGGAACACCTTTGGCGGCGTGTCCCGCACCACACCCGCCGATGTCGGGTGGGCACGCCGACGACGTAGGGTGATCGACCATGACCGACTGTGTCTTCTGCGACATCGTGTCGGGCGCGGCCCCAGCCCGCGTCGTCTACTCCGACCCCGATGTCCTGGGCTTTCTCGACATCCGGCCGATCACCCGCGGCCACACGCTGTTGGTGCCCCGGACACATTCGACCGGGCTGGCCGACCTCGCACCCGAACTCGGCGCGCGCATGCTGCGCGCGGGCCAGTCCGTGGCCGCGGCCATGAAGCGCTCGCCGCTGGCCGCCGACGGCGTCAACCTCGCGATCAACGACGGTCGGGCGGCCTTTCAGACCGTCTTCCACACCCATCTGCACGTCGTGCCACGACACGACGGTGATCGCCTGCGCTTCGTCCGCGGAATGATCGTTCGTCGCGATCCCGATCCGGATTCCACAGCGATGCTGCTGCGTGCGGCCCTCGACGGCACCAGGGAATCGTGAGGTGCGATGACCGACGAGCACCGGGGCGAGCCACTGATCCCGCCCGAGGTCACCGAGATCGTTCGCGCGGCCGAGTGGGTCACGGTCTTCAGCGGCGCGGGAATGAGCGCCGAGAGCGGCATCCCCACCTTCCGAGACGTCCGCACCGGTCTGTGGGAGAACTTCGATCCGACAACTCTGGCCACGCCACAGGCTTGGCGTGACGATCCGGCGCTGGTGTGGGGTTGGTATCAGTGGCGCGCCGGACAGGTCCGACGCCGCGAGCCGAACGCCGGGCACCGCGCACTCGCCGAGCTCCGGCATGCCGGGCGCGCGGCGGGAGACGATCCGCGCGCGGTGATGGTGGTGACCCAGAACGTCGACGACCTGCACGAACGTGGGGGCACGCCGGTGACCAGTCATCTGCACGGCAGCCTGTTCGCGCCGCGTTGCTCCCGTTGTGGGCATCGGTTCACCGAGACCGACCCCATCGACGTCGCCGACCCGGAGGTCACCGGCGAGCTGCCGAGGGTAGAGCCTCCGCGGTGCCCGGTCTGTGGCGAGCTGGTGCGTCCGGGCGTGGTGTGGTTCGGTGAACCACTGCCCGCGCAGGAGTGGCAACGCGCCGATGCAGCCTTCCGCGCGACCGACGTCGTCCTCGTGATCGGCACGAGCGGGATCGTGTACCCGGCAGCGTCGTTACCCGAACGCGCCGCGGCCGCCGGGATTCCGGTCATCGAGATCAATCCCGAGCCCTCGGCGCTGACACCGTCTGTGCAGCAACGTATTCCGGTCGGCGCGGCGGTGGCGCTACCCGCACTGGTGCAGGCGCTGGAGGTGCCGCCTACTCGCCTGCGCTGAGATCCACCGGCTCCCACACCGCGGCGAGTTCCGCCGACGAGCCTTCCGAGACAGCGGTTCCCGCGATACCGACATGCGGGCCGGCCACCGATCCGGGCTTCACACCACGGCGATCGAGAGCCTCCCATAGCGGCGCCAGCGCGGCGTCGGCGTCGAGTTCGAACTCCGACTCCCGCACCCGCCAGAACTCCCAACCACATCGCCGCAGTTCGCGCTCACGCTCCATGTCGGAACGGGCTTGCGCACCGGTCGTGGTGAATTCATCACCGTCGCATTCGACCGCCAGACGGCCGTCGGCGCCGGTGACCACCAGATCGATGCACATGTTGTTGACCGAAACCTTGGGCGTGACGTGATAACCGTGCGCGGCAAGGCAATTGAAAATCTTCTGCTCGAAGAGACTCTCGAACGGTTCGACCCTGCGGTCATCGGGGACGTCGACCGGCATGGCGTCGATGGCCGGTCCGGCATTGGCCTGCATATAGCCCAGCAGCGACCGCCGCAGGTCACCCTCCCCCAGGTCGGCGAGATCGATGGAGTGGAACAGCCACATCTGATCCATCGCGCGAGACGCAGCGACATTGATGCGGCGCTGCGACTCGGCGCGCGTCAGGGCGGCGATCGACGAGGGGTCGGAAACCACCATCGACAAGAAGATCACCCGCCGCTCATCACCCTGGAAGTCAGGCGGTGACCCCACCCGAATCCGCCGGGCACGCCACGTCTCGTCGTCGACCGCCTCGCGCAACGCACGGGTCAGGAGGTCGATCTGCTTGGTGCCCTGCAAGGCGATGACACCGAAATCGAGTCCGTCGTAGGCAGTGTCGGCCAGGCACTCGACCAGTGTCGACACCAACTCGTCGACCTCGCTGGTGTTGACGATCGAATTACCTTGCCCCTGAGCAATTCCCGATACCCGCACGGTCCGTAGCGGATCGAGTCGGTCCGCGCCGTGCTGACGGACCGGGATCAGCGGGGCGTCGGCGTAGAACTGCGCCGACGAGTAGCCGATGATCTCGGGCATCGAGCGGAAATGCTCCCGTAGTCGGATGACGTGGCCGAATCGGCTGCGCAGCAACGAGAACAGACTCGATCTCGGCGTGAGACCGTCACGAAGATAGTGCGGCAGGTCGGGCAACCGGGCGTCGAGTGCGGCGAAGGCGTCGTCGAGAGTGGTGCCCGCCAGCCCCGTCGGGGCGCACTGCCGGTCGTCGCCGACCACGATCACCCGCGGAGCGAGCCAGAGCAGGAACACGCTGGTGATGTCGGACTGACTGGCTTCGTCGACGATCACCACGTCGAACGAATTCTGTTCGGGCGCAATCATGTCCACCACCTGCGACATCGGCATCACCCATGCCGGCACCGCGGCTGATGCCTGCTCCATCGCCTCCCGGGCTGCAGCGCGGAACCTCGAAGCATGCTTACCCGACCCCTTGCCGAGGTTGATCATGTGGTCGCGATAGGACTGCAACGCCTGGACCTGGGCCACGGTCACGCGCGACAGGCACGCCCGCCACGCGCGGGCCGCGGCGAGTTGTGTGGTCAACTGCGCGATGTCGGCCTCGGCCTCGTCGAGGGCAGCCGACCACCGCTGCTCCCCCTTGGGATCGCTGCGTTCGGCGGCCCACGTCCGTGCACGTCGCCACGCCCATGCGTCGGAGACATCGCGCAGTCTCGCGTCCCATCGCGGGTCGTCGGCCGTGGACGCCAACAGATCCGCGAAATCCGGTGCCTTGCTGCGTAACCGCAGCATGAGGAGGTCCAGGGCGGTCTGGTCCTCCCATTCCGTCCGGGCGACCGTTGCCGCGCGCCGGGCGGCGCGGATGGCCTCGGCATCGGCGTTGGCCAGTGCGGAGACCAGGGCATCGCCCTCCGGTGAGGGCCCCTTCTCCAGTTGCGCAGCCAGACTGTACGCGTGCTCGGCGAGCTCTTCCTCGGCGAGCAGGGCATCGTTGGCCGCGGCGATCGCGCCGGCCTCGCGGGCCACGCGCGCGGCTTCGGTGACACTGCGCGGTCGCGGGCCGCCCGGACTGATCACCTCGAGTTCACGAACGAGGTCGTCGCGCGCGGTGACCAGGGCCGAGATCCAGCCGAGTTGCCCGTCGAGGAGGACCAGCCGGTTCAGCTGCGACGACCGCGATCCCGAGGTGTCGATGGGGACGTGCAGGTCGCCGAGGACGCGCTGCGCCTGATGCACGGCGTCGAAGACGGCCAGATGATCGGCCACCGCCTGCAACGACCGCTCGTCGGTGGCCGGCCGGCCGTCGACGGTGACGACCACACCGGATTCCTCGACCGCACGCTGCTCCTCGGATCGGCGCAAACGGCCGCGCCAGCGTCCGCCGTCGCGCAGGTGGGCCGCTGCCGCGGCGAACAGCTCACCGTCCCCCGGCCGCGCACCGTCCACGACGACACTGTGCGCGCCGAGCTCGCGATCGCGGCGCGCGGCGTCGGCGATCACCGGCGAGAGGGCGGTGACCCGAGACCACAGGTGCGCGGCCTGTCCGGCGAGAAGCCGATCGGCCATGTCGATCATGGTCGGCGGAAAGGTACCGACCTCGTGGGCGGCGACGCCGAGGTGATCGCAGATCTCCTTGATATGGAGCAATCGCGGGCTGGCGACATCGCCGAGGATCGACATCAGCGATCCGCTGCCGACCATCGGCTCGGCCGGCCGCCGCGCGATCCGCGCACAGATCTGGTCCATGGTCGCGGGGTCCGGAAGGTGATCATCGAGATCGACGAAACGCTGGGACAGTCGCGGCGTCTGTCCTCTCGTGGCCCTCAGTAATTCGAGGAGACGCCGGAACTCGCTCGCATCGAGTGGCGCGAATGCCCCGTCGATCGGGCCCGGGAACCAGTCCAACCGGTCAGCGTCGGCGTTGGTCTGCCGGACGATCGCCGCGGCCGTCCCGGAGAAGTCACCGGCCACCCATTCGTGCACCTCGGTTTCGGAGCGGCGCAGTTCCCACAGCCCCCGCAGCGCGCGTTCACGCCGCTCGACCGCTTGCTGCCGACGCGCAGAGAGATCGTCGATCTCGGCGCTGCCGACGCTGTCGACGTAGGTCGCCTTGCGTTCGGCGATCTCCTCGACACCGGAGACCACCGACTCGAAGCGATCGCGGGACAGGTCGGCGGTGGAGACGGTCAGCGCGCGCAACTCCGGCGGCAGGATGTCCCGCAGGACCGCGAGCGCGCCGGCCTTCTCGCTGGTCACCAGCACCCGCTGGCCCTTGGACAGAAGGGCGGCAACCACATTGGCGATGGTCTGGGTCTTCCCGGTGCCCGGCGGCCCTTCGACCACGACACCGCTGTCGGCGCCCAGACGCGACAGCACATCACGCTGTTCGACATTGGACGGCAACGGATAGAGCGCGTCGGTGATGAGTTCGCCGGCGGGCAGGGCTCCCGAGGCCGCGAGCGCCTCGACGCGCTCGTCGACCTCGATCGGCGCCACCAGCTGCGCCAACCCGATCGGCACGTCCTCGGTGGACTCACGCAGCCGGTCGGCGACGGTGTCGTAGAACGCCGCCAGAGCAGTGGTCGACCGCTCGCGAAGGACCAACGCCGTAGCCGACGGATCGACCACCACGGTGACCTGGTCGGGGTCGGTGTCGACACGCGGAATCCACTCGTCGAGCAGATCGGTGGCCTTGGGACTCACCACACTGGGCAGAGCCTCGAAACGGGAGTGGAGCTTGACCGTCCGGGAGAGGTCGATTCCCTCGATCCCCGCGAGCAGTCGGGCGTCCTGGACACTCGGCGCAGACCCTGCGCCGAGCGAGATCCGCAACGCGCCCGTGTCCGGATCGCGCTGCGCGACAACCTCTTGGGTCAGCAGGTACTCCCGTACCAGTTCGGATGCGCCGTCGTCCGGAGAGCCGGCCCCGATCACCGAGGTCACCACCACCAGGCCACCGGCCACCACGAGTTCGCGGGATTCCGGATGGTCGTACAGCTCGGTGATCATCGCGTCGAGCTCGTCGTAGCCGACGTAGCCGGGGTCGAGCTCCACGACGACCTGGCCGGCCGCGGCACCCGAACGCACCGTGACCGCGGTACCCGGACCGACGTCGAGCCGGGCGCGATGGGCGTCGACATGACGCCGACGACCGGCGCGGGTGGCCAGGAGGTCGGAGAGGAATTCGAGCAGACGCACGACCTGGTCACGACGGTCGTCGAGAGTCTCCTGCTCGGCCATCAGCCCGGCTTCCTCCTGCGCAGATCCCCCGACCTGGCCGGACGGCACCGGCCCACGGTCGGGCTGACCCATCACGCTATCAAGTCGACGCGCCGGTGGCAGGCCACACGATCACGGGGTGGTACGCCGAAGTGCCGGGAAACCACCGTCGACGTAGTGCACATTCGTGTAGCCGAGGTCGGCGATCTGCTCGGCGATGCGCGGTGCCTGCGACGACACGGATACGACGTTGATCTCCGTGTCGCGATGCCCGATGACCGGGAACGTTCCCGACGGCGTCGGGGCCAATCGCGACCGGACGTCGGTCGGGTCCACGACGACCGCACCGGGCAAGGAACCCTGGTGGCGGACCACTTGGGGGCGGGCGTCGACGACGACGGCGTCGCCCTCGCGGGTGTGGGACAAGGCTTCGGCTGCTGAGATCGAATCCACCACTGACACTGGTGACTACTCCTGAAAATGCTCGCGTAAATCTGACGGTCGGGTCGGACGGTGTCCACATGGATCATCGTTCGATCCGCCACCAAGGTTACGGAACAATCTCGAAACGCCCAACAGTGTCACCTACGCATCGGGTGTCCCGACCGCCCTGGGGAGTCGCCTCAGCTACGTCCGCGACCGGCAACATGACGCGAGCCGCGTTTGCCCCAGCTGTCACCGCGCGAGTGCTGACCATCTCGACCGCGCTGACCTTGACCAGCGCGTTTGTTGCCGCCCCGGGCGCGGGGTGGGCCCTGGTCGCGACGCAGATCGATCGGGTTCTTGCCGATTCTGGTGTCGCGGAGCCGGTCGAGGGTGTCGCGGTCGAGGTTGTCCGGCAATTCGACGAGGGAGAAGTCGTCGCGGATGCTGATGTTGCCGAAATCACCCCGGGTGAGGCCGCCCTCGTTGGCGATCGCACCGACGATCGCGCCGGGTGACACCTTGTGTTTGCGGCCCACCGCGATGCGATAGGTGGCATACGAGCCGCCCCCCTTGCGCGGTTCCCGTTCACGGCGGGCCGGCCGCTCGCTCTCGGGCGGGTCTGGAGCCATCAGGAAGCCACCGTCGCGCGTCTCGAGGGCCAGCGCCGCGGCGATGTCGGCCATGGCGACGTCCTTGTCGCGTGCGTAGTCCTCGACGAGCTTGCGGAACATGTCGAGGTGATCGGAGGTCAGGTTCTCGGTGATCGAGTCAGCGAAGCGGGCCACACGCTGGGCGTTGACGTCCTCCACCGACGGCAGCCCGATCTCGGTCAGCGGCTGGCGGGTGGCGCGTTCGATGGCCCGGAGCAGGTGGCGTTCCCGCGGCGAGACGAACAGCAGCGCGTTACCCGACCGGCCGGCCCGGCCGGTCCGCCCGATGCGGTGCACATAGGACTCGGTGTCATGCGGGATGTCGTAGTTGACCACATGCGAGATGCGGTCGACGTCGAGTCCGCGAGCGGCGACGTCGGTGGCGACGAGGATGTCGATCCCACCGTCCTTGAGCTGGTTGATGGTCCGCTCTCGCTGGGCCTGCACCATGTCGCCGTTGATGGCGACCGCCGAGAATCCGCGCGCCCGAAGCCGCTCGGCGAGTTCTTCGGTCGCCTGCTTGGTGCGCACGAACACGATCATCGCGTCGAAGGTTTCGACCTCCAGGAACCGGGTCAACGCGTCGAGCTTGCGCTGATGCGACACCTGCAGATAGCGCTGCGTGATGTTCTGAGCGGTCGCGGTCTTGGACTTGACCGTGATCTCCTGCGGATCGTGCAGGTACTTCTGCGCCAGTCGGCGAATCGCACTGGGCATGGTCGCGGAGAACAGCGCCACCTGCTTGGAGTCGGGCGTCTCGGCCAGGATGCGCTCGACGTCCTCGGCGAAACCCATCGTCAACATCTCGTCGGCCTCGTCGAGGACGAGGTATTCGAGTTCGGAGATGTCGAGGGTGCCCTTGTCGAGGTGATCGATGACACGGCCCGGGGTTCCGACGATGACCTGCGCACCGCGCCGCAACCCGGCCAGCTGCACGCCGTAACTCTGCCCACCGTAGATGGGCAGCACCCGCACCTCGGGCATGTGCGCCGAGTACCGGCTGAAGGCCTCGGACACCTGCAGGGCGAGTTCTCTCGTGGGCGCGAGGATCAGCGCCTGCGGACGACGAACCGCCGGGTCGATGCGGGACAGGATCGGGATCGCGAAGGCCGCGGTCTTACCGGTACCGGTCTGGGCCAGGCCGACGACGTCGCGGCCCGCCATCAACGGCGGAATCGTCGCAGCCTGGATCGGCGAGGGTGTCTCGTATCCGACCTCGGCGATCGCACTGCGCACACGGTCGTCGATGTCGAGGTCGTCGAAGGTGATCGCGTCGGCGTCGGGGCGGTCGGCGGCTGGGGTCTCGGTCATGGTCTGCGTATCCCGTTCATCGAGTCAACTGTAATGCGCGAGGACCGAAGAGACCGCATCTCGAGGCGCATCTGTCCACAGACCAACGTGGAAGAGGCTTCGAGCACGCGACCGCCGACGTCACCCACCACCAGCGCCTGGTGTGACGGGCCTCTCATGAATCCTGGTACCCTCGGTCGCACATAAAATCGCCGCGCCGACCAGCGGGTTGTCCGCTATGTCGGGTTCTTCATCAGGAGCAGCATGCAGGAGTACACGACACCGTCCGATCTCTCCGTCGACGACAAGGCGACCACCGTCGACGCGATCCTGCGGTATCGCGCCGAGCGCCCGACGATGCCGTTGTTCAAGCGGCGCAGTAGCGGCACGTGGATCACCGTGACCGCCAAGCACTTCGCCGACGAGGTCGACGCCGTCGCCAAGGGCCTGATCGCTTCGGGGGTCGCGCCCGGCGACCGGGTCGCGATCCTGTCCTCCACCCGCTACGAGTGGACGGTTCTCGATTACGCGATCTGGCGCGCTGGGGCGGTGACCGTCGCCATCTACGAGACCTCGGCGACCGATCAGGTCAAGTACATCGTCGAGAACTCGGGAACGTCCCTTCTGATCGTGGAGTCCGAGGCGCAGTTCACCAAGCATGCCGAGGTCGTCGAGGCCGGCGATCCGCTGCGCGAGACCCTGGTGATCGAGCGCGGCGCGGTGAACGAACTGACCAAGCGCGGCGAGCAGATCGGCGACGAGCAACTCGACGAGCGGCACGCCAATCAACTGTCCTCCGACGCGGCGACCCTCATCTACACCTCGGGCACCACCGGCCGGCCGAAGGGCGTCGTGCTGACCCACGCCAACTTCCTCGCCGAGTGCGCGGCGACGCGGGATGCGGTCGGCGCCGGCCTCGCCGAGGGCAAGTCGACCCTGCTCTTCCTCCCGCTGGCCCACGTCTTCGCCCGTGTCGTCGCGGTCGGCTGCGTCGAGAACGGCGTGATCCTCGGCCACACCAACGACATCCCGAACCTCATCGACGATCTCGCGGTCTTCAAGCCGAACTACGTGCTCTCGGTTCCGCGCGTGTTCGAGAAGGTCTACAACTCCGCCAAGCAGAAGGCCTATGACGGCGGCAAGGGCTCGATCTTCGACAAGGCCGCCGACACCGCCATCGAGTACAGCAAGGCCACCGAAAAAGGCTCGGCCGGACTGGTGTTGACGATCAAGCACAAGATCTTTGATGCGCTGGTCTACAACAAGCTGCGCGCCGCACTCGGCGGCAATTGCGAGGGGGCCATCTCCGGCGGCGCCCCGCTCGGAGCCCGCCTCGGCCACTTCTTCCGGGGTGTCGGCATCCCCGTCTACGAGGGATACGGCCTGTCCGAGACGACCGCGGCGGTCACCGCGAACAACGAGGACCACCAGCGTGTGGGATCGGTCGGTCGCCCAGTCCCGGGGGTGTCGGTGGCCATCGCCGAGGATGGCGAGGTGCTGCTGAAGGGACCGGTGGTGTTCACCGGCTATTGGCACAACCCGGAGGCCACCGCCGAGGCGATCCACGATGACTGGTTCCACACCGGCGACATCGGCCGCCTCGAGGACGGCTATCTCTACATCACCGGCCGGAAGAAGGAACTGATCGTCACCGCAGGCGGTAAGAACGTGTCGCCGGCGCAGCTCGAGGACGCCATCCGTGCGCACCCGATGGTGAGCCAGTGCCTCGTGGTCGGCGACAACAAGCCATTCATCGGCGCGCTCATCACGATCGACCCCGAGGCGACTCCGGGCTGGCTCGAGCGTCACAATCTGCCGGCCGACACCTCGCTGGCCGACCTGGCCAGAAACGCCGAATTGCGCGCCGAGATCGCCGAGGCCGTCGACGAGGCCAACTCGAAGGTGTCCAAGGCCGAGGCGATCAAGAAGTTCGAGATTCTCGACACCGACTTCACCATCGAATCGGGAGAACTCACTCCGACGATGAAACTCAAGCGCAACGTCATCAGCGACACCTACAAGCAGGCGATCGCCGACCTGTACGCCTGAGCACCGAGCTCCGACGAGGGGTCTCCCGGGCGATGTCCGGGAGGCCCCTCGTCGTTGCGTCGCACCGATGACCGACCTGTCACCAAAGTTTCCAATGTGGCAAATGTGACGATTGGGACTCGATCGCGCGTCGCACTCGGGGAGGAGGCGACCCGGTCCTACTGTCGGGACCGATGAACCGGGACCTCGCGATCGACGTGACACGCGGCCTGGCGATCTGGAGCATGATCACCGCCCATTTCGCCGACGGCGCGAAAATCGCCATGCCCACCCACGTGTTCCCGTACGTCGACGGGATGAGCGTGTTCGTCCTGCTCTCGGGGTTCGTCCTGGGGTTGGTGCACCATCGGTGGATCGAGACCCGCGGTCTGCGATTCACCTATACGCGCCTGGCCAAACGGCTTGCCGCACTTTACGTCTGCCAGCTCACGCTGTCGCTGGCTGCGGTCGTGGCCGGGATGGCCGGGTTCGGGCACCTGACCTGGCTCCGTCCGGTCGACGGGTGGGGTCAGGGCCTGGTGATGGCGGTGACGATGAGCTATCTGCCCAGCGGCGGCAACATCTTGTTGCTCTACATGGTGTTGATGGGCTCGGCGTTCGCCGTCTTTCCGCTTCTGGTGCGCGGGTGGTGGCGGCCGGTCCTCGCCGCGTCCGTGGCGCTGTACGCGGTTTCGCAATTCGCCGCACCCGACTGGTTCTATCTGGTTGCACAACCGTCGGGCGCCCGCATCCAGAACTGGGCGGGCTGGCAGATCATGTTCGTTCCTGCTCTCATCGTCGGATGGCAGTGGCGTCGTTGGGATCTCGCCGAGCGGATCGAGCGACACCTCCCGGCTGTGGTGTTGGTGGCAGCGGGTATCGCAGTGTGCACGCATTATCTGGTGACCGCCGGTCCGTGGCACACGGCCGAGTCCTTCCTGGGCGACAAACTCGAGTTCGGACCGGCACGAGCCGTCGGCGCCTGGGTGCTCGTGCCGGCGGTCTACGGGTTGTGCCGGATCTTCTTGTCGTTGTGGTCACGAGAATGGTTGCGGCCACTGCTGATGTCGGGGACCCGCAGCCTCGACTCGTATGTGATCCAGGCGCTGGCACTCGTCGCGGTACCGATCCTCGTCGTCGATCGACCGTGGTCACCCCTGCTCATGACCGCCTTCGCGATCGGCGTGTTCGGGACGTGCTGGGCGTGGGCCGAGGTCCGGCTCGCGCTCGGGATCGACAAGCTGCACCGTTTGCCCGTCATTCTCGGCGCTCCCGTCCTCGCCCGGCTCACCATGGCACGAGCGGACGCTGCGGGGCCGGCATGCCCGACCACCGAGAGCTCATCGCCCGCCCTTGCGTCGGCACCCGTCGCCGACGTTGCGCCCTCTCCGCGCGGGTGGACGGGCCGGCGAGAGGTATCCGCCGACGACCGGGCAGCATGAGACACGATCTGACCGACGGCCGAGCGGAGTGGAACCGACATGGATGAGCACACCGACGACTTACTGCGCGCGAGCGGCGACATGACGGCGTGTGTGCACGCGGGCAATGACACGAGCGGGCCCTCGATCCGTACCCCGATCACCATGGCCAACTCGTATCACCTGCCACCGAATCCGGAGACCGCCGACTGGTCGGGCACCGATCAACTCTTCTACACCCGCAACACCGGCGCCAATCAGGCTGCGCTGCAGCGAAAACTGGCACTACTCGACCACGGCGACGACTCCGTCGCACTCGCCTCCGGCGTCGCTGCCCTGCACGCGGTGTTCTTCACGTTCCTCGCCACCGGCGACCACGTGGTGGTCTCCGACACGACCTATGAGGCGACGTTCAAACTGTGGACCGAACTGATGCCGCGCAAGTATGGCATCGAGGCAAGCTTCGTCGACGTCACCGATCTCGACGCCGTCGTCGCAGCTGTCCGGCCCACCACCCGGATGCTCGTCACCGAGGCCATCGCGAACCCGACCACCAAGGTCGCCGACATCGGCGCACTCGCCGAGATCGCGCACCGCGCCGATGCGCTGTTGATGGTCGACTCGACCTTCACTCCCCCGCCGCTGTATCGGCCGTTGACCGACGGCGCCGATCTCGTCGTGCACTCGCTCACCAAGTACATCAACGGACACGGAGATGCCATGGGTGGCGCGGTGATCGGCGCGCAGCATCTCATCGCACGGATCAAGTCCGAGGCGATGGTCGACGTCGGCGGGGTCATCTCACCGTTCAACGCGTGGCTGATCGACCGCGGGTCCATCACCCTGCCGCTGCGGCTGCGTCAGCATCAGACGACCGCGCAGCGACTCGCCGAACTCCTCGCCGGCGATCCGCGAATCGCGTACGTGGCCTATCCGGGGCTGGCCACCCATCCACAACACGACCTCGCCGCACGGCAATTCGGCGGGCGCGGGTTCGGCGCAATGATGGCCTTCGCCGTTGACGGTGATCCGGCGACCCAGAATCGGTTCGTGTCGCACCTGCGAGTGATCACCTCGGCGGTCTCGCTGGGTCACGACGAGTCGCTCATCGTGCACGTCGGCACCGACGGACCACGGGTCGCTGCCTATCCCAAGCCCTTTCGCACCTTTGGGCACTTGCGGTTCTCGGTCGGGCTGGAGGACGCGGACGATCTCGTCGACGATCTCACCCGCGCCCTCGACACCACCTTCGGCTGACCATCCGGCCGCGACGGCACGCGCTCGAGGGCACTCTCAGCGGGTCACCCATGCGCGTGCGATGTCGAGCCGCTGCCATCCGCCGGACAGCCCGCTCTTGTCCAGGGGGTAGCCGGCGGGCAACGCGGTCCGGGCCAGGATGTCGCGCAGCTGGGCCGTGCTGAGTCCGGGATGTGCGGCGCGGATGAGGTTTTCGGCTCCTGCGGGGACGTTCTCCGCCTGGGCCGCCCCGGACGGCAGGAAGGAGAAGGTCGCACGCTGCCGGTAGGTCGTCAGCGCCGTCGCGGTGGGCTGGGCGGCCTGCTGGCAGGCGACGATCGCCCCGATCGGGGCGCCCACGCGTGCTTGCAGTACCGCCCGCAGCTCGGTACGCGCCTGCGCGAACAACCCGGCGAACCGCGGGTCACCGAGCATCTCGGAGGTCACGGCCTGCGCGAGCATCCGACCACCGATGACGTCGAGCGGATAGTGCACCCCGAGCACAACGCGGTGGTACCCGTAGTCGGCGCCGCGCGCGAGAATCTGCGGGCCCTCCTCGGGCAACATCGCCGCGATCAGGAAGGCCTGGGTGTAGCCCCAGGTGGTGTGACCCGACGGGTAGGAGCCGCTACCGCGCACCGCCGCGTACAGATCGGGGCGGCCGTCGCCGTAGTGGCGGATCAGTTGCGGCGCAACCTCGAACGGCCGCGGGTACTGGAAGTACTTCTTCTCCTTGCTGGTTCCGGTCCGCTCGCCGGCCGGCGACTCGTCGCCGAGTAGCAGCGCGGCGGTCTTCGGCAACTGTCCGGCACGCAGCGCCGCGTAGAACGCCGGAGCCAGACGGGAACCCAGTGCGTCGAAGATCGCCGGGCCCTCGATCGCATAGTTGTCGTTCACCGAGGCGCGGGCGGTCGCCGGGCTCGCGGTGTTGTTGATGGCGACCGCCTCGGCGAGGTTCTGTTGACGCACCAGCGGGGAGATCGACGAGAAGCCGTCCAGGATGGCGATGTGATCGCGCGGCGCGGGGGTCGCGAATGCCTGATCGGTTTGCCCTGCAGCGAAACCTGCGGATGCGGGCACCTGCGTCGGCGCGAACGCGCATGCCGGGGCGGCAGTGGCCGGCGATTGCGCCACCGCGGTGGGGAGCACCAATGCTGCGGCAGCCAGGATCGCTGCCACCATCGAGTTCACTGTCCGACGCCTCATGGTCTCCTCCGGGTCCGGCCGGCAACGCCGGCACCACACATCTCGGTGTCTCACCTCACGGAGGTCACCGGATCACACGGCATCGACCGGTTTCACACCAGGTGAACAGTCGGTGAAGAGTCGTGCGGGATCGGACATTCACCGAACCTCGAAGAGGATTCCGCGGCCGATCGCCTCGCGGACCACGGCAAGTGCTGCCTGTGCCAATGCGTCGGCGTCGACACCGTGGTGCGCGGCAAGCAAATCGATCAGGGTGCCCAGTTCGACCGCTCCGCGACATCCGGCAAGCAGCGCTCGCGATACCTCGTCGACGCCGAGGACAGCGCCCGGTCCGCCGGGGCGCCGCACCGCCGACCCGATCTCCTGCCAACCGTCGTCGCCGGGTAAGGATTGTGTCTCGCAGAACACCGGCGCACAGGCCAACCGAGCCGTCAGCAGGTGGTCGTCGTCGTGGGCACGCAGGTAGGCGCGCCGGTCCAGGAAGGCTTTGGCCTCGGGACCGGTCACCTCCTCCCCCGCAGCGGTGATCTCTTCAAGGATGTGCTCGCCATCGGTTGATCGCGAGCCGGCGCGCTTGCGAACGGTGATGACACCCATGCCGATTCCGGTGATCTTCTCCTCGGCGAACCAATCGAACCAGTCGGAGCCGCGTCGGGCGACCTGGTCGGGATCCTCGCCGGCATCGGAGAGCCACAGCGAGATGTAGCTGATCGGATCGGCGAGCTCTCGTTGCACCACCCAGGCGTCGAGTCCGGTGCCGGCCAACCAGCCGCCGACGCGTTGTCGCCAGTCGGCGCCGTCGCGCACCATCCAGTTGGCGAGCAACTGGGCGGTACCACCGTCGGTCAGGTGGTCCGGCAACCCGGCAATCAGCTCGGCGCACAGGGCGTCGCCGGCCCGTCCGGAGTCACGGTAGATGTAGTCCTGTGCGCCGGCCCCGACCACGAACGGCGGGTTGGACACGATCAGGTCGAACCGTTCCCCGGCGACCGGCTCGAACAGACTGCCCGCCCGCAGATCCCAGGTCATGTCGTTGAGCGTCGCGGTGGCCGCAGCCAGGGCCAGAGCTCGTGGATTGGTGTCGGTGGCCACGATGGACCCGCAGTGGGCGTCGAGATGCAATGCTTGGATGCCACACCCCGTGCCGAGATCCAGGGCCGTATCGACGCGGTCGCGGATCACCGCGCGCGCCAACGAGATCGACGCTCCACCGATGCCGAGCACGTGGTCGTGGGCCACGGGTCCGCTGCGCATCGCCGCGTCCTGATCGGAGATCACGAGAAAGTCGTTGGCATCGTCGGCGTGGGGTCGGATATCGAGGATCGCGCGGTATCGGCCGTCGGGGCGCTGTTCGACGACGCCTTCGGCGATCAGCGCCTGCACGCCGGTGCTCGGGAAGGCCGCCGCCAGCGTCGGCTCGTCCTCGTCGGAGCCGAGCAGGAACAGCCTGATCAATGTCGACAGCGACTCCCGGGCACCGCCGGGACGCGCTGCGCGCAATGCGGGCCACCAGACCCCGCGCCCCAAGGCATCGTTGGCGTCGTCGCCGAGCGCCGCCGCCACCCCGTCCGCGGTGTAGCCGGCGGCGCGTAGGTCGGCTCCGAGGGCGAGCACCACCGGGCGCGACTGCAGAGGCAGCGTCGTCATCAACCGACGCTCCGATACTTCTTGTGCATGGCCTGTTTGGAAACGCCAAGCAACACACCGATTTCGGCCCAGGAAAGGCCGGCCGCGCGGGCTCGTCGGACGGCGACCTCCTCGTCACGGGCGATCTCGGCACGACGCCGGGCGACGGCGGTCAAGGCGGTCACCGGGTTGTCGGGGTCACCCGATTCATCTGGTCCGAGGCTTGTGCGCATGGCATCATCATTCACCGGAGCTCGCCGCGGGTCAACCTTGGTTGACGACCTACTCGTTGACCAGGCCCGTCCTCGACGCAGCCCCGCCCCGGTCGTGATTGCGGTCACGATCCGCTCGTAATGCAAAGGTTATGCTAACTTTACATTCGGTTTCCCGCACGAGGACTTCTCCTCGAGGCCCGTGGCCGATGCCGGAGAACCGAGGCCGGATGTCTGTTCTGGGGTCGGAGGAGTGCGCGTGAAGACTGTTGGTGCGGTGGGGAATCGACGCTCGCGACGTGCTCGCACGTGGGCCGTACGGGTGTCGGCGGTGGCGACGCTCACGGCGTTCTCGGCAAGCGCGTTCACTTCCAACGGCACTGCGGCGGTGATCAATCCGGCGTTGGTCCCTGCTCCCGCACCGGTCGCGGAGAAGGCGGCCCCGAAGTCCCCGAAGGCTCCTGAGCCCGAGACCTATCAGGAGCGGATCGACCGTATCGCGCAGAGCCCGCGCTCGTTGCTCGCGCCTCTGCAGGAGAACCAGGGCAAGGCGACGGTCTGCGTCAGTGGTGAGTTCACCAGTTTGTCGGTGGTGTATGACTCGCTGTTTGAATCTCTGTTGCCTTCGCTGCCCCCGCAACTGCGCCAGAACGCCTACGCCGCACGCGATGCCGCGCATCGGGACATGAAGCGCCTGAACGTCTCTACGCTGGCGATATCCGACAACCCGATGGCACTCGGCGCCGACTCCGCCGATCCGTCGATGACCTATCGCGGCCCGGTGTCGCAGTGGATTGTCACGCAGCTGTTGAAGATTCGCGATGGCCAGGAGAACGAGGCGATTCCGCTCGGCAACATCACCCTGACCCAGGCGGTGGAGACGGTGTGGCTGTATCTGTTCGTCACCGTCGTCGCGCCGGTGAAACTCGCCGTTCAGCTCACCCCGTTCTTGGGTAGTCCGTTGACCGGCACGGCTCTCGACAGCTACCAGGGGTATTTCACATACAACACCATCCTGCAACTCGCCGTACAGGGCGGCGTCCTGGGGTCGCAGTACCTGTATCAGGGGATCTCCAACATGGTGATGAACCAGTGCGTCGCCCGGGTCACCGAAGATCAGCGAGAGCAGTCCGGGCGCCCCAGCGACGACGACACCTACCACATCGACATCCCCGCCGCGGTGCGCGCCGCCGCAGGACAGCTCGCGCTCGCCGACAATGACAACTGCCGGCAGATTGGCACGCTGCCGCTCAGCCGCATCGTCACCCGCACCGGTGAGTATGCGCAACAACTGGTCACCACCGACGCACAGAAGCAGAAGATCGCGAGCGAGACCAACGCGATTCTGGCGAAGATGCGGGCAACCCAGGTGCCGCACAACCTGATTCCCGCCGATCCAGCCGACTTCACACAACTCGAGTCCTTCGCCTCGCTCGTCGGCAGTCTGATCCCCTACGTCGGCGGCGCCCCGCTCGACATCACGATCGGCCTCAAGCACAACCTCGATCAGGGAGACAATCCGTTCGAGACCGTGAGCGTCGCCGACCTGACCGTCACCAAGTCGCTCACCGCCGCCTACTACTCGTACTATCTGTCGCTCTACCTGTTCACCACGGTCGGCGGCTTGGCCGAAGGTCAGATCCTGGGAAGCCCGACCGTCGGCTTCCTCTCCCCCACGCGGGCCATCGGCGCCGTGGCGGCGCTACCTCTGACCTACGGGCTCGTCAACTACCACAACGTGATCCGATCGATGTGCCTGAATGAGGACGACACCACCGGGACCGGCCGCGGCGCACAGGTCAATCGCGACAATGCGGTCTTGCCGTCGGCGAGTACGACCACGCCGACCGTCGCCCGGCCGGGCCGACCGTCGAGTTCCGCACCGTCGAGCGCGCCACGGCGCGGCGCGTCCTCGCCGACGTCGACGCCGGCGCCGGTCATCCCGGGCCTTCCGATCCGGATCCCGGGCATCAACTAGAACCGGTCGACCGCGCTCATCGGCGAGCGTGGTCGATCCACTTCTGCACCAGGTGAATTGCCGTGATGCTCTGGCCGTCGTCGATCCCACCTGTGGCCACCATCTCGTCGACTTCGGCCATTGTGAAGAACTCAGCGGTGTCGAACTGCTCGTCGGAGACCTCCCGCTCTCCGTCGAAGGTGAGGTCACGGGCCAGGCAGGTGGCCATCCGTTCGGTCATGAGCCCGTTGCAGACGCGTGTCCGGCCGAGTACTTCCCACGCCGAGGCACGAATCCCGGTCTCTTCGTGGAGCTCTCGCGCCGCGGCTGTCAGTGCCTCCTGACCGTCACCGCCACCCCCGGGCAGTTCCCAGTGCCACTGCTGTGACGGATAGGAGAATGTCCGCACGAGGTAGAGCCTGTCGGCATCGTCGAGTGCCGCGATCATGACCGAATCGTTGGACTCCACCACGCCATAGATGCCCTCGGTGCCCAGAGGTGTGATCACCCGATCCTCACGGACACGCATCCACGGATTCTCGTAGGTGATCGTAGACCCGAGCAGGGTCCAGGGGTTATCGGCGCGCATGGCTCGATTGTGCTCGATCGGCTGGCGGTCGGCAGGTGTCGAATCCAGTGCTCACCCGAAACCGGGGAACACACCGTCGACGGCAGCCCTCGCGAAGTCGTCGAAACCCATGTTTCCCAAGGAGAGGTTGTTCTCGACAGACCACAGGTCACGCGGTCGCACCCGCACCGTTCGACCCGGTTGGTGCAGCAGATCAACGACAAGCACGGCGTGATCGGGCGAGCTGAGAGTCGCCTCGTCAGCAACGAAGACGAAGAACGGCGGGGGTTCCGGCGCCGAGTCGACAATGTCGTCGACAGTCACACCGTCATATGCGCGGTCATCGATGTACTGAAAGTTCGCACGAAATCGACCCTCTTCGTGCTCAAAGTCCACCGGAGCACTCGCTTCCCAGACAAGGGCCCCCCACGCTTGATCGGTCGCCGGATCGCAGTAGGTGCGCACCAGCAACGCATCATTCGTCTGCGGAAGCGGATACCTCAGAGCCAACAGAATCCTCCTTGGCGCGAGTTCTTCTCGTCGTGAAAGGCGATGCATTCCCGCCGGAGCGCGTTCTGCACTCTTGTTGAATCACGTTACCGCAGCTCAGCGTCGGCAAGTTCACTCCCCCGTAGTCGCCGTATCGGTCGGCGCCTCACCGCTCGCCGACCGACACGGCGCCCCGGGAATGTCACTGGGTCAGAAGCGGTCTCGCCGGTCGCGGCATCGACGGCAGTGAGACTGCCGACTCACCTCGTTCCTGGTAGGTGAGCTCCGTCAGCCCAGGACATCATGAGCCATCAGCTCATGACCGCCCCACCGTCGACGGCGATCGACTGCCCGGTGACGTTGCGTGCCTTGTCGCTGAGCAGGAAGGCCACCATCTCGGCGATGTCACCAGCAGATTGGGGCCGACCCATGGGCACCATCTGCTGAACGAAACCGGCGAACACGTCGTCGTCAGATACTCCCTCCAGAGAACTGTCGCGACCGCGCAGCCACGCAATGGTCTGTCGCCACATATCGGTGAGAATCAGGCCGGGGAGCACCGTGTTGCAACGTATTTCGCGCAGCGCTCCCGACCGCGCGACACTGTGGCCGAGTTCGATGACAGCGGCCTTCGACGCCCCGTAGTGCGTGAGCATCTCATTGCCGAGCCGGGCGCCGATGGAGGCGATATTGACGATCGCGGCGGGCCCGTCGGCCCGTTTCACCAACTCCTGGCAGGTGAGGAAGGTTCCGCGCGCATTGACGGCAAACGTGTTGTCCCACAATTGTTGATCGATCTCGACCAGCGGTGTGAACAGTCCGGTGCCCGCTGTGTTCACCAGGCCGCACAGGGTCCCGGCCTCTGCGGCCGTATCGAACATCGCCGACACCGCGGCCGCATCGCGAACGTCACAGGCGATCGGCACCACATCGGCGTCGACCTCCTGCCAGCGTGGATCTGACTCCCGCTCAGGGTGTTCCGCCGAGAGGTCGGCGAGAACGAGCGCGTCGTAATCGGCGGACAGGCGCAGTGCGATCTCAGCTCCGAGGCCGCGGGCGGCGCCGGTGACAATGGCTACGCGAGTGGTGGTCATGCGCGTCGCTCCCTACACAGATGGTTCGTCATCGAATGAACTCCTTTGGGTGAATCACACAGCGTCGTGTGACGATCACCACCTTCTGATCGGAAGCGCGGAATGTCCATGTCGCATTACCCATTCGGCGTTAAGCAGATGAGTAACGACCGAGGTCGCACCGACCGGTCCACCGAGGAACCGGCCCTTCCACGTCAGCGAGTTTCGTTGCGTCCGGTACGAACCGACGCAACCGCGCGCCGAAGTGCGTTCACGAGCGGCGAGAAATCATCGGCGCGCGTGCACAGCGACAATGGACATGGATCGATGTCTTCGATCGGTACGAAGGCCACCCCGGGATTGCGGTACGCATCGGCGACGAACTGTCCGGTGATCGCCATCGCTTGCCTGGCGGCAACCACCTCCAGCAGCTCGTCCATCGTCTGGACCGATGGCCCGTACCGCACGGGCTTCCCACCGGGACGGGGATCGCATGCCCACCAGCGGACCCATGCGGGATCCGCCTCATCGTCGGCGACATGCAGCTCATCGTCGAGTTCGCCTATGCCGATCGACGTTCGAGCCGCGAGCGGGTGGCCGGTGGGCAGCGCAGCAACCCGCCCTTCCTGCACCACCACGTCAAAGCGCAAGCCACTCGTGTCGGTGACCGGCGGTCGTACCAGTGCAGCGTCGACCTGGCGCTCGCGAACCGCCGATATCTGTCGGGGCCAAGGGAGCTCCAGCAACTGCACCGTCGCCGAGGGCATCGTCCGCTGTAGTTCGTCGAGGACCTCGCGCAGGTGGATACCGGTGCTCGCGGTCATGAATCCCAGACGTGCCGAGCTTGCGGCCCGCCGCCGAAAGGCCTCCGCCGAGGCGACGGCTCGGTCCGCGGCGTTCAGGGCCAGTCGGGCGTCGGTCAGAAAGGCGCGACCCGCTTCTGTCGGGACCACGGGGTGGGAGGTGCGATCGACCAGATCGACTCCGAGGGACTGTTCGAGTTTTCGGATCTGCTGGCTCAGCGCGGGTGTGCTGATGAAGCTCCGATCGGCCGCCCGTCCGAAATGTCCTTCGTCGACGACGGCGATGAGGCGCCGAACCAGACGCAAATTGAGGTCCACGATCAGTCAGTCTAAACGAATTGTGACTCGCCTCACTTCCGGAGCAGCGGTGTGACCTGGACCGTTAAGCGATCGATGAACAAACTCGTCGAACTGGACATGGCTTCGGGCTGCGCCGGGCGCTTCACTCAGATCAGCGTTTGTGGCGGGGTGCTCAGCCCGTTCAGCCCGCACAACCGCTCGCGGGCCACGTCGCCCAACACGCCGACGCCACGTCGTCGAAGCGTTTCGAAATGCGCGCGTTGCCGGCCGCGTGACGCACGGAATCAGAATGAGGAGAATCGAATGACCGCAATTCAGGCAAGCAGCAACATCACGGCTCAGACCCCGTACGAAGAAGAGTTCGTCCACATGATGGACGACGTCGATGAACTCATCGAGAGCCTCGACAACCCGCTGCACCGCAAGATCCTGATCAATTACCGACGCCACGGACTCCTCGAGGTGTCCGGCCGCTACGAGGATCTACTGGCGCCCTCGATGACCGTCCGTCACCCGCACTATCGGCTGTTCGAGGGCGGGCAGGGCGTGATCCTCGACGGCATGGACGCGGTACGCACGTTCTATCAGCAGCTCGCGGAGATGGACATGCTGGTCATGTGGACGGGGAAGCAGAAAATGGCGGTGAACGATTGGGGCTTCAGCGGCGAAGCCCAGTTCAATCAGTTCGTTCCCGGAGCGCTCCTCGGCGACAACGTCTTCGCGGCGGTCGGTAGCGATACTGCGCCGGAATCCCAGTACGACGCCGATGCCTACTACCTCGTGCGTCGCACGCTGGCATTCGTGTGGCCCTACACCGAGGAGGGTCTGCTCATCGGCGAACACGTCTACGAGGACGCCGAATCCAAGGTGGTCACCAAGGTCCAAAACGACGAGGTGATCACCGGGGTGCGCGCGGCCGAACTGCTTGAACCGATCATCGACAAGTACGGCGCCCTCTGACCCACGCAAACGCTGAAACGCAATGAGTCGCGACATCGTGCGTCAACGATGTCGCGACTCATGACATATGGTGCGGATCCTGCACTCCTACTTGAATCATATCACCGCAGGTCAGAGGCTTGCGCGAATCATTGCGCAGGCTGAGAAGGGTGGCCGACCTCCGAGGACGGAACTGTTGCGCCCGGCCGCCAAGCAAAAGACCGCCGAACAAGTCGAGGAGATGGTTGGCATTTGGTACCAGTGCCACAACGTCGAGGAGGTAGCCAGGCAGGTCGGCGCTGACCAGACGACGGTGCGGCGGAACCTGCGCAAGGTCGGTGTCGACACCTCACCACGCGTACTCACCGACGACGATATTCAGCAGATCGGGCAACTTGCCGATGCAGGGCACTCATGCCGACAGATCGCCGCACGGGTCGGCTGGACACGCAGCACAGTGGCGAAGGCGATCCGGCTTTACCGCGAGGGGCGAACCATCACGCCGCGCGAAGAGTGTCGTCTGTGAGATTCGTGAGGTCGTCGAGAGCCGTCTCACTGCCCATGAAGCTTCGCAGGTAGAGAACTGCGCGAGCATACTTTTCAGTGGCCGACTGCAGATACGATGAATTGCAATAGATCGCGCGTCGTTTCGTGAGTAGATTGGCCCGAATCTGCGATTATTGATTAATCCTTACGACAGGTAGATAATGTAGCCTACAGACATTCACGCCATTCTTTAGCAGGATAGTCCGGTTTATACATCGACCAAGAAGGGGGTTACACGGATTTCAAATGAGTATCTACAAAACAACAGAATCAGTAAGCGATGGAAAGTCCGACGGCCCGCGCCCGGTGCTCGTCGTCGACTTCGGTGCCCAGTACGCGCAGTTG